>CAZRAU010000022.1:0-33017 GCA_964598025.1 uncultured bacterium
TCCAGGACAGCTATCACGACAGTATCGCGGCATTCAACTCGAGCTTCGCTCCCAGCACTTATTTCAGCGATTCGCTCGACATCTATGCCGGTCCTCCGTGGACGACGCCGATTCCCAAGGATGAGCAGCTCTATGCGAACATCGGCGACAAGAACCTGATCCAGGAGGTCAGGCTCTACGGTTCTCTCGATGATGGCGCCACCTGGGTCTATAACAACATGACCCTGGCCAATGCCGCGGATCCGGACAATCCGGATCTTGGCGGTGAGTACTACGGCAACTTCGATCCCTCTGACTTCAGTCTGACAAGATGGGCCAGAGGAAGCGAAGTGTGGTACTATGTGCGTGTAGAGGATCAGATAGGCTCCATCGCATACTGGCCCGCCACTGCCGATCCCAACGCCGATGACCATACAGGGACGCGTGACGACTACTTCACGTTCTCCATTATGCCGATGTATCCTGTTGACTACACCGGTACCAGGATCCTGTTGGTGGATGGCTACGGCAGAAGGAATTACGACTACGCCGAGTGTATGGCTGCCGTTGATGAGATTGTGCCGCTCGAGGATATCTACGAGCGCACTCTCAGTGATGCCGGATATTGTTTCGACAAGTACGACATTTCAGGTGCCGGCAGCAATGTCCACATCCAGCCCATCGAGTACACCCAGGATTATCCTGTGGGCGGCGACTTCCATCTTATGTACGATGCCGTCGTGTGGTTCACAGGACCGTACTTCTCCAACTACCTGTTCGACAAGGAAGCACAGGTCGCCCTTAGAAGCTACATGAACGCTGGGGGCAAGATCGTGCTTGCAGGCGACAGGATAGCTTACAACATGGCTGTGGTTGGCGAAGACTCATTGGGTGGAGAAATGACCAACGGTATCATGGGATGCGAATACATCGAGGAGATGGAAGACGCGTTCAGCAAGCCTTACACCTATCTCGAAGCCGCCCCGTCAGTGACGGTCTTCGGTGGTGCTGTTCCCATTCCCATGGATTCGCTCCTTGTCTACCGGGAGTGTCCGTATCTTAAGGACATGAGTTACGTGGTTGCCTCCTCACAGCCCGATACGGGTTATACGGCGCAGTCGCTGCTCTATGTCCTTAATCCTTCCGCAACGGCCGACCCCGCAGACGGCGCTATCTATATTGAGAAGCCGATCGAGGGCGGTCAGTGCGTCTATATCAACTACGATCTCTGTGGTTTTGCCACACACCAGGCGACTCTGTGTGACGGCAGCCACGAAGCGACCTTGCCGGACTACGATCCGGGCTACTACTATGGTCGTGTTGATCTGATGCGGACCATCCTTGAGGACATCTTCGGCCTCACTCCGCCGTTCCCCGGTGGTGGCGGCGGACACAGCGGAACCGAGCCGAAGGCTCAGTTCAGTTGGGCGCTCGGCCAGAACTTGCCTAACCCCGTTGCTTCGACGACGGAGATCAGGTTTGAGGTGGCGCGCTCCAGCGACGTATCCATCAAGGTCTATAACGCGATGGGTCAGCTGGTACGTACTCTCAAAGACGGCCGCGTGCAGCCCGGACGGTACTCTGTCCACTGGGACGGTACCAATGCTTCGGGTGAGAAGGTATCCAGCGGAGTCTACTTCTATAAGATGGACGCCGATAAGTTCCAGGCGACCAAGAAGATGTTGATTGTGAAGTAGAAGCGGATTCTGTTCGGAATAGACCGGGGTTTTCTGAGTGAAAACCCCGGTCTTCTTATGCCCAGGCGGGCTGATGCGGGGCAGATGCAAGGCACACGCAGCCGTGAGGAACGAGGCGTACTTCTATGTACGTCGCAGTTTCGAGCGGCAAGTGTAACCCCGCAGACGCCCCGCATCAGCCCGCCTGGAGGCCGCCAGTTTTTGTGTTGACAAAGCCCTCAGCCTGTTGTTATAGTTCCGTGGACGGTGCTGAAAAGCCCGTCAGTTTGCACATTGAGAGGGTTTTGTGCGTACCACAAGTTAGGGGTAAGGGTATGTTCGCACGCAAGGTTTGTATTCTTGGGTTTGTCCTCGTGACTCTGGCGTCAGCCATCCAAGGTTGTCGGGACGAAGATCTCGCCCGGCCCGACATAAATCGTCCTCCGGAGACCATCCTCTCGGTGGCCCCTGAGATGGGGGACGAGGCCTTCCACAAGTACCGTGTCAGGTGGACGGGCCTGGATGAGGACGGTGTGGTAACCGAGTATAAGGTCGCCACGGTGGCGGAAGATGAGATCTACGGAGGCAGGAGCAGCGAAGAGGATATCGCGGAGTATCTGATCGACCTTCCATGGTATTACACCGATGCCACGGAGAGCCTCTTCGTGTTGAGAGCCGACAGGCCCAACAGCCGCAGGCACAGTCTTTATGTTGTAGCCATCGATAACGAGGGCAAGGAAGACCCGTCCCCCGCCCTGACCAACTTCACGGCGGTGGATTACGAACTTCCCATAATAACCATACGGATAGCGGACAATATCAATCCGATCCCCAGGATCCCCGGCTCCAAGGGGGACACCCTGCCGGCATACAATCTTCTTGATCCGGGCGCCCCAATTGACATAAGGCTCTCGTGGGAGGGTTACGATCCGGACGGAGAGATTGTGGAGTGGAGGTACAAGCTGGATTCCGCTGTGGAGGTACCGCTGCCGCCGGATTCGACCGGCATGAGTCTCACCTACCTGGATGGCGATCCTCAGGCCAGCGATGTGATGCTTGGGTTCCATGAGTTCAGACTGTCTGCGGTTGATGACGCCAATGCCCGAAGCGACAGGGCGACTGCGAGGTTCGTGATAAACTACGACCCGAACACCGTGATCGACAGTGTCTGGAGCTACAGGGAAAAGACCAATAACACGAGTGTCAACCCGGCTCCCGGCCCCGCTCTGCCTCAGATACTCATCTTTGCCAGAGAGTGGCGGGAGAATCCTGACTCCGCGGCCAAGTATGCTGAAATGCGCATGGGATATCATTTCGGTCCCATAAGGATGAAGTTTCACGGCTCCGACAAGGACGGTCCCCT
Organism: uncultured bacterium; assembly: GCA_964598025.1. Lineage (GTDB taxonomy): Bacteria > Arandabacterota > Arandabacteria > Arandabacterales > Arandabacteraceae > JALGWN01. The sequence continues at coordinate 3,019 of CAZRAU010000022.1, forward strand.
GAGCGGGGCTCCGCCCGACAGCTTCAAATGGAGCATACAGGGCATCAACCTTAGTGGTGATGTGGGCAGTGGCGCCGTCTGCGGCGAGGACGGTGAGGTGGTCTTCTACTGCGCCCAATCGAATTTGAGTCCCCGTCTGGACAGCGACAGGCCCTATACCCTGATCTTCAATGCCGTGGACGATCGCGACAAACAGGACGGCAGCCCGGATACCGTTAAGTTCAACGTGAACTTCCCTCCCGAGATTCTGGGCATAACCCATCAGGTCCTCGACTCCGTAACGGGGAGGACCAGGATCAGCTGGGACGCCGTTGACATAGACCAGGGGTACGGCTGGGGAAGCAACGACGTCCAGGCCCTCATGCTATACAGGTTCCGGTATCGCCTCAAAGGGACGCCCCAATACAGCCAGTGGACATATGTCGATACTCCCCTGGGTCGAGACAAGATAGTCAACAAGTATGGTGAGATTGCGAGCCTTGAGCCCGGGACATACGATCTCGAGCTTCAGGCATATGACGGGACCTATGTCGAGACCCGTGTCGATAAGATGAATTACGAGTTCAGTGTGCCTTAACAGGGGGTGGGGCGATGAGCGCAAGTAAGCATTCGAACCTGATTCTTGTTTGTGTGGCTGTTGGCTGTCTTCTGGCTTTGCTCCAGACCTCGTGCAGTGAGAAGGCCAGCGGGTCCAGAAAGCCGAATATTGCTCCCGAGACTTACATCGCCTTCGGTCCCAGTGAGGATTCTCTTACATACTACAAGGTCCAGGTTTTCTGGTACGGCGCCGATGAAGACGGCAGCATAGACCATTTTCTGGTGACCACCGTACGCAACGTGGATAGAACCACGTTTCCATCCGGCTTCGATTGGGAGTCGCTCGACGGGTGGGTGGAGACGTCCTCCAAGGAAAGCACCTTCGTGTTGACGGCGGATTCCTGCTGCATAAGAACCGGACAGATAAGGTCCGCGCTGGCCCCGTGGGGAGTCCTGGTTCGGGCTGTGGACAATTCCGGAGACATGTCGGAAGAGCCTGCCATGCTCTTCTTCAAAGCCAACAATGTCCTGCCCAAGGTCTCCATTGTCGTGCCTGAGGAGCAGTCCGGCCCCAGTGACCTGACTGCGCACCCCTATTTCGAGTGGGAGGGCGACGATCCCGATGGTGATGCTTCAGCCCTTCAGTATAAGTACCTGGTCATACCTGTGGCGGATATGGCGCCGCAGGTGCCGCGGCTTCCCCCCCTGAGCTACGAAGACAGCAGCGGGACCTATGCCGCTCCCCCCGTGGGCAGGTGGAGCCGGTGGGTGCCTGCCGATTGCACATCAGTTAAGGACATGGATCTGGAGTTGTTCAAGCCCCAGGCCGGCCAGCCGACGAAGTTCCTCCGGATGTATGTGACTGCGAAAGACGAAGGCGGTGCCATACTCCCCGAGGACCTCTTTGGAAGTTACAACGGCGAGGACAACTGGCTCGAGTTCTTTGTGATCTCTACCGGCACCGGGGTTCAGATCATTATAGACGGGGGCCAGCTGGGCACCAGGGTGAGTACCGATGCCGGGCATTCCGCCGAAATCTCCGGGGTCTTTACCGGCACCCGGGTATCCTTCAGGTTCTGGGGCACCGAGAACAAGTCCCAGGGCAAGATAGCCGAGGCCTACCGCTATTATTGGGACAGCCCCTCGGACCTGACTTCTGCGTGGAACTACTGGACGGGGGTGGCCCCTCTGAGAGTGACGGGAAGCACGCCGGAGTGGATTGTGAGATTCCCTTCCGATGGGGGCACATTCGAGCCGTCTCTCGGGAGTCACATATTCTACGTTGAGGTGAGGGACGTCAACATGACCACCACGCGGTGTCTGTTCAGGATGGAAGTCCTTCCCGGTCCGAGCCGTCTGGCGACGAAGAAGATCTTCCTCGTCGATGACAACGAAGCCCGATGGTTGGACAGTGCCTGGAAGGACTTCGAAGCCGAGGAGGACGCCCAGTGGGTGGACATTCTGGGTGAATACAACTATGAAGTCCTCGACACGGGTTACAAACACAGTGAGCGCGAGGTCGATATCCGGCTTGTGAATTCAGCTTCCACAGTGATCTGGAATGTGGACGATGCCGCCAACCTGGACGACACGGAGCTCTTCCAACTGTGTGCCTACAAGGGCAACTACCTGTATTCCTACGTGAAAGTGGGGGGAAACCTCATAATAATAGGCAAGGATCCTGTCTTCTCCACCATGTACTGGCCTGACGGGAGGATCTGGAGCGGTATCAACAACGAGGGCGGTGGCGACCTGAGGGTACCGTTGGCGCCGACACTCAAGGAATCGATGGACAGCTGGGATTTCACACCCCTTGGTCCGGGCATGACCGAATCGGGCGACTCGGTGTTTAACTGGAATTGGGATGTCTTCGGCATCAAGCGTATGAGGTTCCCTCAGAATCCCACACGACCGCTGAACGGGCTGGTCACCTGCGCGGCCTGCGATCCCGCATTCGCGGATACGATACCGAGCATTGAGGTGGAACGCATTTTCGACGGTCTGTTCTCCAACGCGGCGTATATCACGGAACTGCGGACCGACATGGATGTACGCCCTCTGTTCACGGCGGGTCTCCGCAATGAGGGGACGGGACAGTGGGAAGTCTATGGCGACAATTGGCTTATGGCCATATACGTGCCCCCCTCAGGCGAGCGGGGCGGTGTTGCATATATCGGTGTCCCTGTCTACTGGTTTGACCATGACAAGATCAAGTCCATGATCAGGCATCTGCTCACCGAATTCGGGGAGCAACCTCTAGGATCTTGATCCGCGGGGCTCTTTCTGTTTTGCAGGAACTTGGAGGGAAGGATGTCCAAATGTAGCAAAGGACTGTTCTCTGCGCTTATCATCGCTGCTGTTATGCTTTGCTCGGGCATGGTTCTGGGGCAAGTCAACCTGATTGCACCCGAGGTGGAGGTGATGGAGGGCGACAGGCAGGTCCAGATCTTCTGGAGCGATCCCGAACCGGAAGCACTGACCTACATTAGGCAGCCTGTGCTTGGTACGGTGGCATTCCCCTGGAAGGGGAATGCTGAGATAAGCTCGGAGGGTTTCTATCTTGGCGCATGTGACTGGACTTTCAATGTCCTGGTTTCGCTGGTTGTGGACACCTGGGAGCTGTCCTGGCGCGAAGTGATCAATTGGAGAACCGGCGCACAAGTGAACCGGCGCCAGGAGATCACAGACCTGGAGACCTACTATGACCTGTCGAACGGCATCAGGCTTAAGATGGACGCGACGGGGGTTTTCGACACTCTGATGACGGGGTGGTCGGGACCCCGGCCTAAGCCCGGAGGCCTCTATTGGGGTGGGGACCAGGCTTATCCGGCCAACCCTGTGGTATTCACCTTTACTTGTGCTTCCGGTGGCGACCTGAGCGCCATGGGCGGAAGTATCGCCTTCACCTGGGAAAGCGTTCAGGCGCGTGCCGCAGGGTTGGGCGATCTTGTCCAGTCGGGGGCTTTCACCGTGGACCAGGTGGACAGTCCCGTGGAAGTCCACAAGGGCATGAATCTGACGTTCCCGGCCGGGACCTTCACGTCCGGCGAGGCCTTCTCAGTCGAGATGCGTATCCCGCTGGTGGATGGTGATCGGTTCAGTATTGCCGCGGAGACGTTTGAGGGCTACTTTGTGCTCCGACACTCGATCGAAGACCGGCCTGACCAGTATAAGGTGATATCCAATATCAGCAAGTGTGACAGTTTCGAGTTCTTCGAGGACGAACAGGGATTGCCCGATCCTTATGGAGAGAGATCTTACACTGATCGTGGCATAGGTATAGACCAGCCGGGTGTCCAGCCCGATCCCGATCGGCTCACGGTGCTGAACGGCTTCCCTTATAGTTACGCGGTTGTGACCTATGATATGTCCGGAGCCCATGAACAGGTGTCAAGCCCCATGACCTGGCAGCTGGTTTACCCCTCCGCACCGCCGGCTTCATCCCCGGACGAGGTGTATGTGGTTCCCAATCCTTACGTTGGTGAGGCCGGATGGGACATGGGAGGGGCCAAGTTGCGGTTCGTCAATGTCCCCGAAGGAGCCGTGATCAGGATATATGATGCTTCGGGCTGCTATGTGGATACCGTGTACCCCAGCAAGTATAGCTACGATCAGTCGGAGCAGCAGGGGTCCGTGGACTGGGATCTCAAGAACGCTGACGGCACGAAGGTCGTCAGTGGCATATATATCTACAGACTCGAATCCAATAGTGGTGAAAAGACGGGGCGATTCATAGTCGTTAGATGATGGCCGCCGGCCGGATTCCCGTTGTCGGTGGGCATACCTCCGGAACCTCACAGCAGTGTCGTACCCGGCCCTTGAGATGCTCGAGGCAGCAGTGCGGGAAGTAAAGAAGGGGCGAAGCTGAGATGAAGACCAATTCCGAACGTCTGGTGATGCTGTCGGTGACCGGTGAGGTCTCCAGCCCTATGATGGCTGATGGCGGCTACCGCATAGACTGCACTGGAAAGCCGGTTATTCTGCCCGGGACTGGGGGCATTACCTATAATCTGAAGGTAGGCCACCCTGCGTGCGGCTGGGTTGCCGACCACGTCGAGCCCGGAGTCAGTGTCAAGAACCTCTCGCCTGTGCAAGGCAACCGCAGTGCGAATGCGGCCCTTAACATACTGTCTTGCATCGGCAACAGGGTCCTGGTGACGACCGGAGACGCCAAGGGTGCCGAAGGTGTGGTGACGGGCAAGCATGGAGGAATCGAGCACGTGCTTGTTGACTTCGACGAACGGGCCCTCTCCCGGCTCGCCATAGGCGACAGGATCATGATAAGGGCCTACGGGACCGGCCTGGCCTTGGACGGATTCGGGGATGTGAAGGTCATGAATCTCGATCCGCGGCTTCTGGAACTCATGGATATCCGGGTGGTCAAGGGCAAAGTGGAGATAGGTGTCTCCCACATGATTCCTGCTGTTGTGATGGGTTCGGGCATCGGTAAGGTGCACTCCCACTCGGGTGATTACGACATCCAGCTGCTTGATCAGAAGACCGTTGCGAAACACGGGCTGGGCGACATAAGACTGGGTGACATTGTTGCCGTCATAGATGCGGACAACACCTATGGGAGGATGTATCGCAAGGGGGCCATGACCGTGGGTGTTGTGGTCCACTCCGACTGCGTGCTGTCGGGGCACGGCCCCGGTGTTACGACCGTCATGAGCCATTCGAGGGGAGGCATCGTCCCCAAGATCGATCCGAAGGCGAACATCGGGAGGTTGCTCGGCATAGGCATACACAGGAAGCGCAGCAAAGGAGGCAGGCGTTGAAGATCGACAGCAAGAAGGTAAGGGACCTTCTTCCGGAGATAGAGTTGATCAAGCAGGGGGACCTCAGGGATCGTGTGGCGGAGACATGGGCGGATGCCATAGAGCAGGGAGGCTGGGGCCTTGAGGACCTTGGGAGCATTCCTTTCACGCTGCTCATCCCTGACTGCAGATTCGACCTGGTTCATCACACGCGGGCGGTCACCAAGACCGCGATAGCCATTGCAGGGACGCTGAAAGAGAACTATGGTGATGCCGTGCCCCTCGACATGGACCTTCTGATCGCAGGTTCGTTGTTGCATGATGTGGGCAAGCTTCTTGAGTACGTCAAGGAGGGAGGGGCTGTCGTGAAGAGCCGTAAGGGTGTGCTTCTGCGTCATCCTTTGTCCGGCCAGGCGCTTGCTTACAAACACGGTCTTCCGTTTGAGGTCCTCAACATGATCGCCTATCACTCCAAAGAGGGTGATCTGGGGAAGCGTACGGTGGAGGGCATCATAATCCATCATTCGGACTTCGTGAATTTCGAACCTCTCAGAGCCTAGCTCTCCGCGAGCGGCTTCGCTCCGCCCCCGTCCTGTGTAGCGTCGGGTTTCCACGCCCGACGTTGTCTGCCTCGCGGGTCCTGACGCTGCGGACTCCCACCGTCCTCCTTGCCAGTCTGGGCGGCGGGAGGCCCTCCCTCCGCGCCACCCGCTCGGCTTCCCCGGTCCGTGTAGCGTCGGGTTTCCACGCCCTACGTTGGTTGAGAACGGGGCGGGATTCTGGTATAATCAGATATAGAACATCAAGGAGGGTCGCATGCCGAGGTTCTTGATTGTGTTTTTGGTATTGCTGCTCTGGGGGGCGCCGGGCTTCTCCGGCGATATCGCCCCGTCGGTCCAGGCCTGGAGTCGGATAGCCGGTGAGGAGGAGACAATTGCGGTATGGGTCTTCTTTAGGGACAAAGGTCCTCTGCCCGCGGCTCTCGAAGACGCAAGCCTGGAGGATCTAGTCTCTGCCTACCCACAACGGGCGGTCGAGCGGCGTCTAAGAGCCCGCCCCGGACTTCCCTTCGACGCCGGCGATCTTCCGCTCCACAGGCCGTATGTCGAAGCTCTGAAAGCTCTCGGACTTGAATTCCGGGCATTCTCCAGGTGGCTCAATGCTGTCAGCATCGAGGCCTCCCCCGGCAAGATCCGGGAAATCGCAAGCCTGGAATTCGTTTGCCGCGTCACGAGGGTGAGTGGGAGGCGAGGCTCTCCTCAGCCCGAGACCTACGCGGTCGGAAGGCCGGCGAGGGCTCTCGACCAGTATGGAGAGTCATACACACAGCTTGCCCAGATTCAGGTCACCGATCTTCATGCGGAGGGGTACACCGGGGACGGGGTCGTGGTCGCCATCTTCGACACGGGTTTCTGGCTTGATCATGAGTCGATCGCCGGGGCAGACGTGATCGCCGAACACGATTTTATCAATGACGACGATATCACCGCCAACGAGCCGGGTGATGCTCCCTCCCAGCACAACCACGGCACTTCTTGCCTCTCGCTTCTTGCGGGCAATACCCCCGGTATCATGATGGGCGCCGCCTATGGGGCTCAATACATACTGGCGAAGACAGAAGACACGACCATGGAAGAGCCGGCGGAGGAGGACTGGTGGATCGAGGCGGCGGAATGGGCAGATAGTCTTGGAGCCCAGGTCATATCCAGCTCGCTCTGCTACAATGACTGGTACACTTACGAGGACATGGACGGTGAGACCGCCCCTATCACGATCGCAGCCGATCGGGCCGCGGTGAACGGGATCGCGGTGGTCAATGCCGCCGGAAATTCAGGCGCATCGGAGTGGACGTACATCCTGGCGCCGGCAGACGGCGACAGCGTGATATCGGTCGGTGCGGTCGATTCCAGCGGAAGCAGGGCGTATTTCTCATCAGTGGGACCCACCTTTGATGGAAGGACAAAGCCCACAATCATGGCGATGGGCCAGAGCACCTTCATTGCCGATCCACTCTACATCAATGGCTACAGACGCGGGAGCGGGACTTCCTTTGCATGTCCGCTTGTTGCCGGAGCCACGGCCCTGCTGCTTCAGAAGAACCCGGGTTGGACATCGGCTGAGGTGCTCGAGGCTATCACCGCCACCGGAACCAGGGCAACGAACCCCGATACGCTTTATGGCTGGGGCATCCTCCAGGCCCGTGACGCTTCCAACCATGATCCCATATCCGGAGTCGCAGGCAGGCCGAGCATGCCGATGCTGATTGCCTATCCTAATCCCTGCAGATCCGATCTGACCGTGCGCTGCGCGGGCGGCTTCCCTTCGGGCCAAGTACTGGTCTATGACGTACAGGGGAGGCTCCTTGAGAGGTTCGTGCCGGAGCGCGGGGGCCTTGTCACTCTGAACGTGGAGGAGATAGGGTCGGGATTGTCACCTGGCCTGGCGTTTATTGTGGTGCCGGGGGTAGGGGCGGCAAAGGTCCTGATCCTAGAGTAGGCCGGTGAAAACGTCCGCCTGCTGCGTTGCTCTCGGCTCGGGTCACTGCGACGCACGCAGAGTGCGCCTCGTTCCCCGTGCCTTCGTGCGCCTTGCATCCGGACGTTTTGACCGGCCTACGGTTGGGCAGTGTCTGCCGGTGAAAACGGTCCGCCTGCTGCGTTGCTCTCGGCTCGGGTCACTGCGACGCACGCAGAGTGCGCCTCGTTCCCCGTGCCTTCGTGCGCCTTGCATCCGGACGTTTTGACCGGCCTACGGTTGGGCAGTGTCTGCCGGTGAAAACGGTCCGCCTGCTGCGTTGACAACTGAGGTGACAGTTGATCTAAGCATCCTCGAATCAAGTTGACTGTCACCTCAATCATGCGAGTGCCCCGGCATCCCGAAAATCGTTGCAAAGATGGCTGTGTGGATATTACCTTTATAACAAAATAGCATCGAATATTGTCCGGGGCCAAGCAAGGGAAGGAAGCAATCGCCATGCAGAGATTGGTCTATTTCTTTGGAGCACATGAAGCGGACGGCAGCGCCGCCATGCGGGAGATCCTCGGCGGCAAGGGCGCCAACCTGGCCGAGATGTCGAGGATAGGCTTGCCTATCCCGGCTGGATTCACAATCACGACCGAGGTTTGCGCGTATTTCACGAGCCATGGAGGCCAATACCCTCACGGTCTCCAAGCCGCAGTGCTCTCAAACCTGCGCAAAGCCGAGCAGGTGATGGGGAAGGGATTCGGCGACAGCGAGAACCCACTCCTGGTGTCGGTCCGGTCCGGAGCGAGGGTGTCCATGCCCGGGATGATGGACAGCGTGCTCAATATCGGACTCAACGACCAGACAGTCAAGGGACTGGCCAAGGGCGGCAATGATCGGTTTGCGTATGACTGTTACCGAAGGTTGGTACAGATGTACGGAGACGTCGTGCTCGGACTCAAGCCTGAGGACGATACTGCGCCTGATCCATTCGAGACCATCATCGGCGCCAAGAAACGCGAGAAAGGCGTATCCAAGGATACCGAGCTTGACGTAGAGGATCTTAAGGACCTTGTAACCAAGTTCAAGGAGTTGATCCAGCGAGAGAAGAACATAATATTCCCGGAGGATCCCTATGATCAGCTCTGGGGGGCCGTCGACGCTGTGTTCAAGTCCTGGAATAACCGGCGGGCTATCGAATACCGGCGCATGAACGACATCCCTCACGAGTGGGGTACCGCCGTGAATGTGCAGAGTATGGTGTTCGGGAACCTGGGCTGGGAATCGGGCACCGGTGTAGCCTTCACGCGCAATCCTGCGACCGGGGAGGACATTTTCTACGGTGAGTATCTCCTCAATGCTCAGGGCGAAGACGTGGTTGCCGGCATCAGGACGCCGCAGCCGATCAACCAAGCGCAGAAGGGCGATTCGAATCTCAAGTCGTTGGAAGAGGAGATGCCGGACGTCTACAAACAGCTTCTCGATGTCAGGCAGAATCTGGAGATGCATTTCAAGGATATGCAGGACATAGAATTCACGATCGAGAACGGACATCTCTGGGTGCTGCAGACCAGGGCCGGCAAACGGACGGGCCTGGCGGCTTTGAAGATTGCCTTCGACATGTTCCACCAGGGGCTCGTCGATCGGGAGACGGTGCTCCTGCGGATAGACCCGGAACAGCTCAACCATATTCTACGCCCGGTCTTCGACACCAAGGGCAAAGACAAAGCCAAGACCGAGAACCGGGTGGTCGCCGTGGGTCTCAACGCTGGACCCGGTGCGGCCAGTGGGAAGGTGGTCTTCAGTGCCGCACGGGTGAAGGACTATGTACAGAGCGGCGAACCCGTGATTCTGGTCCGGGAAGAAACCAGCCCCGAGGATGTGGGCGGTATGAGTCTTGCCGAGGGGATTCTAACGGCAAGAGGGGGCATGACCTCACACGCGGCGCTGGTGGCCAGGCAGTTGGGCAAGGTCTGTGTGGTGGGCTGTGAGGTCCTGGAGATCAGCTATGAGAAGAAGCAGATGGTCGTGGGGAAACATGTAATCAAGGAGGGAGACTTCATCTCGGTGGACGGGACCACCGGTGAGGTGATTCTCGGCAAGGTGGACACAGTGAAGTCCGAGATCGAGCGGGTGGTCATAGAGAAATCTCTCAAGCCGGAGGAGTCGCTCATATATCCCCTCTACAAAATGGTCATGGACTGGTCCGATCAGTGCAGGAGACTCAAGGTGAGAGCCAACGCCGATCAGCCGGACCAGGCGAGAACGGCCCTGGCATTCGGGGCGCAGGGAATAGGGCTCTGCCGGACCGAGCACATGTTCTTCGGTGAGGACCGCATCAACAAAGTCCGCCAGATGATTCTCGCCGAGACCCCTGCGGAGAAGCGGGCCGCCCTGGCCAAGATCGAGCCTCTCCAGCGGGAGGATTTTAAAGAGATCTTCAGGGTCATGGCGGGCAAACCCGTCACGATAAGGCTTCTGGACCCCCCGCTGCACGAGTTTCTGCCCAAGGGCGACGAAGAAGCCGAAGCGGTTGCCCGAGAGATCGGTGTCAGCAAGGAAGAGGTCTTTGCCAAGGCCGCTGCCCTGGAAGAGATGAACCCGATGCTGGGCAATCGTGGTTGCAGACTCGGCATTACCCACCCGGAGATCTACGACATGCAGGTCAACGCCATAGTCCAGGCTGCGTCCGAGCTCAAGATCGAGGGTGTCGAGGTGCTGCCTGAGATCATGATCCCGCTTGTGGGAGATGCCCGGGAGTTGTCCTATATTCGGGAAAGGGCCAATGAGGTGGCCTCCCATGTGATGTACGAGAAGAAAGTCCATATCGACTATCTCATCGGAACGATGATCGAAATACCCCGGGCGTGTGTTACCGCGGATGAAGTGGCCAAGGTTGCCGAGTTCTTCTCCTTCGGCACAAACGATCTGACACAGATGACCTACGGCCTCAGTCGTGACGATGCAGGTCCGGTGATCAGGAAGTATATAGACCTCGGTATTGTCAGAAAAGACCCCTTCGCGTCCCTCGATCAGACAGGCGTGGGCAGACTGATGGCGATAGCGGTGAAGAAGGCCAGAGAGATCAGGCCGGGCATCAAGCTGGGAATATGCGGTGAGCACGGAGGGGAGCCCAGTTCAATCATCTTCTGCGATGATATCGAACTCGACTATGTGAGTTGCTCGCCCTATAGAATACCGGTTGCGAGGCTGGCGGCGGCGCGGGCGATGTTGCTCAAGGCAGGCACCCATTCGGCGTAGAGGAGAGGATCAGGTCATACCGTATTGCTTCATCCGGCGATAGAGGGTCCTCTCGCCGATGCCGAGGAGTCTTGCTGCCCGTTTCCGGTTGCCGTTTACTTCAGCGAGCGTTCTGGCTATGAGCTCGCGTTCGACCTCCCTTATGGGGGTCCCCGGCTCCACGACGATCTCGCCGGCGTCGGGCACTTCCCTGTAGCTGACTCCGTCGCGAATCAGCCCGTCACGGGGCAGCGGCTGGCCGCCGGTCACGGCGTCCCTGAGGCCGAGAACCAGCTCGGTCAGATACGCGACCCTCTGCTCGATTTCCGCGAGCCTGCCCAGAAGAAGATCACGCTCTATCTCATGGCGCGGCCTTCCGACCCTCACAGGCAGGTCCCTGGACATCATCCCGGGGTTCAGTATGTGTTCAGGCAGGTCCCCAAGCCCGATTCTCTTGCCCTGTGACAACACAAGCAGGCTCTCGGCGAGATTCTTGAGTTCTCTGACGTTGCCGGGCCAGTCATACTCGACCAGGGCATCAAGGGCCTCCTCCGTCATTCCGCCGTAGTGGAGGTTGTTCCTCCTGCGGGCCTCTTCGACCAGACCAAGGAAGATCACTCGTATGTCGTCTCTCCGCTCTCTCAAGGCCGGGACGTGTATCGGGACGACGTTCAACCGGTAATAGAGGTCTCTTCGAAAAGCCCCATCATCGACCTCCTGTCGTAGGTCCCTGTTGGATGCCGCGATCACCCTCACGTCCACCTTCACATCCTGGGATCCCCCGACGCGCATGAAACGCTCCTCCTCAAGTACCCTCAGGAGCCTCACCTGGGTCCCAAGCGGCATCTCGCCGACCTCATCGAGGAAGAGGGTTCCTCCGTCCGCTATCTCGAATCTCCCTTTTCTCTGAGCGGTGGCGCCTGTGAAAGAGCCCTTCTCGTGACCGAAAATCTCGCTTTCGAGCACACCTTCCGGGAGGGCGCCGCAGTTCACTGCAATGAACGGACCTTCTCTCCGGTCGCTTCTGAGATGAATGGCCCGTGCGATGAGTTCCTTGCCGGTTCCACTCTCCCCGGTTATGAGAATGGTGACCTTCGTGGATGCGATAGTCTCGACGATTTCAATGGCCTGGAGCATCTTCTCATCATGCCCCAGAATTCCTATCTCCTTGCGGGCGGTAAGCCTTCGAATACCGGTATTGATGGTCTTCTCATCGCTGCCTGCTTCTATATAGGCGTCGGCGCCCTCGCCCATCAACTCCCGGCGTCTTTTGAGCGGGACCTCCGGTCCGACAATTACACCGAAGACCAGAGGATACCTGTGTTTCAGGCTCTGTACGACCTTGAGACCGCTGGAATCGGGAAGCTCCTCACAAGCGAAGACATAGTCCGGGGGTTTTCGCTTGGCGGCCCTCAGGGCAGACGCCCCGTCCTCCGTATCAAGGGTAGCTATTCCATGCGAGTTCAAGAGGTTACGGATCACTGCCATTCTGTCGGGCGAATCACAGACCAGAATGGCAGTTGCGGCATTGCCGGCCTTTTCTAGTGCCATTCCTTCTCCTCTCCTGCGCAGAACCTAACACAACCGCCGAAAACGGTCAAGATTCTACCACATTTTCCCTTGACAACAAGCCGCTATATGCTAAATTGAATCCAAAACCATAACCGTGATGGAAGGTCGTGACGCTGGATGGCGAGCGTTAGAGTGGGGCAGCATGAATCCATAGATAGAGCATTGAGGCGCTTCAAGAAGGAGTGCGAGAAGGCGGGGATTGCCCGGGAGGCGAGGAGGGCATCAAGATTCGTTAAACCGAGCGAAAAACGTAGAAAAAAGGCTCTGAAAGCCGAGCAGAGGAAACGGAGTAGCGAGGGTCGGAAGTAGAGCTTTTCGAGCCCTTTCGATTCTACTGGTTCACGCGCCCGCTGAAGCGCACAGGCTAGGTTGGTAGAACAAGGAAGGGGGGAGCTCTGTTGGGTTACAAGGATGAGGTCCTGGTGAAGGACCACCCCAGCGCCACCTATGAAATGCTTCTCCAGAAGGCGGAACGTGAGGGGAGGATCGGGGGGAAGTACACATGTCCCATCTGTGGGATGAAGTTCAGGAAAGAAAAGCAAGCAGCGGATTGTTGCAGGGGAATCACTAGATAGGAGTCATCATCGTGCCCAAGGCCAAAACCAGTAGGTCTGCTGCCAAGAGGTTCACAAAGACAGCGACGGGGAAGTTGAAAAGGGGTAAGTCCAGCTCCAGCCACAAGTTCACATCCAAGACGAGGAAGCAGAAGCGTAGGCTTAGAAAGGGAGCTATGGTTTCCGGGGCCGATGCCAAGCGTATGAAGAGGTTGTTACCGGACTAGACACCGCCCGCCGAATCCAGCAAAGCTCCGATATGGGCATCTACGGATGCCGCCAGTGCGGATCGGTCGTAACCCCCCTCAAGCGCGGATACTACCCTGCCGTCGCATATCTCGATAGCAGCTTCCACGATATCCGTTGTTATTCGGCCGAAGGCTCCGGTCTCCAGTGCCATATTCCCTATGGGATCGGCCCGGTGGGCGTCGAAGCCTGCGGAGATCAGAATCACCCATGGCTTGTGCGCTCTGAGCGCAGGCATGATGCGTTCGGCCAGAACCCGGCGGTAGGCATCCTCCCCGGCTCCGGCCGGGAGCGGGAAATTGAGGGTCTTGCCGGTTCCGGCCCCGGCCCCGCTCTCACCTTCGGCTCCGGTTCCCGGATAGAAAGGCCAGGAGTGGATGGATGCATAGAGGACACTCCCATCCTCGTAGAACATCTCCTGGGTCCCGTTGCCGTGATGCACATCGAAATCAATGATAGCCGCTTTGCCGAGTCCGCAGCCGCGCGTCACATATGCGGCTCCGATCGCAATGTTGTTCAGTATGCAGAAACCCATCGCCCTGCCGGGCCGGGCATGGTGACCGGGAGGTCTCACCAGACAGAACACCCGGCTGCATCTTCCCTCACGGAGGGCGTCCACTGCTGATGTTACCGCGCCTGCGGCATGCAGTGCCGCATCCAGGGAGCCCGGTCCGAACACGGTATCGGCGTCCAGATTGAGGGTCGCATCACTGGGAAGCGACCGAAGGTGGTCATAGTATTGCTTGGTGTGAACCAGAAGGATCTCCTCTTCGGTCGCCGGCCGAGGCTTGAGCCGGATCACCTTGTCAAGCAGCCCCGTGGATTCCAGGTGCTCGTATGTGTCCTTGACCCTCGCCGCGTTCTCCGGGTGGCTGCCGGTATCGTGCCCGAGATACACATCATCATAGATCAGACCTGTCCGCGCCATCTTCTCAACCTCTCGCGAAAGCCACCGCCCGATCCCGTTTCATCTTCCGATAGTCCGTCTTGCGAGCCGAGTTTCAAGCACCACTACAATATCAGGAAGATCATTCCGTATAAGCTACTACAGACCCCACCTGCATGGCTGCGGCATGTGCAGATCCGTTGAACGGCACTCTGCATCTTCTCCTGTCGGCACGGCTGCCGCCACGACATACGGACAATGCATACAGCGGTCATGGGCATTTGTCAACGGGTTTGCAGCCTGGATGCGCCACACGGTTTCCTTCCTTCGGGACGCAGGGCGCAGCCGATGCTCGGCTATGGACGGCCCACCCGGGGCTGTTTCCGATTGACACGACAGACGCGACGTGGTAATTGACGGAGGGTGAGTGTGCGGGCCGCACGCGGCTCTGCGGCTTGCGGAGAAGGTTGGGGCCGCACGGAAGAGCGATATATGGCAAGGACCAAAGCCAAGTCCGGCGGGAAGGCCGACAAGAAACCTAAGTCTCAGGCCGACTCCATGTCCGCTCGCGCCAAGACGGGCCGGAGAAAGAAACAGACCATAGAGCAGCGGGACCGCGAGCTTGTGCGGCTTGCCAAGCAGAACGATGCCGGTGCATTCGGGCAGCTGGCGCTCGAGTACCAGAACAAGATCTACCGGCTGGCAAGGCGGATGACCCAGACCGATGAGGATGCTGAGGATGTACTTCAGGAGGCATTCATAAAGGCCTTCAAGTCGCTTCCCGGTTTCAAGGGCGAATCCAAGTTCTCCACCTGGCTCTATCGGATAACCGTGAACCTGGCTCTCATGAAGCTGAGGCGCAAGAAGATCGATTCGGTTTCTCTGGACGAACCTGTTGCCACAGATGAGGGGTCGATTCAAAGGGAAATCGAGGATGAGGCCCTGGGTCCTCTGGAGGAACTCATAGAATCGGAGTCAATGGAGGTCCTGGACGAGGCCATCAACGAACTGCCGAAGGCCTACCGGGTGGTTTTTGTCCTCCGTCATGTCGAGGGGCTTTCCACCGAGGAGACGGCGAAAATCGTGGGTATTTCGGTGCCTGCCGTGAAATCTCGGCTTCATCGGACCAGACTCCTGCTTAGAGAGAAACTTCTTGCGCACCTAAAGAATCAAACAAACAGGAGGATCAAACCGCGGTCATGAACTGTAGGGGGATTCTCGACGTTTTATCGGATTATCTGGAAGGCGATGCCGGTAGTGCTATATGCAAGAAGATCGAGGAGCATCTTAAAGGTTGTGAGAGGTGCCGCATGCATATAGATACCATGAAGAAGATCATCATCATCTACAAGAAGTGGAGAACCGAACCTATTCCCGAAGATGTGCAGGCCAGGCTGAAGCACGTTGTTGCCAGGGAGTGCATGCTCAAAGGCTTGGATCCGGCCGCCGCCCAGGGGTCCCGGGGTGCGTCGGCCGTCTCCGCCCGGAGTAAGGCCAAGAAGCGGCCGGCCGCCGGCGGCAGGCGCAAGCAGGCTGTAAGCAAGCAAGCGAAGCCCTCCAAGAGATCCCCCGGAAAGCGCTGATCCGGCCACTGCCTCCGATAGTCCTGGCACCGGTCCATCCGGCGACCCGAAGATGAGCCGCCTGACCCCCGGCCGGATTCCACTGGAGCTCTCCCATCCTATTGGCGGGGCAGGCCTTCCAATTTCTGTTTTGCCATCTGGTTTCCCGGGCTCAGCTCGAGGGTCTTCAGCCAGGCCTGCCGGGCTCCTTCCACGTCTCCCATGCTCAGAAGCACGTTACCCAGCTGGAAGTGCGCGGGAACGAAGTCCGGCGCTGCGGAAATCGCCTTCTGGAAACTGTCCCGAGCCTTTTCCCAGTCACGCTCGGCGGCGTATGTGAGGCCCAGGTCGAACAAGGCATGCGGCATGTCAGGTGCGGAAAGAGCCGCGTGCCGGAAGTGCTCCCGGGCTTCGGCGATACGGCCTTCGCGCAAGTGGATAGTGCCGAGGGCGATTCTCACGTCATAGTCATCGGGGTCCGCCTCGAGCGCAGCCTCATAAGCTGCCACGGCCTCATCCTTGCGGTCGAGGGCCGAGTAGGCCATTCCCAGCCGCAGGAGAATGCCGTGATCGCCGGGCAGGATCTTGAGGGCGTCGCGGAAGTGCTCGACCGCCTCCACAGGCTTTTCCCACCTCAGATAGCACTCCCCGATCGAAACATGCGGATCGGGCAGGTCCGGTCGGAGCTCAAGCGCTTTCTCCAGGTGCTCGCGTGCCTGTTCGAATCTGCCTTCAGCCAGATACCTCACCCCCAGAGCATATTCAATCTCATAGCCTTGCCGTCCCGATTGAGAGGCCCGTTCCAGGGTCGCCAGAGCATCGTCCAGAGATGCCAGGGCATACATGGCGATCCGGCTGTCGGGATCCGTGGCGAGTGCCTTCTCGTACTCCGCCTTGGCCAGCCCGGTCTCCTTGACCGCGTTCAGTATGTGGCCCTTTATCATGTGCGTGGAGAGAGCGGTGGCGCCGGCAATCCGTCCGGCAACAGCATTGGGATCCTCCCCGAGAGCCTCCAGGCCGGAAACGTAATCCAGCGGATCGGGTCTCAGGGACAACAGGGTCTCGAGATTGCGGCTCAGGTAAGGCTTGGCTGTGCCCCTTCGGGCCAGCCCGAATTCGAGAACGGGATGATCGTCGGAGTGGCGCGGGGCGCCCTCCGTGAACCGGGCGATTGCATCGCCGTCGGCCAGGAGACAGGAAACAAGCAAGTAAGGGTCATCAATCAGGATCGATCTCAGGTCTTCGCTAATCACGGAATCCTCGAATGCCGCTGCGAACTTCGCCAGGTCGACATCGATCTCGGCGTCTTTCTTTCCCACGAGCAGCGCGTGCTGGGAGAACGTCATGTAGAAGTACCAGACGGACATGTGCGGAAAGGCATCATAGAAAGCCTTGAGAGCGACCCTGAGATCCTCGGGGCTGAGATCGAGCGGCAGCCAGCAGGATGCTATGCCTCCGGGCCTGAGCTTGTCGCTCACGGTCTTGAAGTGATCGTAAGTGTAGAGCGCAGAAGCTCCCCCCGTTCCCGGGTATATCGAGTCCGTCATGATGATGTCATACCGGTCCTGGGTCAGCAGGACGAAGTTCTTGCCGTCCATGATTACGATGTTGACATTAGGGAGATCGAAAACCAGTCGATTCAGGGCGCTGAAGAAGCGTCTGGCCGCTGTGATGACGTCCTTGCAAATTTCCACCCCGTCTATGGCCCGGGCCCCGTGGACGGTCAGGATCCGCAAGGTCTCGCCGCTCCCGAATCCGATATGGGCGACCTTGTCTTTGTTGTCTGCGAGCAATATGGGGAGATGCCCCTGGAGCTTCTGGGTCACCCGCAGCATCTGGCTTGTGCCCGCGACATTGACGCCGTCGATGGCGAGCAGGTCGAAGTCGGGGTAACGATGCACCGTAACGGTTCCGCTGACCCCTTCCTTGAAGTACACGAGCTGGCTCCCCTCTTCCTTGATGTTGAACGTACGCGCAAAGATCGAGGGCTTGATGGCGTAGGTCAGCACCATTAGGCCGGCAAGTGCCACGGCTGCGGCTCCCGCCCAGGCCCTCCGGTTGCCCTTGCACGAGAAGAGCAGCAGGCCTACGGAGATATTGATGGAGGCCACGAGGGCCAGCGATCTTGCCGAGCCAAGGGCGGGCACCAGCAGGAAACCCGCCAGCAGCGATCCGGATACGGCCCCCAGGGTGTTGAAGAAATAGATCTTGCCGACCGACATGGACACCGATCGCCGCCGGGCATATATGCGGGTAACGATGGGGAAGGCCGCTCCCATGAAGAGTGCGGGGACGAGCATCACGCTTGCCGCCTGAAGGAAGCCGGCGCCTCTGAGCCTGAGAAGATCTCCACCGGAGTCTCTGAGGTCCAGGAACCGATTGGAGAGATCCAGCCTTGAGAGAAGGTAGATGGATACAAACGAAGCCAGGCCTATCAGGATCTCGACCAGCCCGAAGGCCTCGGTTGGACGTCGCCACCTGTCCACCAGTCGTGAAGAGGCGTAGCTTCCCGCTGCAAGGCCGATGAGAAAAGTCGTGAGCATGAGGCTGAAGGCGTGGGCGGTGGCACCAAGTGAGAAGACCAGCACCTTGGTATAGATGACCTCATATGCCAAGGCTGCGCCCCCCGAGACCCCTATGGCCAGGAGTACGACGAACGCCACATACGTGGGTATCGGCTCGCTTTCGGCCTCCGTCTCGCCCGCCCCATCGGCCGCGCCGGTCCGAATGCCCTTACCGATCCCAATCGCCAGGAGGCCCACCATGACGCTGACCGCGGCCGCAAGGTACACCGATGAGGAAACCCCGATGAACTCCAGCAGAAAGAAACCGGTAACAAAGGAGCCTATCACGGCGCCGAAGGTGTTGACTGCGTACAGGGCCCCGATATTCCGGCCGAGCTTGGCGAACTCGCTCCCTGCGAACTTGCTCAAGACGGGCAAGGTGCCTCCCATCATGGTGGTAGGAACAAGCACAACCAAGAAGGACAGGAAGAACCTGACTATCGCCACCGGCAAGGGCTGTTGGCCGAAAGCTTCGAAAACCCCGGAATAGACCCCCGTGAGCCCGCCTATTATCCAGGGCACCAGCAAGGCATAGACTCCTATCAGCGATTCCAGCATGCCGAATACCAGAACCGGATGCTTGAGGCGGTCACCGTATCTTCCAAGCATGATACTCCCCAGCGCAAGCCCTGCCATGAAAGCCGCCAGTACCGTGCTCACGGCATACGTGGTGCTCCCGAACACGGTGACTAACATCCTCGTCCATGCCACCTCATAGATGAGCCCCGTTATGCCCGATATGAAAAAGAGGGCAAAGATCGCGAACTTCTTTCCACCTGGTCTTTCCATCGATTACCCCTGTCAGAGGTTGTTGTCGGTCACTTGATGTTAAGCCTGAGGGGAGCTCGAAGTCAACCCCGCGGCTCACGCCGGCGCCCTAGCACCGGAATCGGCGGCGTGCCGGCGTTGCCGCCTGCTATTGCCTCCTGTGCTCCCTTGAATCCTCCAAGTATAACACATATAATCGGGACAGAGGGGGCTCCAGATGAGAGACGTTTCACGATGCCGGGGCATGTGCCTGACCGCTTTGCTGCTTCTTTACTGCGTCTCGGCAGCGGCCCGGGCGGACGAAGAGGTCCTGGTCTTCAGCGTGAAGACGCCCGTCTCGGCGGACTTGCTTGGCTCGCTGGGCCTCGTCTTCCTCGCCGACATAGGTGAGGCATACCTTGTCCAGGGCGACGGCAACTCAGAGGCCAAGCTTGCCCGGGCCGGTGTCGGCTTCAGTCGGATCTTGAGTGCCGAGCCTGGTCTCGAGATATTTCTGCTCAGGCAAAGGAGCTTCGGTGAGGGGCTCATCCAGGCGGCGGGGTTCTCCAGGGCGGCCCCGGGCACCTATGTCGCCGCTGTCGGGACCCGTGACATCGTCGACCTCGATCGCCTGCCCTTCTCAAAGGCGAGGCTCCTGCCGGGTCCCTACCCGGGGCCGGCCGGTGAGGCTCCTCCGGGGACAGGCATCCCTGTACGCGCGGATCCCCTGATCGAGGAGATGGTGGACCGGGTATCGGGCGATTCGCTGTGGCGCTACATATCCGAGCTGAGCGGCATGGAACCGATTAGGACCCCGTACGGAGTGGACACGCTCTGCACCCGGTATTCCTTGAGCGAGGGTTTTGGTCTGGTGACAGGCTATGTGGCTGACAGGCTCGGACGCTACTGCTCCAGTGTGTACTTCGATCGCTATGTCGTAGGGACGATTGCCTTCTACTCGGCAAGCTTCCCCGACACCCTGAACGCCTGGGTGGTAGGAAACGAGCCGGCCGTATATAGGACGTGGGACGGGGGCTTATCGTGGGAGCGCCAGCCAATCGATGCGCCTCACAGTTCCTTCTGGGGTGTCTCTGCAACCGGCAACGCCAGGGGCTGGATCTGCGGTACCGGCGGCAACATATACGGTACGGTCGACGGGGGGGAGACCTGGATCCGCCAGCCGGGGCCGGCGAGGGTCACCCTGAACGACATCTGTTTTCTGGACTCCCTTGCCGGGTGGGTTGTGGGCGATGGCGGTCTTGTAATGAGGACCACCGACGGGGGGGTTACCTGGACCGAGGTCGAAAGCGGCACAACGTCCGATCTTAGCGGCCTCGATTTCCGGTCCGCCGGCCGGGGGTGGGCATGCGGGGAAGACGGGCTCACGCTTTTCTGGGATGGAGCGGCCTGGCATGTCAGGCCGGCCGGCACCGACGAGGATCTCATGGACATAGCGTTCGCGGACGACCACTCGGGCTGGACCGTGGGGAGCGGGCGGACGGTGCTCAAGACCGAGGATGCGGGATCGACCTGGACTGCCCAGGAGATTCCCGGCGACGCGAACCCGTTTCTTAAGAGTGTCGTCGCCTTGAGCCCGTCCGGCGCGCGCGTGGCAGGGCTTAATGGGACGATGCTCAATACCGATGATGGAGGCCAAACCTGGACGATCCGGCCGTCGGGCACGCTCTTCGGTCTCACGCGGATTCGCTTCGCCGGTGCCTCGCAAGGCTGGGCCGTTGGCTACGGCAGCACCGTGCTTCATACCGCCGACGGGGGACTCTCGTGGAAGAGCCTGAAGGAGCGTCTGCCCTCCGAGGCCTTGATAAAGCTCGACAACGTGGTTGGGGTCAGTGGGAGCACCAGGAGCGACAGGCAGGTCATAATCTGCGGGCACTTCGACTCCACGTCTGAAGACCCATATAACCGCGCCCCCGGCGCCGACGACAATGGAACGGGCGCGGCCGCCGTGCTGGAGGCGGCGCGGGTTCTCTGCGATTACCGTTTCGAGCGGCCCATAAGGTTCATCCTTTTCTCAGGCGAGGAGCAGGGCCTTTTCGGGAGCGGTGAATACGCCGCGGATGCAAGTCAGGACGGTGACCGTATTGCGGCCGTACTCAATTTCGATATGATAGGCTACGTTGACGCTCAACCGGAGGACATCGATCTCGTAGGCAATGAGGCTTCCGAGTGGCTGGTCGATCTCACGGCGGATTGCGCCGGCCTCTACGTGCCGTCGCTGGAGGTGAAGCGTACGATTGATCCCACCATGGTCCTGAGCGACCATGCCTCTTTCTGGAAAGCCGGGTACTATGCGCTGCTCGGCACCGAAGACAGGGACCTTCAGTATCCGTACTACCACACGACAGGTGACACCCTGGGTAACCTGAATCAGGCTTTTGCCGCCGATGTGGTGAGGATGGCGGTCGGCGCCGTTGCGCACTTGGCCAGACCCGACACCTCGCTGAACGATCCCAATACGCCGCTGGAGCTGAGGATCAAGACGGTTTTTCCCAATCCGTTCAGGTCGGAGATCGAGATCACCTTCGTCCCGGCATGGGCCGGAGATGTGGAGGTCTCAATAGTGGATGTCATGGGCCGGAGGGTCAAGGCGCTCGAATACGCCCATGTTCCGAGGAGCGGGTACGTCGCCATATGGCGAGGCCTTAATGAGAGCAACGAGCGCGTGGCCCCAGGGGTCTACTTCGTTGTGCTCAAGCAGGGAGAGCATCGTGCAGCCACCAAGATCGTCCGGCTCAGGTGACTCCGGCCGGTCCCGGCCGAGAGTCTCGCTTGGGACGTTGCCGACAGCGGCCTATAGACAATGACAATTGGGAAACCCGGCGGCCGGTAGGGTCGTCACAAGAAACGGGAGGGTACCCGATGAGACTGGACAGATTCACGATCAAAGCCCAGGAAGGTATTGCCGGTGCTCAGCGGATCGCCACCGAGAACAACAATCAGGAGATCACGCCCGAGCATCTGCTCGCGGCGCTTCTCGGGCAGGATGAGGGCATTGTGGGCCCGATCTTGAAGAAGGTGGGGGCCGATCCCGAACCGGTAAGGCGGGACCTGGCCGCAGCCATAGATAAGATACCGAAAGTCTACGGGGCCGCGGAGGCCGGAAGCTACATGTCCCAGGACCTCAAGCGGGCCGTCGATACAGCCTTCAAGGAGATGGAACGGCTGAAGGATGAGTTCGTCAGTACCGAGCACCTGCTGGTGGGTGTCGTGGATGTCGATTCGAAGGCCCGCGAGATCCTTGCCGCACATGGGGTCACCAAGGATAACGTATACAAGGCGCTGGTCGAGATAAGGGGAACGCAGCGGGTGACCGACCAGGCCCCTGAAGACAAGTATCAGGCGCTTCAGCGTTTTGCGCGGGACCTCACGGATCTTGCGGCAAAGGGCAAGCTCGATCCGGTGATTGGCCGGGATGATGAGATACGCAGGGTGATACAAGTGCTTTCACGGAGAACCAAGAACAACCCGGTCCTAATAGGAGAGCCGGGGGTGGGGAAGACGGCGATTGTGGAGGGCCTGGCGCAGCGGGTCGTGAAGGGCGATGTACCTGAGACCTTGAAGGGCAAGCGCGTGGTCGCACTCGATATCGGCGCTCTGGTCGCGGGTTCGAAGTTCAGGGGCGAGTTCGAGGAGCGCTTGAAGGCGGTTTTAAAGGAGGTCACCGAGGCCGAAGGCAAGGTGATCCTGTTTATCGACGAGCTCCATACGCTTGTAGGGGCGGGAGGTGCGGAGGGTGCGGTGGACGCATCCAACATGCTCAAACCCGCCCTTGCCCGGGGTGAGCTCCGGGCCATAGGCGCCACCACGATAGATGAATACAGGAAGCGCATAGAGAAAGACCCCGCGCTCGAGCGCAGGTTCCAGCCCATCCTGGTGGCCGAGCCGTCGGTGGAGGACACCATAGCCATCTTGAGGGGCTTGAAGGAACGCTATGAGGTGCATCACGGGGTGAAGATCAAGGACTCCGCGCTGGTGGCGGCGGGCGTGCTCTCCGACCGTTACATTACCGACAGGTTCCTGCCGGATAAGGCCGTGGACCTCATCGACGAGGCTGCTTCGCGTCTGAGGATCGAGATTGACTCGCTTCCAACCGAGATAGACGAAGTGGAACGGCGCATAATGCAGCTCACCATCGAGAAGCAGGCTCTCTCCAAGGAAAAGGACAAAGCCTCCAGGGAAAGGCTCGGCAAAGTCGAGCGCGAGATCGCGGACCTCAGCGAGCAGGGCGATGCCATGAAAGCCCACTGGCATGCGGAGAAAGAGGCGATCGAGAAGATCAGGAAGATCAAGGAGAACATAGAGCATCTCAAGGCCGAAGCCGAGAATGCGGAGCGCACGGGTAATCTGGAACGGGTCGCCGAGATAAGGTATGGGAAACTTGTGGAGCTTGGAAAGCAGATGGACGGGGAGAGCCGGCGGCTCCAGGACCTCCAGAAGGACCGGAAGATGCTCAAAGAGGAGGTGGACGAGGAGGACATCGCCGAGATCGTCTCCAAGTGGACGGGGATACCGATGGCGAGGATGATGGAAGGGGAAGTTGAGAAGCTGGTCAAGATGGAGGAGCGCCTCAAACAGCGCGTCGTGGGGCAGGATCATGCCATCCAGGCAATCTCCGATGCCGTTAGGCGCGCCAGGGCGGGTCTTCAGGATCCTGATCGGCCGCTGGGATCCTTCATATTCCTGGGCCCCACGGGTGTGGGGAAGACCGAGCTGGCGAGAGCGCTTGCCCAATTCCTTTTCGATGATGAGAAGGCCATGACCAGGATGGACATGTCGGAGTTCATGGAGCGACATTCTGTCGCGAGGCTGATCGGCGCACCGCCCGGCTACGTAGGATACGAGGAGGGAGGCTATCTAACAGAGGCGATAAGACGCAAGCCTTATTCGGTCGTTTTGTTCGACGAGATCGAAAAGGCACACCAGGATGTTTTTAATATCCTGCTTCAGATACTCGATGACGGCAGGCTCACAGACGGCAAGGGAAGGACCGTCGATTTCAGGAACACGGTTGTCATAATGACCTCCAACATCGGGAGCCAGTGGATACGCGACCTGGCCGGTAATGACACGGAGATGAAACATCGAGTCATGGAAGCCCTGCGGAGCCACTTCCGGCCGGAGTTCCTAAACCGAGTCGATGAGATTCTGATCTTTAACAGCCTCGGCATGGATGAGATCAAGGTCATCATAGAGCTTCAGATCGACCGCCTGAGGACGAGGATGGCGGAGAAACATCTGTCTATAGAGCTCTCCGACCGCGCCAAGGCATATATCGCTGAAGAGGGTTATGATCCTGCATACGGTGCGCGTCCCTTGAGACGGACCATCGAAAAGGAGATCCAGAACCCTCTGGCCCTGAAAATCCTTGAGGGTGACTTCGGCGAGGGGGATACGGTCAAGGTGGATCTCGACACCAAGACCGGCAAGCTCGCCTTCAAGAAAGCGTAACCCGGCCCGCGCAGCCGCGCGGTCTTTGTGGCGCCTGCCCACCCGCGCCGACCAATATCTGCGGTGGCGGCAGTGACCGGATTGACATAAGATGTAAGTCAGGCACAAGTCCCGGGAACGCAAGAACGGGTCGGGACGGCTCTGCCCGAGGCGCCGTCGCTGCCCCCGGTGCATGGCAAATGGAATACGGTATCGGGAAAGGAGTTCACGCGATGAGTGATGCCCCAAGCTACACCTCTAAAAGCACGGTCAAGAGCATCTGGCAGGAGTACCGGGTTTACGGCGATCACGTGGAGTTCGACACGCGGTTCGGCCGGATGATGATTCCTTTCGACCACATTGAGAGCATCGAAGTCTCCGAGTCCGAGGTCAAGGGACTCTTGAGAGGCGACCTGCACCTTAAGGGCTTCCGGCCTGCGCTCAAGCTGGATTGGGCCAATTTTCTGGAGCACGTCGTACTCGACAAGAGCGAGGGCCACATCCGACGGGTGCTTTTCACGCCGGATGACCCCGAAGGGTTCAAGAAGGCCCTGGACGAAGCACTTGCCCGATACAGGGCGAAGCAGACCTCCGGCGGAGCCTGAGCGGGCCGGGCGCGATAGGATGGGTACGCCGACTGCCATGCCTCCGGCGCCTCCTGCCGGCGCCTCGAAAGCGTTGACGTCGGGGCTTCCGCTGTGGTATAATCGGTATGAATGTAAAGCACGGCGGGGCAGCGCTATGCTGTCCCTTCGCCGTATTATAGGCTGATCACACCGTTGGCTGAGGAGGTACAGGGAATGTTAAGGACGGCTATGCTCGCGTGCGCTATTGTGCTTCTCACGGTTACCTTTTCATATGCAGGCAAGTCGCTGGTCAGGGTCTATTTCGACGGTCCCGAGCACCTGAAGGCGGTGGTTTCCGAATTCGACGATGTCGCAGGTTGGGGCGGCAACAGGTACGCCGACATCGTTGTGCCCAGCGACCGCGTAAGCGATCTCATGCTTATCGCCCCCAATTGCGAGATTCGCATCCGCGATATCGATGAATACATGCGGCAGCAAGGCGTCCTGGGCGTAGGCAGCGCATACCACACCCAGGAAGAGACCTATTCGGACATGAATGACGTGGCGACGGCCAATCCCGGCATATGCTCGCTTCAATCCTTAGGCACCAGTGTCGAGGGCCGGGACATCTGGGCCATGAAGATCTCAGATAACGTGGGCACTACCGAAGACGAGCCACGCGTGCTCTATCTTGGTTGCCATCATGCCCGCGAGATCATAACGGTGGAGATCCCACTTTATATCATGTACTGGCTCACGGACAACTATGGTACCGATTCACTCGCAACCTATCTCGTGGACAACCGGGAGATCTGGATAGTGCCTCTGATGAATCCCGATGGCAGGGAGTACGTGGAGAACGTGGGCGACTGGAGGAAGAACCGGCGGAACAACGGAGACGGCACCTACGGCGTCGACCTCAATCGGAACTGGGGCTACATGTGGGGGTATGATGACGCGGGTTCGAGCCCCGATCCCGGCGATGAGACCTATAGGGGCTCCGCGCCTTTCTCGGAGCCGGAGACCCAGACCATAAGAGACCTGATGCTCAATCATCAGTTTGACACCTGCGTTTCCTATCACAGTCACGGCCGGCTCGTACTGTTTGCCTGGGGCTATACTTACGATCTTTGCCCGGACTATGCCATCTTTGCCGCGCTCGGCGACAGCATGGCGTCCTTCAACGGATACGCTCCCGGTCCCGGTGCCGGTCTTTATCCGACCAACGGCGACAGCGATGACTGGATGTACGGGGAGCAGACCCTGAAGGAAAAGGTCTTTTCCTATACCTATGAGGTTGGAACCGAGTTCTACCCACCCGAAGGCGACATCCTCACCCTGTGCGATGAAAACCTGGTGCCCAGCCTTATGCTTGCCGAGTACGCCGACAATGTAGTCAGGATACTGCCCCCGAGGACGCCGGTGATCGCGGCCATGACCGACGACGGTGACGGCGTGTACACCGTATCCTGGACGCCTGATGCCTCCGACACCGTCAACCCGGCCGTGCAGTACGCCCTGATGGAAAGGACAGGGCCCGGGAGGATAACAGATGACGTGGAGGCCGGCGACATCAACTGGGTGCGCGACAAGTTCAGAGTCAATACCAGCATGCACCACAGCGGTGCCCAGAGTTTCTACGGCGGCTTCACCAACGACCGCAACGCCAAGCTGACGTCGCGTGTTCCACTTGCCGTCGAGGCCGGGGATACGCTTGTTTTCTGGACCTGGTATGAGATCGAAGAGAACTGGGATTATGCCTATGTTGAGGTTTCATCTGACGGCGGCCAACTCTTCGTCTCCATCCCCGGGGACATCACCACTGATTACAACCCGAACGGTGGCAATGCGGGAAACGGCATCACCGGTGATTCCGGCGGATGGATCCAGGCGGCATTCCCGCTGGATGCTTATGCGGACTCGACGATCGTGATACGGTTCAGGTACAAGACGGACTCCTATGTCCTGGAAGAGGGCATATACGTCGATGACATATTCCCGACGCAGACCTTCGATTCATCGGCGGTCCTGAGCGATGAGATTGTCGATGCCTACTATGACGTTACCCGGCCGATCGGTACTTACTACTATGAAGTCAAGGCGGCGGATGCCGACGGCCAGTGGGGCTACTGGAGCCAGCGGGAATCGATCACCGTTACCGGTGCCGGCGTCGAAGTCGCGGATCCCGCCGTGAGCCGGGGCTACCCGAATCCGGTGTATCTCAGCAGGGATGTGACCATTCCGTTTGCCGCCGAAAGCGGCGCTGTTTCGGTGTTTGATATCAGGGGCAGGGCGGTTGCGCGGCTGGATGCCTCCGGATCGCAGGTTTTCTGGAACCTCAGAGACACTGATGGCAACCTTGTTGCGCCGGGCATCTATTTCGTTCACTTCGGTACCCGGGACAGGGTTGCCACCAGAAAGATGGTTATTCTGAAGTAGACCGGCCCGGTACTAGCCCAGGATCCTGTTGACGGCTTTTCTGAGCTTCGCGGGGTCTATGGGCTTCTCTATGTAATCGCTGGGGCGTGAACCCATATAGTCCTTCATCTCGTCCGCGGAGAAACCTATCCCGACTTTCTCCCGGATGCCGGTCAGCATCACAACCGGGATCGCCTTGAGGGACTCGTCCCTCTTCATCTCCTGGAACACCTCAAACCCGTCCATGTCCGGCATCTGAACATCCAGGATCACCAGATCGGGCTTCTCCCTGCGCATCGCGGCAAGGCCCTTGGACCCATCCGAGGCCACAACCACTGTGTAACCTTCGCCTTCAACTACTTCCTTGGTGAAATCGACTGCATCGGGCTCATCATCGACAATAAGTACCTTCTTCGCCATACTGTGTCCCTCCTCGACCCGGTCCCGCAGTTTTCCTACGGATTATGTCCGGCTACCTGCTCAGCTCGTAATAGGCTATCTAAAGGTAACCACCCAACTGGAGTTTTGATTATGAAACATGCCGCCGGGATTGTCAACCCCAATCAGAGGCGCAGGGATGATAAGGGATTGCATGACCCGGAGGCCAGGTGTATCATCGGAGGGGTCGAAGGGCGTTCATAGAGAAGCCGTTTCTTACGATCTATGGGTTCTGTCCCTGTGGGAGGCGATGACCTTGCTCAAAGTGACGATTTTTCGGGAGGGCCGGAAGCAACAGGAAGTGGCAACCGAGAAGAGGACTATAGTGATAGGCCGGGAGGCCCGTTGCGACGTTGTGCTGGATGACAGGACCGTGTCCCGCCGCCACGCCGAGATCAAGGTCGGCGACGATTCGGTCACGCTCACGGATCTGGGCTCCAGCAACGGCACCTATGTCAACCGGGAGCGTATCGAGAACCACACGCTTGCGCCCAATGACGCTATCACCATAGGGAGTTTCGGTCTCAAGGTGAGAGGCCATAAGTCCCTGGGGGGAGAGAGCTCCGGGGCCATCGAGGTTCAGCGGCCGGGAGGCGACTCCGAGCCGGAGCAAAAGACACCGACCGGCACGGCGATCATAACAGCCCTCGATGCACGGAGGATAGGCCGGGGAGAGGATGTCAGGGATGGCGAGATCGACCGGGCGGCGATGATGCAGCGGCTCTCCGTTCTCTACGATCTGGGGGAGAATCTGTGCGGCAGGCTTTCGACTCGTGAGATCACCGACACCTTTCTCGATGTCTTGTTCGAGGTCTTCCCGCGGGCCGACCGGGCCGTGATGATGCTTGAGGACAAGCAGACCCGCAAGCTCGTGCCTCTCGCGGCGCGGCACAAGGGTGAGGAAGGGGAAGATGTGAGGATCTCGCGTACGGTGGTCGATACCGTGCTCGAGGAGAGGCAGGCGGTGATCTGCGGTGATACGGGTACGGATTCACGCTTCAAGGCCTCCGCGAGCCTTCAAGACCTGCGTATCACCTCTATCATGTGCGTACCGCTGCTGGTCTCGGACCGGGTCCTCGGCATGGTGGAGGTTGATTCAAGACAGGGCGGCATAGGCTTTAAGGATGACGACCTACGACTTCTCACGGGGCTTGCGGCCCAGGCGAGCATAGCGCTTGAGAACTCCCGGCTATACACGGAAGTGGAGAGCTCCAAGCGGCTGGCGGCGATAGGCCAGACGGTCTCGGGTGTTGCCCACTGTGTCAAGAATGTCTTGAACGGCATGGATGGCGGTCTCTTCATAGCCCGGAGGGGACTCGATGCCAAGGACGATGAGAAGGTGGCCAAGGGCTGGGACATGCTTGAACGGAACAGTTCCTTCCTGAAGAGCCTCGTGCTAGACATGCTGGATTACTCCAAGGACAGGCCTCCGGAGTATGTCCCGACCGATCTCGACGATCTCTTCGGCGAGATCATGGCCTTCGTCGAGGGTAGGGCCGCCGAGGGTGGCATAGCCCTCTCGCTGGATATCGATGATAATATCGGGCCTGTCCCGCTCGATCCCACGCGCATGAAAAGGGCCCTGCTCAATCTGGTGGCCAATTCGGTCGAGGCTACTCCGGAGGGCGGCAAGGTCATGATTTCGGTCGCGGCGGCCGAGCCCGGCCGCTATTGTGTTACGATCGCGGATACGGGCAAAGGCATACCTGAAGATATTCTTGAGACCATCTTCGAGCCTTTTGTGAGCACCAAAGGCTCCAAGGGGACCGGTCTCGGCCTTCCCGTGATGAAAAAGATAGTCGAGGAACACGGAGGCCGCGTGGAGCTTGAGTCCGTGGTGGGAGAGGGGACGACCTTCAGAATAACGCTCCCCCGCCAGGCCGGCTGAGGACGCCCGCCTGCTGCGTTCCTCGCCATAGGATGGGAACCCCGGCGCTACGCGGGGCGGAGCGACGTGCCGATCTTCTCGAGCCGCTGGGCCACCGTCTCATCCTTGTTCGC
>CAZRAU010000023.1:0-32893 GCA_964598025.1 uncultured bacterium
AATCTGAATCTCTCGGCGACGAAAAATAGGACATTCACCGCCAGGCAGCCGGCGCAACCGAAGAGCAGAAGGTACGCCCGGCGATTGGTGCGAAGACCATAGACTATGCCCGCCATCGCAAGCGGAAAGACAATCCCGAAGTGCAGGCCCGGCAGGAAAAGCCACGTCCAGGCATCCCGCCGCTCAGATATGTCGGCATTGTTGTCGATCGAAAACCGGCTGACGGAC
Source organism: uncultured bacterium (assembly GCA_964598025.1). Taxonomy (GTDB): domain Bacteria; phylum Arandabacterota; class Arandabacteria; order Arandabacterales; family Arandabacteraceae; genus JALGWN01. Next base: position 229 of record CAZRAU010000023.1, read on the forward strand.
ATGAGGGCCTTTCTGCCGACAAGCGCGAGCCACCGCCTCGGCTCCTCGCTGATGAACGAGATCGCGCGCTTTCTGAAGAAGGCGGACCGCGCTGCACCGGAAAGCCCTTGTTTATCGGCCTCAATCCTGGCCTCGTCAGCCTCGCCCAGTTTGAACGGATTCATGCCGTCGCTGGCGGGGTTGTTGCCTATGAAGAGATTCACGCCGAAGCTGGAGGTTATGGGTATGATGTCACCGGAGACCAGGCGATTGTGGGCGATGCCTGCCGCGACAGGCACGCCAACACCCAGGATGAATACCCCGATCCTGATGAGCCGCCCGCCCCGCTGTCCGAGCAGGCTCAATGCAAAGAGCCCGGCCACAAGTGACATGCCGCTCCACACGAGCATGCTGACGCCAAGCACGATTCCGGATGCGAGCAGGTTCATGTACCGCTTCAACAACCGGACGCGCCGGAACAGCAAGAGGGCGGCGACGGACGCCGGGCAGAAGACCATCAGCATCGAAATGGAGCCCCAGTAGGCCCCCGGAGCGGCGGGCAGTGACCTGCCCTTGAGCAAGCTGCCCAGATTCCTCAGCCCCGGCAAAGCGTATACGGCGATCAATACACCGGCAAATGCAAGCGATGGTATTGCGACGGGGTGGAGGCCCTCGCGTCCCCTCTCCACGAAAAGGATCAGACCGGCCAGCATGAAAGTCAGGCAGAGGGTCGTAGGAAGCATCTCCCCGGCGAAATAGTAGAAGCTCCAGTAGAAAGCCATTCCGAACATGGCCGCGAGAGCCGTTCCCCGGGACAGCAACTTCGAACAGGCGGCGCCCATGAGGCCCACGTTGAGTGCCAGCAGCACGCCCTGCGCCGCAAGCAGGAATACGCGGCTCCCGCGCGAGAGCGCATACATCAGTGCCATGAAAGCCGGGTACAGCGGGCTCAGGAAGAAGGGCTGCGTTCTCGGGAGTCCTTCCAGGATGTTATGTGCCTGGCTTTCGTATACAAGCGGGTTGGCAACCAGGTGGCGGAGAAACGGCTGGTCCTTTATCTGGAGCAGGTAAACCAGGAAGATGGCGAATGCAAGCACCGGGGGTACCATGGCAAGCCGATGTATTGTCACCGCTTTGATCTTCATATGCTACTCCGCATCCGGGTGCTGCCGCCGGCCGGGATGCCGATGATCGTAGCAGAAGCGCGCCTGAGCGTCAATCGCTCCCGCGCCTGCTTGACAGCGGTGCCCCTCAAGCGGTAATGTAGATCGAATCCGGGACAAGCAAAGGTGGCAAGGTTGTCGAAACCCACTCTGGTAGTGAGCGCTTCAGGGATTCGGGGTACCGTCTATGACGGCCTCGGTCCCGATCTCGTATGCCGGCTGGCCTGCGCCTTCGGCAGTATCCTGGGCAAAGGGACATATGTCGTGGGGCGGGACACGCGGCCTTCAGGGACCGTTCTCAATCTCGCAGCTGCCGCCGGCCTGACATCCGCCGGATGCGAGGTCGTTGATGTCGGCGTATGCCCTACGCCCACGATTCAGCTTGCCGTCGAGAAACGGGGAGCAAGGGGTGGAATAGCCATAACCGCAAGCCACAATCCAGCCGAGTGGAATGCGCTCAAACTAATATCCTCGGGCGGGACCTTCCTCCTGAAGAGTGAGGTGGAGCGGGTTGTTGCAGGGGCCCGTTCCGGCGGATTCTCCTACGCCGGCCCCGACCTGTCCGCAACCATAGAGCCATACGCCCGGGCAGGCCGCGAGCATATCTCAGAGGTGCTCGCTCTCGATTATCTCGATCCCGCCTTGATACGCGGGCTTGGTTTCAAGGTCGCATTGGATTGTACCAATGGGGCGGGGAGCATTGTGGCCCCGGAGATGCTGAAGGAGCTCGGCTGCGAGGTTCACGAGCTAGACTGTGAACCGACCGGGGTCTTCCGGCGAAATCCCGAACCCACTGGGGCCAACATAGGAGACCTCTGCGACAAGGTGAGGGCCGGTGGAGCCGATGTCGGTTTCGCGCTTGATCCTGATGCCGATAGGTTGGCCGTAGTGGATGAGACCGGGGAGCCGTTGGGTGAGGATTATACCCTTGTCATCTGCGCCGATCTTGTCCTGGGCAAGACCGTGGGGCCTCTTGTTACCAATCTGTCCACCACTATGGCTACCGAGGAAGTCGCCCGGAGGTACGGTGCGGATTTCTATCGGACCCCGATCGGTGAGATCAGCGTCGTGACCAAGATGAAAGAGGTGGGCAGCCCCATAGGTGGGGAGGGCAACGGCGGAGTCATACTGCCCGCCATCCATTACGGCAGGGATTCTCTTGTGGGGATGGCACTTGTCTTGCAGAGCCTTGCCGAAGCCGGGGGCACGCTTTCAAGTTTGATGAAGAAGTTCCCCCGATATGCTATATTTAAGGAGAAGATAGGTCTGGAGACCGACCTTGACCAGAACCGGCTGCGGACCATGATGGAAGGCGAATTCGCCGGGGGCAGATTCAACCTCGATGACGGGGTACGGGTCGAGATCGAAGGCGGCTGGCTTCACGTGCGCAAGTCCGGAACGGAGCCGGTTGTGCGTCTAATCAGCGAGGCGGCAACGAGGGAGGAAGCCAAGCGTTTGGTTTCCAGGGCGGCTCGACTGCTTGGCAAGTGAGGAGGAGTAACCTTGTGTGGAATAATCGGTTACGTCGGTAAGAGGAACGCTGTCCCCCTGTTGCTCGAAGGGCTCAAGCGTCTCGAGTACAGAGGCTACGACTCTGCGGGAATAGCCCTGCAGACCGACGGCCATATTAGTGTAGCGAAGGTCTCCGGCAAGATATCGGCGCTGGAGGAGCGACTGGCCGAGACCAGCCTCGCCGGCGTGAGCGGTATCGGCCATACCAGGTGGGCGACCCATGGGGCACCGACGGAGCAGAACGCCCACCCCCATGTTGATTGCGATGGCCTGGTGGCCCTCGTGCATAACGGCATCATAGAAAACTGCAATGTACTTCGCGAGATGCTCGTGAAGGAAGGCCATGTCTTCAAGAGCGAAACCGACACCGAGGTCCTGGCCCATCTCATCGAGAAGTTCCACGAACGAGGCCAACCCCTTGAGAAGGCCGTCAGGGGTGCACTGGAGATGGTAAAAGGCACCTATGGGCTTGCGGTGATATGCTCGGACGAACCCAACAAGATAGTGGCCGCCAGAAACGGAAGCCCTCTCGTGCTGGGGGTCGGCGGCGATGAGTATTTCGTAGCCTCCGATGTGCCTGCCATCATGAACCATACCCGTGACGTGGTCTTCATGGATGACGGGGAAGTTGCGGTTCTCACCCCCGAGGGGTTCAGCACCGTGACCACCAGCGACCAGGAGGTGATAAAGGAAGTCGAGCGTATAACCTGGGATCTCCAATTGGCCGAGAAGGGCGGCTTTCCCCATTTCATGCTCAAGGAGATCTTCGAGCAGCCGCGGAGCATTTCCAACGCGATGGCGGGCAGGGTGGTGGCCGAGACCGGTGAGGCCCATCTGGGCGGAGTGACCCTCGGTGAAGATGAAATCAAGAACATCTCCAGGATAGTGATTACAGCCTGCGGTACCTCCTGGCATGCGGGTCTTATTGGCGAGTACATGATCGAGGAATATGCCAGGATCCCCGTGGAAGTGGAATACGCTTCCGAGTTCAGGTACCGCGATCCTCTGGTGGACCCCACGACGATGGTGGTGGTGATAAGCCAGTCGGGGGAGACCGCTGATACCCTGGCGGCGATGCGGGAAGCAAAACGCAAGGGGGCCAAGGCGGTCGGGATATGCAATGTCGTAGGCAGCACCATCGCAAGGGAATCCGACTGCGGCACTTATGTGCATGCAGGTCCGGAGATCGGTGTCGCATCTACGAAGGCCTTCACCTCCCAGGTCGTGGTTCTGATGCTGCTCACCATGCATCTGGCAAAGACCCGTCTGGGGGACTTCCCGTCGGGGAAAGAGGTGGTGTCGGCGCTTCAGCGGTTACCTTCCCAGGTGCAGGGTATCCTGGAGAGAAGCGAGGAGATCAGGGAAATCGCAGTTGAGTATTCCTGCAACAACAACTTTCTCTATCTGGGCAGGGGATGCCACTTCCCGGTGGCCCTGGAAGGCGCTCTCAAGCTCAAGGAGATCAGCTACATCCACGCCGAAGGCTATCCGGCAGCGGAAATGAAGCATGGTCCGATCGCGTTGATAGATGACAAGATGCCCGTCGTCGTGGTTGCGGTCAAAGATGGTGCGTATGAGAAGATCATGGGTAACATCGAAGAGGTGAAGGCCAGAGGGGGGAGAATACTCGCCATAGCCAGCGAGGGTGACAAGGATATCGCCAAGAAGGTGGATCACGTGATCTATATACCCGAGACCTTGGCGGCGCTGACTCCGATACTCTCGGTTCTGCCTCTCCAACTTCTCGCGTATCATATCGCTGTGATCAGGGGATGCAATGTGGATCAGCCCCGGAATCTGGCCAAATCCGTGACGGTGGAATAGGACTTGCGAGGAACAGCCTCTTGAACGTTGCCGGTCTTCTACTCCTCTGCATCATGCTCTTCGTGGTTGCCTACTTCGTATACGGCAGGTTCATCGGCCGGGTATTCGGAGAAACGACCAGCGAAGAGACCCCTGCAAACACGCTCCGTGACGACAAGGACTACGTGCCGGCCAACCCGCTTGTGCTCTTCAGTCACCATTTCGCCTCGATCAGCGGAGGCGGCCCCGTGGTGGGTCCGACGGTGGCCCTCATCTTCGGCTACGGGCCGGCCTGGCTTTGGATCGTAGTCGGGGCCATCTTCATCGGCGCCGTCCATGATTTCTCTTCGCTCTTCATGAGCATAAGGGAAGGCGGCCGGTCGGTCGCCGAGATAGCCGGGCGGTATCTGGGAAAGACCGGGTTCGTCCTCTTCATAGCCTTCGCGGTGGTTTACATACTGCTTGTGACCTCGGCATTTCTCCAGATGACGGCGACCGCTCTTACCTCGCTGGTCCCGGTGGATGCCCTCGACCTTAAGGGCGGCGAGTCCCTGCTGAAGACGGTGGTTTCAGGCAGTGGCGAGTTCGTGAGGATCGGCGGGATCGCATCGACCTCGGTGATAGTTATAACCGTTTTTGCGCCGATCCTGGGGTGGCTGCTTTACCGCCGGAACGTCAGGGCATCGCTTGCGGCCATGCTGGCAATTGCAGTGGCGCTGGTTTCGATACGCGTGGGGCTTGCCCATCCGTTGAGCATCTCGCCGGGATACTGGATGGTCATCCTCTCCGCGTATGTCTTTCTTGCGTCGGGGATACCTGTCTGGGTAATTCTCCAGCCGAGAGACTTCGCCAACTCCTTTATACTCTTCGCCGGTATTGCCGGACTCGTCATAGCGACCGTGGCCGGAGGATTCAGGGGAATCACCCTTAGCGCGCCGGCCTTCGACTTGGCCTCCGGAAACGCCGCCCTCGGAAGTCTCTGGCCTTTTCTGTTTATCACGATTGCCTGCGGGGCCATATCGGGGTTCCATGCCCTTGTGGCGTCCGGGACCACATCCAAGCAGATAGCACGAGAGAGCCACGCCAGGAAGATCGGCTATGGGGGCATGTTGCTCGAAGGCGTTTTCGCCGTCTGCGTCATCACAGCGGTCGCGAGCGGTGTGAGTCCCGAAACGTTTCGCGCCACGGTTTTCCCGTCCCAGGGAGGCTCTAATCCGATTCTGGGGTTCGCCATGGGTATGGGGGGCCTTCTGCACAGAAGCCTGGGTGTCAATCAGGCTTATGGCACCATATTCGGCATCCTCTTGGTTGAGGGTTTTGTGGTCACCACACTGGATACTGCGGTCCGCCTGAACAGATACCTTTTCGAGGGTCTCTGGAAATCGATGTTCGAAGTCACCCCGCCCATTCTCAAGGACTACCTTTTCAACTCGTTCCTATGCGTTGTCCTGATGTTCATTCTCGCAAGAACGAACGCCTTCCTTTCCATATGGCCGATCTTCGGGTCCGCGAACCAGCTCCTAGCGGCCCTGACCCTTATCTGCGTGACGGTCTGGCTCATGACCAAGGGTAAGACCTTCTGGTTTGCGCTCCTTCCCGCGGTCTTCATGATGGTCACCACGGCGGCCTCATTGATCAAGCTGCTCTTGGGCAGGTACATACCGCAGCGGAACTTCACGCTTGCCGTTGCCGATCTCCTGCTGCTCGCCCTCGCAGCGGCATTTGTTGTACTGTCTTATTCGACTCTCAGGAGGGTTCGGAATGCCGGCTTCACGGAAGTACGAGGTTAAGACCGAAGATGCCCCCCGGGCGCTCGGTCCATACAACCAGGCTGTAGGGCTCACCATCCCGGGGCTCCTGTTCGTGTCCGGGCAGATCGGAATAGACCCGGGCACCGGTGAGCTGGTGGGTGGGGGCATCAGAGGGCAGACCGAGCAGTGCATCAGGAACATAGAAGGCATCCTCAAGGCGGCCGGTGGTGATGGGGTGTCGATCGTCAAGACGACGATCTACCTGGCGAAGATCGAGGACTTCCCTGCCATGAACGAGGCCTATGCGGAGATGATCGGGTCGCCCTACCCGGCGAGATCGTGTGTCGGCGGCTGCGAGCTCCCGAGGGGTGCGCTGGTTGAGATCGAAGCAATCGCGGCGCTGGAGGACTAGACGCGTGAAACACAAGAGACTGAGACTCACCCGGATGGTGAGGTGCGCCGGCTGAGCTTCCAAGATAGGTCCGGGTGACCTTGCGGAGGTTTTGGCTGGGCTGGACATAGGCAGAAGGGCCCGCCTGCTTGTGGGCGGAAATACGCTCGACGATGCCGCGGTATTCCGTCTTCGGCCCGACCAGGCCATGGTCTCCACGGTGGATCTCTTCACGCCCGTCGTGGACGATGCCCGGGCATACGGGCGGATAGCCGCCGCAAACTCGCTGAGCGATATCTATGCGATGGGCGGGAAGCCGCTTCTGGCCCTTAACATAGCCTGTTTCTCGCCTGAGGCCATCCCCAAGGCGGTGGTCCGCGAGATTCTGCTCGGCGGGCAGGAAAAGGCAAGGGAAGCGGGTGTCGTAATAGGCGGGGGGCACTCCATCGAGGACAAGGAACTCAAGTACGGCATGTGTGTTACAGGCATTGTGAAACCGGACCGCATAGTGCGTAATTCCGGCGCCCGTGTCGGGGATGCGATCATCCTCACCAAGCCCCTGGGGATCGGACTGATGACCACCGGCCTTAAGTTCGGGTTGCTGGGGAAGGCTGGCGTTCGCAAAGTGACACGCGTGATGGAGGAGCTCAATAGAGGTGCGGCCCGGGTGATGGTTCGCGTGGGTGCCACTGCATGTACGGACATAACGGGCTATGGTCTGCTCGGACATGCTCTGGAGATGGCGAGGGCCGGCAAGGTGGAGATGGAGATCGATTTCGACAGCCTGCCCGTCATGTCCGAGGCCTATGACATGCTGCGTGCGGATGCCGTTGCCGGCGGCCTGTGGACCAACAAGCAGCACGTTGCCCCGAGCATCTCCGTAGAAGGGGTTACAGACGAGGAGATCAATGTGCTTTGCGATCCTCAGACGTCCGGCGGTCTCCTGATGGCGGTCCCTTCATCAAATGCGGAGAAAGCGATCCGGATGCTGCACAAGGCCGGTGCCGAGTACTCGAGTGTTGTGGGAAAAGTGTTTGCCAAGGGCGAAGGCCGTATTATAGTAAAGAGGTGAAATGAGGAGGATGGGAATGGATGGGTTCTGGTGGACCTCAAGGACTTCAAATCCTCTGTCGGGTGTTTGTAGCATCCGAGGTGGGTTCGATTCCCACACATTCCCGAAATCGACAGGGGGTAGGCGTTGAGGTTCGAGATAGTACTGCTTCTCAGTGTGCTGGCCCTGCTTCTACTGGCCTCCTCACTTCTTGCCGATGACGGAACCGTGAACCTGGATGAGGGTACGTTTCCTGATACCTCCTCGACGCCTCCGGCATCGTTTGCAGGCGTGACCACGAGTTTCAGCCTCGAAAAGCAGTCTGAAATAGAGCATTCTCCCGGACGAAGCGTCCTCTTTTCCACGGTCCTCCCAGGTCTGGGTCAGGCCAATAACGGCAGGTGGGCCAAAGCATCTTCGTTCGTGGTGGTAGGTTCGCTTCTTGTGACCAAGATATTCGTGGAATCTCAGAAGGCGGACAGGTACTTGCATCTGTCCAGAAACGCCACCACCCTGGAGGAAGCAGACGCCCTCTACGATGACTATTCCCGCCATTTCGATGCGAGGGATAGGCTGATCTGGTGGGCTGTGGGCTTCTGGGCCTTTAACATGCTTGATGCCTATATCGACGGCCACCTCTTCGCTTTCTCTCGCCAATAGAGCAACTTTCACCTGTCGTTGGAACCTGGAGGTTTGTGATGTCACCGAAAAAGATCAAGCAGTCCGACAAGGAGAGGAAGCGGAGACCAAACAAGAAGGACGTTGCAATGGAGTGGATCAAGTCGATCGTTATCGCCCTCATCCTGGCCCTGATAACCAGGGCCATGGTTGTGCAGGCTTTTCGAATACCCACGGCGTCTATGCAGAATACGCTCCTGGTCGGCGATTTTCTGCTCGTCAACAAGTTCCTTTACGGATCTGTTATCCCCTTCACCGACATAAGGCTGCCGCGGGTGCGGGGCCCCAAGATCGGGGACGTCATAGTATTCAAGCATCCCACCGAAGGCAAAGACTACATCAAGAGGTGCATAGGATTGCCGGGAGACGTGGTTGAGATGAAGAACGATGTGGTCTACGTAAACGGGGTGGCGCTCGACGAGCCATATAAGAATCTCTCCAGCTATGTCGGCCCTATGTCCAACTACGGCCCGGTGAAAGTGCCAAACGGGCATCTATTCATGCTCGGGGATAACAGGCACAACAGCAGGGACAGCCGGAGTTGGGGTATGTTGGATGAGAAGTACATTAAGGGTAAGGCCATGGTCATCTACTTCTCCTGGAATAATGACAAGCACTTCCCGAGGTTCGGCCGAATCGGGGATCTGATCCGTTAAGAGGTATTGCCGACAAACATGAAGAAGCATCATATCCGGAACTTCTGTATCATCGCACATATCGACCACGGGAAATCCACGCTCGCCGACCGGCTGCTTGAATTCACCGGGACCGTTACCGGCAAGGAAATGCGCGCTCAGATTTTGGACGACATGCCGCTGGAACGGGAGCGCGGCATCACCATCAAGAGCCATGCGATAACCATGCAGTACAGGGCCGCGGACGGCAGGATCTACGAGCTTAACCTGATCGACACGCCGGGACACGTGGATTTCACTTACGAGGTATCTCGTAGTCTGGCCGCGTGCGAGGGGGCGCTTCTTCTGGTTGACGCTTCGCAAGGAGTCGAAGCCCAGACCATAAGCAATCTCTATATGGCCCTGGAGAACGACCTTGCAATCATCCCGGTCGTCAACAAGATCGACATGAAAGCTGCGAGGGCCGCGGAGGTCAAAGGCCAGATAAGCGACCTGCTGGGGGTCTCCCAGGATGAGATCCTGGAGGTGAGCGCCAAGGAGGGCACAGGGGTGGACCGGTTGCTTGAGGCAATGATTGAGCGCATTCCCCCGCCGCGGGGTGAAGCCGACGACCGGCTGAGGGCGCTTATATTCGATTCCAGCTTCGACCAGTACAGAGGGGCTATCGCATACATAAGGATCTTCGAAGGGACCCTGAGGGCCGGCATGAATATAAGGTTTCTGTCCACGGGAAGCGTCTATGAGGTCATAGAGACGGGTGTCTTCAGGTTGGGCATGTCTCCCAAGCCCGAACTCCTGGCCGGAGCGGTGGGCTATGTGATCGCCGGCATCAAGAATATCGCCGACGCCAACGTGGGCGACACGGTGGTCGAAGCCGACGACTTGAGTCACAGGCCCCTTCCCGGCTACCGCAGGGTCAAGCCCATGGTCTATAGCGGTATCTATCCCACCGACGGCGAGAACTTCGAGCTTCTCAGGGAGGCATTGCTGAAGCTCAGGCTTAACGATGCCTCACTCACTTTCGAGCCGGAAACGTCACGGGCCCTGGGCTTCGGTTTCCGATGCGGTTTCCTGGGGCTTCTGCATATGGAGATAGTCCAGGAACGCCTTGAGCGCGAATACGATCTGAATCTCATTGCCACCGTACCGAGCGTCAGATACAAGGCCCTGCTCACGAACGGCACGGTCAAGGAGGTGGAGAACCCGACCGGCTTGCCTGATCCGCATATCATAGAACGGATAGAAGAACCTTATGTCGATGCCCAGATCATCACTCCAATCGAGTATATGGATGTGGTGATGAGGTTGGTCAAGGAGAGAAGAGGCACCTACAAGCACTCGGAGATGCTGGACTCGACTCGCACCATGATCAATTGCGATCTGCCACTGGCTGAGATACTTGTGGATTTCCATGACCGAGTCAAGTCTCTGACCAAAGGGTTTGCATCGTTCGACTACGATTTCGGAGGCTACAAACCGGGCGACCTCATCCGTCTGGACGTCCTGGTCAATGGTGAGCCGGTGGACGCTCTCTCAGTCATAGTGCACAGGGAGAAGGCCTTTAGATGGGGCAAGCAGATTGTTGAGAGGCTCAAGGACCTGATCCCTAGACAGCTCTTCCAGGTGGTGCTTCAGGCTGCGGTCGGGTCGAGGGTAATCGCCAGGGAGAGCATAAGCCCGCTCAAGAAGAACGTAACCGCCAAGTGTTACGGCGGAGACATAACACGCAAGAGGAAGCTCCTCGAGCGGCAGAAGGAAGGCAAGAGAAGGATGAAGAGCGTTGGGAAAGTGAGCATTCCCCAGGAGGCTTTTCTCTACCTCCTGAAAGTCGAGAGGTGAGTTTCCATTGGGGCAAGGTATCTACATTCATGTTCCGTTCTGCCTGAGCAAGTGTCGCTATTGCGCTTTCAATTCGCGGCCCGTACTTGATGGTGTCCCAGAATACTATATCAGGGCGCTCCTAAGCGACATCGAGCGCGAGATCGGCAGATGGGGGGATCGCGGCGAGTTCAGCTCCGTCTTCCTGGGGGGTGGTACACCCTCATTGCTTTCGGTCGACCAGATGCGGGAGTTGATGGGCGCGCTTCGCATGCACTTCGGTATTTCCCCTGAGGCGGAGATCAGCATGGAGTGCAATCCCAACACGGTGGACCGGGATAGACTGTCTGCCTACAGGCGGCTGGGCATCAACAGGATCAGCCTCGGTATTCAGTCGCTGTCGGATTCCGAGCTACGATTCCTTGGGAGAGGGCATAGCCGGGTTGGGGCCGTGAAGGCCCTTGAGATAGCGCATTCGGTTTACGGGGCAAGCCTCAGTGCGGACCTGATCGTGGGGGTGCCCGGTCAGACCCCGCATAGCCTGACTCGATCCCTGGAGACCGTTGCCGACCACGTCAGTCACATGTCTGTCTATCTGCTTTCGGTGGAGCCGGGCACCGCACTCGATGGCATCGTGCGGACCGGTGAAGTGGAGATGCCCGGAGACGAGGACATGGTTCGGCTGTACGGTGTCGCATGTGCCGCTCTCGGCTCGGCCGGGTTTGATCGGTACGAGATATCCAATTGGTGCAAGCCCGGTTCGGAGTGTGTTCACAACACGGTTTACTGGAGGCGTGGCGACTACCTCGGCCTGGGTGCGGGGGCTCATTCCCACATAGGAGGCCTGAGGTATGCGAAGGCCTGTGACCCCGAGGAATATGCCCGGCGCCTTGCCGGAGGCGAAGACGGTGTTGTGATGCGTGAGCAGCTGGACGTCTTCCAGATGTTCATTGAAGATCTGATGCTGGGCTTAAGAATGGACCGCGGCGTCGATCCGGTGCGCACTGCCGCCGAGTATGGTGTCGATCCATGCGAGGTCCTCGGGCGTGTTGATGACCTACTTGAAGGCGGCTATGTGTCCAAAATCGGCAACCACATCCTGCTTTCCGCTAAAGGGGTGATGTTGCATGATGCCATAGTGGAGGAACTCGTATCAGCAGCACACCTCGCCTAAGGGGCTCGATCCTCTTGAATCCTCATGCTGGTTTGCCATAAAGCCTTACCCGACCTGAGCCGATAGACAATCTAAAGGGATGTTTTATCCATAGCGGAAACAGGAACGGAGTCAGCACGTTTTAGGGGGGAAGACGGTGAGCGATCCCAGGGGCCGGAATGCCTCCATCCTTGGGTACCTGGTCTTGTCGATCCTCGTTCTATGGATCTTGGCCTCTGTGGCCGTGTGTGCTGAGAACGTCAGGGTGGTGGTTGTGGAAAGCAGGAGGCTGAGCGCATACGACCAGGCCCTTAACGGTTTCCGCGAGGCCATGAACAAACGAGGTTTCGAGCCCGAGTTCATAAGGTTTGTGGTCGGCAACGACGTCAGTTCCACGCAGGAACTCGATGCGAAACTCGACGAGGCCGGCGCCCAGATCATCCTGGCTCTCGGAACCGATGCCGCACGGATGGTCAAAGATTGCCACAGTGAAATCCCTTCGGTCTTCTCGATGGTGTCGGAGCCGGGCCAGAGCGGTCTTCTGAATTCCGGCGGGAACGGCGGCACGCCGATGACCGGCGTTTGTCTTGATGTTCCTGTCGAGGATCAGTTCGTCTCCTTGCTGGATGTTGTCCCGAGGGCAAGGAAGATCGGTGTCATATACAATCCTCAGGAAAGCCAGTTCCTGGTCGACGAAGCAAGGAACGCCGCCAATCGTATGGGCCTTGGCCTGGTGACGTATCCCATAAGCTCTGAGGCTGAGGTTCCGGAGGGGCTGAACTCGCTCCGCCCGAAGATAGACGCTCTCTGGTTGGTGAGCGACCGTACCCTGCTGGCCACACAGTCTCTTCAGTTTGTCTTCCTCTATGCCTTCCAGACCAATCTTCCGCTGATGGGTCTGTCCGAGCACTTCGTCAAGATGGGTGCCCTGTTTGCGGTCGGTCCCGACTATGAAGATGTCGGCATGCAATCGGGTGAGTTTGCCGCCCAGATCCTGAGAGGTCAGAACCCGGATGAGATGCCGGTAGCGTCGCCACGGAAGGTCCTGTTGTCCCTCAATCTGAGAACGGCCGAGATAATAGGGTTGAGCATACCGGAAGGCGTGATAAGAAAGGCCGCCTCCGTCTACTAGATTCCATCTTCCGCTGCGTCGGGGTTCCGTGGCCGACGGTATTGCTTCGCTGGGCGCTCTGTCGCTGTCGAGAACTACATTCACTGCTCCATGAGCGCCTTCGCTCCGCCCCCGCGTAGCGTCGGGGTTCCATCCCCGACGGGAGTCCCACCGTCTTTTCTTTTTGCGTTGCGTCGTCCATGTGCTAATATCCGCCGGACCGGTCGAAGGCGGTATATGGCAAGCTCGATCAGAAACAAGCTCCTGCGCAGCTTCCTGGCGGTCATTATCGTCAGCGGCGTTGTAACGGCCTGGGTAGGCGTCAGGCTTATAGGCGACGAGATTATAAGAGGAGCCCAGGACAAGGTCCGCTTGGACCTCAACTCCGCCCGCCTGATTTACGACGATGAATTGGAAGAGGTCTCCGATGCTGTAGCATCTACGGCCCTCCGCTTCTTTGTCAAAGAAGGTCTGCTATCCGGTCGCTATGACCTGATGGAGACGGAGCTCGACATCACAAGAGAGCGAGAAGCCCTGGATATCCTCACCCTCACCGGGGCGGACGGCCGGGTGATCTACCGGACCGGCAACCCCGGATTATCAGGCGACAGCCAGCGGGATGATGAAATAGTAGCACGAGCCATCTCCGATCTCGAAGTCATAGCGGCCACTCAGATCGTCTCGCGGGAGGAACTTCTCAAAGCGGACCCTCGCCTGGCGGAACAGGCGAGAATGGAGCTTGTCCCGACACCGAGGGCGAGGCCACGGCCGGAGCCGGAGGAAACATCAGGGATGATGATGAAAGCTGCCGCCCCCGTATTCGGATACGACGGCGGACTATTGGGCATACTCTATGGCGGTCGGCTGCTGAACCGCAGGTTCGAGATCGTCGATAAGGTCAAAGACATCGTGTACCGGGGCGAGCGATACAAGGGCAAGCAAATCGGTACCGCCACGGTCTTCCAGGGGGACCTCAGGATAGCCACGAATGTGATGACCTCAAACGACACAAGGGCGGTGGGCACCAGGGTTTCCGGAGAGGTCTACGACCAGGTGATCGGACAGGGCGTGCCGTGGGTGGCCCGGGCCTTTGTTGTCAATGATTGGTACATCACTGCTTATGAGCCTATTAGAGATGTGAATGGTAACGTCATAGGCATGCTGTACGTCGGCATGCTTGAAGCTCCCTACCGCGACTTGAGAAGGCGTGTGATACTCACTTTCCTTTTGATAGCGGGAGTCACGATAATCGGACTCTCGATTGTGATCGTTCTGGCTACATCGAGCATCACCAGACCTCTTCAGGGTCTTCTGCGTGCCACCGAGAAGGTGGCGAAGGGAGATCTCTCCTACAGGGTCCCTTCCAAGACAGGGGATGAGGTGGGGTTGCTGGCAGATTCCTTCAACGATATGACGGCCGAACTCGAGAAGGCGACCCAGCGCTACGAGGCGCTCACGCGCACGTTGGAAGACAAGGTCATTGAAAGGACCAGACAGCTCGAAGACGCCCAGGACCAGCTTGTGCAGTCCGCGAAGCTGAGTTCTCTGGGCAAGCTCGCAGCAGGGATAGCGCACGAGATAAACAACCCTCTAACCTCGATTCTCATCAACGGGCACCTCCTGGCGGAGAGGCTCGTGGAGAGGGAGGACCTTCAAGAGAATCTCAGACTCATCATCGATGAGACCACCAGGTGCGGCGGCATCGTGAGGGGTCTGCTCGAGTTTTCGAGACAGACGGCGCCCGAGAAGCGCCCTGCCGTTGTCAACAAGGTGGTGGAGGAGACCATCCTCCTGGTCAGGAGCAATATCCTGGCCGGTAAGGTGCGGATCGAAAAGCACCTGGACGCATGTCTGCCCGAGATAATCGTGGACTCAAACAAGATGAAACAGGTCTTCACAAACATCATGTTGAATGCACTCGATGCCATGCCGGATGGGGGAGACCTGGTTATCACGACTCGGTTGGGCCGGGAAGGATCGACAGTCGAGTTCGTGTTCAGAGACACCGGCATAGGCATGTCCAAGGAAGCCATAGAGAAGATCTTCGATCCTTTCTTCACTACCAAGGGGGTCAAGGGGACCGGGCTCGGGCTGTCGATCAGCTATGGAATAGTCGAACAGCACGGCGGCAGAATCGATGTCGAGAGTGAACCGGGCAAGGGAACGACGGTTGTGGTGAGGCTTCCGGTATCGGACCGGTAGTGAAGCCCGCTCGAACTTCCTGTTGTGCTATCACAGCCCATCGAATAAGATAGAAAGAGCCTGCCCGGCGGACCGGGCAAGACGATGAAGCCAGGGTTCCTCAGCGAATCGGTCCGTGCTTGTGTTCAGGACCGGGAGGCGGCTTGACATTGTGAGCTGGCGTGACCTATACAAAGACCGTGTTACGTCCTTGGAAGAAGCCGTATTGGTGGTTGCAAGCGGCAGCCGGATCTACATAAGCGGCAATGCCGCAAGTCCCCTGACGCTCACCCATGCACTGGCCCATAGGAAAGACAACCTCACGGATGTTGAAGTGGTGCATGTGCTTCTGCTCGGGGAGGATCCCCTGAGCAAACCCGGGATGGAAGGGCACTTCAGGCACAAGTCGCTTTTCGTGGGTCCCGCGGACCGGGATGCGGTCAACCAGGGCAAGGCAGGATACATACCGGTGTTTCTTTATGAGATACCGGACTTGTTCAGAAGCGGTATCCTCGATCTGGATACGGCTTTTCTCCATCTCTCGCCCCCCGACAGCAAAGGCTACATGAGCTTCGGAGTGGAGTGCATGGCCTCCAAAGCTGCAGCCGAGTGCGCCCGAGTCGTGGTGGCCGAGGTAAACGACAGGATGCCCAGAACCCTCGGTGATTCCTTCATACATGTGGCCGAGGTGGACAAGATAGTCGAGATCTCCAGGGACCTGCCGGAGCTCGCGATAAAGGAGTTCACCGAAACCGAAGCCAGGATCGGTGAATACATCGCAGATCTTGTTGAAGATGGTTCCACGATCCAGCTGGGAATAGGCGGGATACCGAATGCTGCACTCAAGGCGATGTCGTCGAAGAAAGACCTGGGTATCCACACGGAGATGTTCTCCGACGGCATGATGGAAGCGATGGCAGATGGATACGTCACGGGGGCTAGGAAGACGCTTCACCGGGGCAAGGCGGTGGCAACGTTTGTCTTTGGGACCGCCGAGGTTTACAGGTTCGCTGATGACAACCCTGCACTCGAACTGCACCCGGTCGATTACACCAACCATCCTTCCATAGTTGCCCGAAACGACAAGATGACAGCCATAAACTCCGCTATCGAAGTCGACCTGACCGGCCAGGTCTGCTCGGATTCGATCGGCACGCGAATATACTCCGGCTTCGGTGGGCAGGTTGACTACATCAGGGGCGCCGCCCAGTCCACAGGCGGCAAACCGATAATCGCCCTTCCCGCCACGGCCAAGGACGGCACTATCTCGAGGATAGTGCCCTACCTCAAGTCAGGTGCCGGTGTCGTCACCACCAGGGCGGATGTTCATTACGTGGTTACACAACATGGTGTTGCGTACCTCCATGGCAAGGATCTCAGGGAGCGGGCTCTGGCTCTCATCGCCGTGGCCGCGCCGGAATTCCGGGACGAACTGGAGAAGGCGGCGAAGGAACGCAATCTGATCTAGGCGCGCCGTGAGCCCGGCCGCCTCCGGCGGGAGATGAGGCCCTAGTTGAGATGGGCCGATGATGGAAGGAGCGGGTTATGACGGACCGCGCGAGAATCCTCGTGGTGGATGACGAACTCCCGGTATGCAGGAGTGTATCGGGTGCCCTACAGGGGGACTATCTGGTCGAGACGGCCCTGAGCGGAGAGGAGGCCATTCGGAAAGGGCATGAAGCGGATTATGATGTGGTGATTACCGATCTGATGATGCCCGGCCTGAGCGGCATGGAACTTCTCAAGCGGATCGCAGAGAGCAAGCCTGACACGAGAGTGATAATGATCACGGGCTATCCCTCGATCAAGTCAGCAGTGGAATCGATCAAACAGGGGGCCTTTGACTATATCCCCAAACCTTTCACCCCCGCCGAGCTTAGGAGCCTGGTATCGAGAGCTCTTGAAAGCAAGCGCTACCATGAGACCGGAGCGAGGGACGATGCAGGTGGCGCCATCGCCGTTCCGACAGGCATCTACCGGATCCCCGAGAACTCATGGGCGGTCATCCAGGAAGACGGTCTGGTCAGGGTCGGTGCCGACCACGTTTTCGTCAGGACCATCAAAGGTCTGGTATCGATGGAACTCCCCGGTGAAGGGCAGATGCGGTACCAGGGGGAGGCCTGCGTTAGGATCCGGGACGGGAGCGGCCTGATCCACAAGGTCTGGACTCCGGTCAGCGGCAGAGTCATGGCCGTCAACGGAGAGCTCGTCACTGACATCGGCAAGCTTGAGCGCGATCCCTATGGTGAGGGTTGGCTCGCCGTCATCTCACCGACCAACCTCGACAGCGACCTCAGGAACCTCTCTTCTTCCCAGAGCGAGTAAATGTGGGCAGGACCGCACTCCCCCAGCCCGGATGAGGCGGACCTTGTACGCGATCTGGAAGCTCTCCTGGAAGGATTCGAGCACACCGATCTGACCTATCTCACGCGACGCGGCCTGTGGAGCACGGGTCCGGCAAGCCTGCGGGACAGGATAGCCAACGAGCTGGTCTTCAGGCTGTGGCAAGCGAAACGGAAACCGGATTGGCCCCGGGCAGCGCTGCATCTGTTCGCTCCGCTGCTTGCCGAACCGGAAGTCTGGAGCGCTACGGGGCGACTTGCCGCCCCGGGTGTGGTGTCGGAGGTTTGTTCCCGGGACTTGCTGGCGGCCCTGGAAATGCTCTTTGCCCTTGTCGAGCATCAGGCTTATGTCGCCAACGCCCGGGCCTATGTGGCGGATTGGGACTTCCCCGGCAAGGCGAGAAGGCGGTTCTGTGAAGAGGAGGCGGGCCGGGTGCTTGATGGCCTCGGAGGGCCCTCGGGCGGGATAGATGACAGATTGGCGGAAATCGGGAGCTCGCTCGGAAGCTGCAAGGAGACAGTCTTCGGCAAGACCGTAGAGACGGTAGCGAAGGAAGAGACGGTGCGATGGGAAACCCGCGGTTGGCTGGTTCCGGCCGGAAGTGGGGAGGGCGAGGAGGGCATCGATACGACACCGGGAGAAGGTTCGCACAGGGATATTCCGTTCTCCGCATCGATTGGTGACTCGATGGTCCGGCCTTGCATCGAGATGCTTCTGAGGAAAGACCTGGATGTCTCGAGCGGCATTCAATTTCAGGCCTCCGATCTCCTGGGGCGGATTAGGGACCCGCGCGCAATCGGAGGCATGCTGAGAGCCTTGGCTGCTTTTGAACCGAGGCACATCGGCATAAGAACCAACCTGATCTATGCCCTCGGCAACCTGAAGGAGAAGGTCTGTCTTGAGCGTTTCGCGGAGATTCTCCGGTACTCGGACTCCGTGGATGTCCGGACTCCGAACGGCGCAGGGTACACGCAGCCCCTCAGCGCGGAGAAGTGTGAGGCGATCTGGGCGATGGGTAAGCTGGGCGGCGATGCGGCAGACGCGATTCCCGGGCTTGTGGCTTGCATGGCAAGTCAGGACCGCGATATCCGGCTTCACCTCGCCTGGGCCCTGAGCACGATCGGCTTCGAGCAGAGCCAAAGAACCGGGGGTGCAGACTCGGAGATCGTGACCGCTCTCATGCGGCTTATCAAGCAAGGGGACAGCGCCATCTTCGAGGAGGCCGCTTCCGGTCTCAAGCAACTCGGCCTTCCGGGCTTTCTTCACACGCTTCACCTTCAAGATTTTGGTACGGTCCCCGTGCTCTCACTCAAGCCCAGCAGCACCGGTCTCTATGAGCTTTCCGAGACGATTCTACATCTGGTCTCAGTAAAGAGACCTGTGGTGATGGCGGTCACAGGGGATTCAGGCACGGGAAAGACCTATTTCTGCGAAACCATTGCCGGCGGTTTCGGCGGTCTGGCCGCGCACGAGATCGCGTACCTCAAACGCGATACCATAGGAGATAGAACGCTGGACAGGATGGTCGGCCTGAAGTGGCTGCAGAGCCACGTCGAGCCCCGATTCTACGACCCGTATCCCGTGCCTGAAGACCGCGACGATCCCAACGCCTATTTCGACGAGTTCATCCGCACCAACGGCAACATGAAGGTGATCATCCTCGACGGTTGGAGGGACCGGGCCTATTTCAACAGGGTCATAGAAGTATTCTACGAGAAGGGCTACCTGGATCTGCTCGTGCATTTCCGTACGACCTTCTCGACCAGACGCCTTAACCTCGAAGAGCGTGAGGCCTCGCTGGAACGCGTGAAGCTCCATCTTCCTCTGGTTGAGGATCCTGTGATAGAAGAAACCAGCTTCTACAGGGAGGGGGCGGTGCTCCTGTACAATCTGGATAACTCGATTCCGTCGCGGCTGGACGGCGCTGGGATCCGCGAGGTTTTCAATCGAAGGAAGGTGGATAGTTGGGCGGATCAGATCAGAATCGGGAGTTTCGTCCTTCACCGGCGGCCTCTTGCCGCCGAGGCTCGCCTGCTCGTCCCGGTCGAGGAGGAGATCAAGCCTATCACAGAGACCTTGAAGGCAGGCGTGGCGGCGAACCTGAAGGTCCATGAGTCGACCTTCACGCGGACGCTCAACGATGATCTCCACGCCCGGCCACATCTCCTGGAGACCGTCACTGCCGGAGATATCCCCATCCATCGGATCGTGTTCTACACTCAGGGTCAGCTCGGTTTCTGCGGCTATGACGGCACGGTGGGAGTGCTCATCGGTTTCAATGACAGAGTGTTCTATGCCCGGCCTCACGTTTCGGTGGTACGGGGCCTCGCGGTCAAGGGCCGAGAACTCTATTCGGTTGGAGATGACGGATGCCTGAAGGTGGTCTCATTCGAACGAAACACGGTCACGGAGCTTGGACGCATGGCTTCGCCTGCCGTGGCGCTTGCCGGGCACCGTGAAGGCCGGCTGGTGACCGGCCATAGCGACGGCAGCGTGAGGGTCTGGGATCCTGAAGCCGGGCGCGTGGCCGCTGTGCCCCTACATGACGGTCCCGTCCATAGCGTCGCGATGGACCGAAGAGGGCAGGTCTTCTCGGGAGGAGAAGACGGCAAGGTCTGTGCAATCAACAGGGACATATCATCGGTTAGGACGGTCAGGATTCCCGGAGCCTCGATTGCAGTCGTCGCCCCCTATGTGGACGGCCGGCTGGCGGTTGCCACCCGGCATATCGACGCACCGGACGGGAACCCGGATCCGGCCGGAGCCGAGACGCTCATACTTGATCCTGCAACCGGACGGTGTCTGGGCCTGCGAATCGCGGAAGCCCGGAGTCTGAGTGCGATGAGTGTCTACTTCGACGGCCGGCTGGTGGTCGCTTTCAGATCCGGTGACGGGTCCGGGCTCGGGAGTGGTATCGCCGTGGTCGATCCGAGGCCGAACGGTGCGGCATACACGGTCCTGGGCGGGTACACGGGCGAAACCAGGGATTGCCTAAGCATGGGCCCCCGGATCATAAGTTGCGGGAGTGGGAGCGAAGGTGCGCAGACGCTGAAGATCTGGGGCACGGCCTCCTATGTGGCGGCGGAGCACTCCAAGGCCGGCTTCCTGCCCGCGGCGATGCCCAAGCCGCCCTACTACAGATCCCTCTTCTGAGTGCGCTCCCAGACCTGTGTTCAGTAGCTCTGGCGCTCCAGCTGCGGAGGATGGTCTGCCTCACGGGTCCTGACGCCGCGGACTCCCACCGTCCTCCCTGGCGGTCCGGGCGGAGGGAGACCCTCCCTTCGGCCAACCGCTTCGGACCCGGCTTTGGCATTGACAATCACCTGAGAAACAACGACAATAACTGGAATTTCAGACGCCGCCCGGCGGCCGACCTACGAAAAGCGACAGCTTATTCAACGGAGGGAGACATGGCTTCCAACGCGATCCGGCAGCTCAATGAGTTCGGCCAGAGCGTCTGGCTGGACAACATAAACCGGGCAATGATCAGGTCGGGTAAGCTGGCCGAATGGATCGAGATCGGGCTCAGGGGGATGACTTCCAACCCCAGCATTTTCGACAAAGCCATCAGCAAGAGCAGCGACTATGATGAGGAAATCGGCAAGCTCAAGGATGCGGGGAAGTCGGTTTTTGAGATCTACGATGACTTGACGGTAAGAGATATCAAGCAAGCCTGCGAAATGTACCGGCCGATTCATACGGCCAGCGAAGGCCTTGACGGTTATGTGAGTCTCGAGATCAATCCCAAACTCGCCTTCATGACCGAAGAGACCATCGCGGAAGGCAAGAGACTCAGTGAGAAAGTCGATCGTCCCAACCTCATGTTAAAGGTGCCTGCGACCGAGGAGGGCTTCCCGGCCGTTGAGGATTTGATAGCGTCGGGCATAAACGTCAATGTCACACTGATTTTCTCCCTCCAACAGTATATTGAGACCGCAGAGGCCTACATAAGAGGCATGAAGCGTCTCATTGCCGATACCGGAGAGCCGAGGCAGGTGGCCTCAGTGGCCAGCGTTTTCGTGAGCAGGGTGGACTCGGTGATTGACAAGCTCCTCGACGGAAGGCCGGCCGGGGGGAGCGACCCTGAGGCCGAGCAGCAACTGGCGGCCCTTCGCGGAAAGGCTGCTGTCGCAAACTGCGGTCTCATCTATGCGAAATATCTCGAGATTGTCGGCTCGCAGCGATTCACGGAACTCAGGGAGCAGGGCGTGAGCCCCCAGCGCGTGTTATGGGGCTCTACCAGCACGAAGGACGCCGCCTACAGCGACACCAAGTATGTGACCGAGTTGATCGCCAGGGGTACCGTAAATACCTTGCCCGATCAGACATTCCAGGCCTTCCACGATCATGGTGTGGTCAAGGAAGCGTTGACGTCCGATGCCGGTGGCGCCCGGAAGATCATAAGCGACCTCGAACACCTGGGTATCAGCATCGACCGCGTATGCGCGGAGTTGCTCGACAAGGGGGTCGCGAGTTTCGAGAGCGCCTTCGATTCTCTGCTGGGCTCGATTGAGTCCAAGATGGGATAGGTCAAAGGTACATCCACTCCGCAGTGACGCGATTCCTATTCCACATGCGTCCTTCTGCGCGTAAATGTGTAGGCACCCAGGAGACCCAAGCCGAGACTCGCAAGGACGCAGACTGTGGTGCCAAGGTTGGAAGCAGCAGGATTGTGCTCGAACCCTCACTCCATCGCGCGAATGAAAGCAGGGCGCGCGATGCCGGTTTCCGACGCCCGCTTGGCTGGGATGAGAAGATAGATATTCGCGACAACGCCGGTCTCAGGCAAGGCAATGGCCCGGACAACGCCATAGACCGCCAGGAAACTCCCGGAGAGAAGGGCGATCAGGACGAACCTCGCCATCCCCGCTGTTATGGCGGGAAGAGGCAGCTGCGCCAGCTGGAAGCTGCGCTTCTCCTCTATTCGAAAGGCGTTCCAGTTGTTAACCATGATGAACATGAACAGCCATAGCAGGAAGACCGGTGTGGCGGATTCACGGATCGCGTCGACGGTTACGCTTGCCGCCTTCTGAGCATCGACTGGAATACGGTCAGGATATCCTGGCCCGACATCCCTTCTGAGAAAGCCTCTTTCACTATGGGTTCGAGCCGCTCGGCCAATCTTGCTCTGGCCATCTCATGCTTTCTGTCCTGGGCTATCTTGGAAACGAAGAAGCCCTTGCCGCGCCGGGAGTGAATCAGGCCGTCGCGCTCCAGATTCTCGTAGCCGCGCTGCACGGTGATGACGCTTACGCGCTGCTCCTTCGCCAGCCCCCGTATCGATGGCAACACCTGGTTCGCAGGCAGCTCTCCGGAGAGGATCTTCGCCCTGATCTGCCGGGAGATCTGGCTCTGCAGAGGCTCATCCGACAGGTCCGTGAGATTAAGCAGCATAGGATTCGCTCGCCGACAATCTGTTCACCTTGATGACCATCATCGTCATGTCGTCCTGCGCCGGCCCAGGTGCAGTGAACCTCTCGACATCATATCTGAGGAAATCAAGCATCTCACCTGGGGGCCTGTGTCTCGAACGGATTGCCATGTCCTTGAGCTGGGCTTCACCATACGGCTTCCCTTTCGCGGAAGTGGCTTCCGTCACTCCATCTGTGTATAGCACCAGGCAATCACCTTCCTGGAGATCTATGTCAGCTGTCTCATGAATCAGGTCCGGTACGACACCGAGTGCCGGTCCGGTGCTGGCCAGCGCCTCACTCTGCCCATTGCGGCGCACCAGGATCGGGAAATCATGGCCGGCATTGGCGTACTGGAGAAGTCCCGAGTTCATGTCCACAATCCCATAGAAGAGCGTGGCGAAGAACCCCGTCTCGGCCTGATTCTGGAGGTGCCTGTTGAGATGGTGGAGAGTGTGCTCGATGGGCTTGCCGTCTGCGACGGCGCTCCTCACGATTGCCTGGATCTGGGAGATCAGCATGGCCGCCGGCACCCCGTTGCCGCAGGCATCGGCGATCAGGAGCCCCACATGTGAGTGATCTATGACGAAATAGTCGTAGAAGTCTCCGCCCACGGTGCCCGATGGTGACGTGAAAGCTGCGACCTCCAAGCGTTCGCGATCCGGGAGTTTCTTGGGCAGCAGGTTCGCCTGGATCCGCTTGGCGGCTCTCATCTCATGCTCGATTCTTCGTTTCTCGATGGAACCCACATACATGTCGGCCATCGCAAGCGCGGTTGCGAGCTGGTCGGTGAATATGGCGACAAGATTGAGATGCTCATCCGAACCCTGGCAACGTGAACCTATCTCGCCGAGGGCGAGCAATCCCAGAAGACGTTTGCCCTGCCTCAGCGGGAAGACAAGATTGGTGTCCCATCTCCGCAGTGTGCGCCGGAGGCCTTTCTGCTCCGGCGTATCGCCGTTACCGGAGATCCTTATGGGGCGATCGGCAAGCAGGAGCTCTTCCAGGAGGGGGTCACCCTTGTCGACTTCAAGCCTCCGGGTCTCGCGGCTATCGGTGAGAAGGGACCAACGGCCCCCGGCCTCTTCCGGCCAGGCGATCAGCATGCTCTGTGGCTGAAGGTATCTTTCGAGGCTCTCGAGCAGCACCGAGCACATCTTCCGCTTGTCAACGATCGAGACCAGCTGCCCCGAGAAAGTCTCGATCGCCTCGAGGACCGAGCGGGGGCTCGCCCCGATTCTCGCGGCCGCCGCCTGCCGGTCTTCCGGCAGGAGGTCTTCTACGACGGGCCCCCGCCGGGATCGCAACCTGACCAGCCCCTCATGTGCCAGGGCCGTATAGGCCAGCTGAACCGTGCTCTTGCTGACATGCTGCCCACGCGCCATTGCCGTCAGGGACGGGAGCCGCATGCCGGGTTCCAGCTCGCCGTCGAGTATCCTCTTGGCCAACTGAATCGAGATCTGGCGGTAAAGCGGCTCCGCCGAGCGGTCGGTAAGATTAAGGAGCATTTCCAACCCCGCTTGTGATATCTGTATATAGCGTCTATACTGTACATAGATATTATATACGGATAGAATGGAAACGTCAAGTCTTTTTTCCCGAATAGGGTCTAAGGGTATGATGCCGACTGCCGAGTGCGTAACGTCGCCGAGCCCGTGACAACGAATGTTCTCTATAGCCCCGGCCGGCCTTCCCGGATTCGCTTGACATCGGGACCGGTCCACTATACCTTCATTTGGCACTCTGCCATCCGGAGTGCCAAGAGGGCGATGAGATGAACTCTTCCGGTGACGACAGGCTTATGAGGTTATTGGATGCCGTGGTGTCATCCTATATCAGGTCCGGGGTGCCGGTCGGATCGCGCTACATCTGGCGGAATCTCGACATCGGCCTCAAGCCCGCCAGCATAAGAAACCTCCTCGCGCAACTGGAGGATCGCGGTCTTCTGAGGAAACCGCATGTTTCCGCGGGGAGGGTACCCACCGAGAGGGCCTACCGGCTCTATCTGGACAGGCTCGGCCGGACGCCGGCGCTTCGTAAGCGTGATATTCAGGCCATCCGCGAGGCCATGGCTCCGGCCCTGCCGGTCAATCATCTGCTGGAGAGGCTTTCCAGGCTTCTGGGTGGGCTCTCCAACCAGATAGGTGTCGCCGTAGTACCAAGGTCCGGAGACGGCCTCATTACGCGGCTGGAGACCCTGAGCGCGGCACCGGATAGGTTGATAGTGAGGGTGACCGTGGAGCCCGGAGCCCAAAGGACCATGGCGCTTATTCTTGACTCCGGGGTCACACTTAAGGAAATGGGACGTGAGATCACGCGAGTAGCCGGTATGATAATCGGCAAGCGACCTGAGGAGGCTGCGCGGATTGTGCGCGGGCTTCGCTTGCCAGGAGAGCACTCCGGTGTTAGGTTTGATGGACTATGGACTGCTCTCGAAGGGCTGCTCTGTGACGTTGGGTACGGTGTCCATCTTTCGGGCATTGGAAACGTGGTTCCGGAGCTTCCTGCAGGAGGAGAGGTGAAATCTTTCCTGGATGTTTTGGAAAGCAAAGATGCCGTGGTTGACATGCTGCTTTCGTGTTCGGCGGGATTCAAGTCCACGGTCATCCTGGGAAGCGAGACCGGATACCGGTCGATGAGGGGATGCAGCATAATAAGTTCGACGTACGATATGGGAACGATGAGGGGAGCCCTCGGCATCATAGGACCTATAAGGATGCCGTACCCCAGGCTCATGGCGGTTCTGGAATTCACTTCAGGGGCACTCAGCAGTCTGTTTGCCGCAAGAGGAGGAAAGCAGGACGGTGCAACCCAGAAAAAGAGACAATGATGATGAGCAGGAGATAGAGGTAACCGACGATGAGGTCGCCGGAAAGGCACCGGGCGAGAGCGTGATTCCCGGGGAGGAGACCGCCGGGTCCGGCAAGGGGGCCGGCGGTGGGCGAAAGACAGACAGGCGCAAGGAAAGGCGCGGCGGCAGTCTCTCTCACAAGGACCTCGAGCGGGAAGTCGATAGCCTCTCTGAGAAGCTGGAGAGCGTGAGCACGGAGCTCGACGAGACCAAGGACAGATTCCTGAGAAGCATGGCTGATTTCGACAACTACAGGAAACGGGTGGCCCGTGAGCGCGAACACCTTGTTCGGTGCGCGAACGAGGACCTGATCAAGCGTATGCTGGACGTTGTTGACAATCTGGAGAGGGCGCTGGCCGCCGCATCCGAAACTGAGGACTTCGACGGTTTCAAGCAAGGCGTCGAGCTCATATACGAACATCTCAAAGAGGTGTTCACCAAAGAAGGCCTGTGTCCTATCGCATGCCTCGGCGAGACCTTCGACCCCAATTTCCATGAGGCCGTAATGGCGATTGAGAAGGAGGGTGAGGAGTCCGAGAAGGTAATCGAGGAGATTCAGAAGGGCTACATGCTGGACGGCCGTGTCATAAGGCCCAGCAAGGTCGTCGTTTCGAAGTGAAGTGAAAGGGGACCACAATGGGGAAGGTAATTGGGATCGATCTCGGTACGACCAACTCCTGCGTAGCGGTGATGGAAGCGGGAGAGCCCAAGGTCATACCCAATCGCGAGGGCGGACGGACCACACCCTCGGTTGTGGCATTCGCGAAGACCGGTGAGCGCCTGGCCGGCATGGTGGCCAAGAGGCAGGCGATAACCAATCCGGAGAATACGGTCTTCTCAATAAAGAGGTTCATGGGCCGCCGCTTCAGCGAGGTCTCCGAGGAGACCAAGCTTGTCCCCTACGAGGTGGTTCAGGCCGAGAATGGGGACGCCAGGGTGAAGATACGGGACAAGCAGTATGCACCGCCTGAGATATCGGCCATGATCCTCCAGGAGCTCAAGAAGGCTGCGGAGGACTACCTCGGCGAGGAGATAAAACAAGCGGTCATAACCGTACCGGCCTATTTCAACGACTCGCAGCGCCAGGCCACGAAGGACGCAGGCAAGATCGCCGGGCTCGAGGTCTTGCGGATAATAAACGAACCGACCGCCGCGTCGCTGGCCTACGGGCTCGAGAAGAAGAAGGACGAGAGGATAGCCGTCTATGATCTGGGCGGGGGCACTTTCGACATCTCGGTTCTCGAGATAGGGGATGGCGTGTTCGAGGTGAAGTCTACAAGCGGCAACACCCACCTCGGCGGTGACGATTTCGACCAGCGCATCATCGACTATGTTGCGGAGGAGTTCAAGAAGCGGGAGGGCATAGACGTCAGGCAGGACCGCATGGCGCTTCAGAGACTCAAGGAGGCATGCGAGAAGGCCAAGTCCGAGCTCTCCTCCACGCTGGAGACCACGATCAACCTTCCGTTTATCACCGCGAATGCCGGCGGGCCCAAGCATCTGGACGTATCGCTCAGCCGATCCAAGTTGGAGCAGCTGACCCGTGATCTGGTAGAGAAGACTGTGGGACCTTGCGAGCAGGCACTTCGAGACGCCGGCCTGGGTGAGGGCGGCATAGATGAGGTTATCCTGGTGGGTGGATCCACCCGCATGCCGCTGGTCCAGGAGACGGTCAAGAGGATCTTCGGTAAGGAACCCCACAGGGGTGTCAACCCGGATGAAGTGGTCGCGGTCGGTGCGGCCATACAGGGCGGTGTGCTTGCCGGTGAGGTCAAAGAGGTTGTGCTCCTGGATGTGACGCCGCTCTCCCTGGGTATCGAGACCCTTGGAGGAGTCATGACCCGGATCATCGAACGGAACACCACGATCCCCACGAGGAAATCCCAGATCTTCTCCACGGCTGCCGACAACCAGACCGCCGTGGAGATACACGTGCTTCAGGGTGAACGTCAGATGGCCATTGACAACCGCACCCTGGGAAAGTTCGAGCTAATCGGCATTCCTCCCGCGCCGCGCGGTGTCCCCCAGATAGAAGTGGCTTTCGACATAGATGCCAACGGCATTGTGCACGTGTCGGCCAAGGATATTGCAACCGGCAAGGAGCAGAGGATAGTCGTACAAGCCTCAAGCGGCCTCTCCGATGAAGAGATCGACGGTATGGTGAAGGGGGCCGACGAGCATATGGAGGAGGACAGCAAGAAGCGCGAGCTTGCGGAGGTGCGCAACAGGGCCGATAACCTGGTGTACACCACGGAGAAATCGTTTAAGGAGTTTGAAGGCAAGATCTCCGAGGAGGAACGGAAAGGGGTGGAGGAGGCGATCTCGGAACTCAAGGGTGTGATGGGTGGAAGCGATGCCGACGCCATTAAGACCAGGACCGACGAGCTCTCGAAGCGCTGGTCGGGGATAGCCGAGGCTCTCTACAAGGCCGCTGCGGATGGACGGGCCAAAGCGCAGGCGGGCACGTCTGCCGATGCGGGCGCGCAGGCCGGTCAAGAAGGCGATGGGGCCTCATCCGGGGAGAAGGGTGAGACGGTGGACGCCGAATACAACGTTGTGGAGGAGAACGAAGACACCCCTAAGGCCGGCTGATTAGAGCCTGGCGCGGAGCATAGATCACGTGAGCACAAACCGGGACTACTACGAAGTACTAGGTGTCGATAGGGCTGCAACGCAGGAAGATATCAAGCGGGCCTACAGGCAGCTCGCGCTCAAATACCATCCCGATCGCAACCCTCATGACACGGCCTCGGAAGAGAAATTCAAGGAAGCCACCGAGGCCTATGAGGTGCTCAAGAATCCTGAGCAGAGGCAGCGTTACGACCGGTACGGGCACGCCGGAATGAGGGACTCCGGGTTCGGTTTTGGTTTCGGTGGTTTCAGTGTCGATGACGCGATAAGGGCTTTCATGGATGAATTCGGGGGCTTCGGGGGGATCTTCGGAGACCGGAACCGGACCGCGAACCAGGGAAGCAATCTTCGAATCAACATCGATCTGGAGCTCGAGGATGTGCTCGCTGAGAGCAAGAAGAAGATAAGACTCAAGCGGCTTGCCTCCTGCAAGGCCTGCCGTGGCACGGGGGCAAAGGATGGGAAAGCCCTGGAAACTTGCCCCGCCTGTCATGGAACCGGTGAGATAAGAAGAGTCCAGAGCACTTTTCTCGGCCGGATCGTCAATGTCGTCGCCTGCTCCCAATGCGGTGGTGAAGGCAGGGCGATCAAAGAGGTGTGTGAGAAATGCAGGGGTAAGGGCAGGCTGGAGACCCAGGAGACGTTGGAGGTCAAGATCCCGCCCGGGGTGGCGACCGGCAATTATCTGCGCATCGAGGGCAAAGGCAATGATGGAGTGAGAGGGGGACCTCCCGGCGAGCTCCAGGTTGTCATCAATGTCAAGGACCATCCTGTTTTCGAGCGGGACGGGGAAAACATATTCTGCGATGTCCCGATAAGTTTCTCGCTTGCAGCTCTTGGCGGAAAGATCGACGTCCCGACGCTTGACGGTCCGCACGAGCTCAAGATACCCGGAGGAACCCAGTCGCAGAAGGTGTTCAACCTCCGGGGTAAGGGGCTTCCCAAGGTGCGCGGAATCGGAAGAGGAAACGAGTATGTGAGAGTGACCGTATGGGTCCCCACAAAGATATCCAAGGAAGAGAGGGACCTTCTCAAGAGTCTATCCAAGTTCGATGACAAAGAGAAACTGGAACCCGGAAAGAGCTTCCTCGAGAAGCTGAGAGGTCTGCTCGGAGACTAGATTGAAAGGCAAGATAGCCGGCCATCACCGCTTCTACATGCCACCCGAATATCCCGACAGCCTCGGTGCCGTCCGATTTTCCAAAGCGGAAAGCCGGCACATGATCTCAAGCCTCAGAATACGCGAGAGGGATATCGTGACCGCCACCGACGGACGGGGAACCGTTTACGTTCTGGCCGTCGAAAGCACCTCCGGCCGGGAGGTGTCGGCCAGGGTCAGGGCTGTCGAGCGTGTCGAGCCTGAGGGGCCCCCGGTCGATCTGTTTCAGGCCGTTGTCAAGCCTGCCAGGATGGAACTCATAGTGGAGAAGGCCACAGAGCTCGGCTTGTGGGGATTCACACCTGTCGTGTCCTCGCGATCGGAAGGAATGACAGCCGGATCCAGGCTGGAGCGCTTGAGGAAGGCCGCGGTTGAAGCGATGAAACAATCGCTTGGGACCCATCTCCCCGACGTGCGTGATCCGGTGACTTTCGCCGAGGCCCTTGAGATGATGGATGACTTCGATTCCGTGTTGGTCGCTTGGGAAGGGGAAGGCGCCCGGCCCCTGCGCCGGGCCCTCGATGGTTGTCGAGAGGACCGGATCGCCCTGTGGGTAGGCCCGGCTGGGGGGTTCACCGAATCGGAGATGACATTGCTGGGAGAGCATGGAGGCACGACTTTCACCCTCGGCCGGCACAGACTCAAGTCTGAAACGGCTGCCATAGCTTCGCTTGCAGTCCTGCGTCACCTTCTGACGCCCTGACCCCTCTCATTCAACAAAGCGCTAAACAGAGAGATCGCTGTTGCCGATGATTCCAATTGGGAGAGCATTCGAAGCCCCGGACTTATGGCGGCGTGATAAAGTATGGCTGGTGAAGCAGGGAAAACGCCAGGGATCGGGCACTTCGGAAAGAGACCGGGCCTCGACAGGCTTGCGGTCCTGCTCTGCCTTTGCTTCTTTCCTATAGGGGCGGTGGCGGAGACCGGGGATGCCGACGTGCAGCCCGCGCTTCAGACCGCGCCCCCGGGTCCCATGAATCTGAGCGCCCTTCCTCCGGGCACGGGCTACATACCGCCTGACCTGGATCTCTCGCACATAGCAGCGCCCATGGCCGGCGGTATCCTCGCCCTGCCGTCCCGGCTCGATTGGAGGGAGGCGGGCAAAGTCACTCCCGTCAAGAACCAGGGGGCCTGCGGGTCCTGTTATGCCTTCGCAGCCATAGCGGCCCTGGAATCGAGAGTGCTCATCGTCGAGGATAGCACCTTCGATTTCTCCGAGAACAACGTAAAGGAATGCGAGTGGTACGGATCCAGCTGCAATGGAGGGAATGACTGGCTGGTCGCAAGCTACCTGACTACGGCGGGGTCCGTGCTGGAAAGCTGCGACCCTTATGTTTCGAGTAATGTCCCATGTAATCAGGGTTGCCCCTATCGACACACTCTGCTTGACTGGGGAGCGATCTCAGGTGGTGCGGTGCCATCTGCGGCAGTACTCAAGAGCTACATCCAGACCTACGGTCCCATCTATACGACCATGTACGCCGGCTCCGGCGATGCGTGGCGCTCCGAGTTTGCCGCCTATAACGGTTCCTATACCCTATACCACGCGGGGTACGAGCTCCCCAACCATGCCGTCTTGATCGTGGGTTGGGATGACGACCTGTCGCATGACGGCGGGCATGGGGGATGGATCGTCAAGAACAGCTGGGGCGCCTCATGGGGGGGTACCTGCGGCTACGGTACCCAGCGAGGTTATTTCACGATCGCCTACGGCTCGGCCTCTATCGGGTCCAACTCCTCCATACCGCTCTCCTGGATGCATCACAGTCGCGATGACAGTCTGCTCTATTACGATGAGGGCGGTGCCGGAGGCAGCATCGGCGTTGGCGGGAGCCTTACCGCCTGGGGGCTGTGCAAGTATGTGCCGTCGCGGGCCATGGACATCGAGCGTGTGGAATTCTGGACCAAGGATGTTACGACCGACGTAGATGTATACGTGTATGATGACTTCGCCGGCGGCGTGCCCTCGAATCTCATCGCTTCCCGTCTGGATCTGTCCTTCGATCTCGCCGGATATCACTCGGTTCCGCTCACGCCATCGCTCTACGTGAACGGTGGTGAGGATGTCTATGTGGTCATCAAGGTCACCAATGCGGTATCCAACTTTCCACTTTCCTACGATACCGGCGGCCCCAAAGCGCCGGGACGCTGCTTCATAAGTGCCAGTGGATCGTACTTCTCTGAATTCACCGCCGCGGATCTGGGCATACGTCTCCGTGGAACCACCAATCCCATCGGCACGGAGACCGGTGAAGCCCCCGCCATAATCCAGGTCGGCGATGTCCCCAATGACAGCGGCGGGTATGTACGGCTCTCCTGGGTGCGAAGTGTGCATGATGCCGAAGGCGGCTCGCCTGCCGTCAAACGCTACCAGATATGGCGAAAGCGGCGCGAGACCTTGATCCCGCTGTTGGGGACGTCTGCAGGTCCCGGTACGCAAATCGCGGGCCCATACGAGCACGGCCTCACGGGCCCGGCATGGGAGGTAGTAGGCACGGTCCCGGCGACCGGCAGTTTCTCCTATGAGTTCATGGCGCCTACCGAGTGTGACTTCAGTGGAACCGATACATGCTGGACGTACTTCTGCGTGACAGCCCATACAGGCCTGATGGGCGAGCATTTCGATTCGCAGGTAGAGCGAGGCTACTCCGTCGACAACCTCGATGGTGGGGAGCCGCCTGACGGCGAACAGGATGACCGGTATGGGACCGGCCGGTCAGGCAGGACCGATGTGACGCTCAAGCTCCCGGAGCCCAATCCGGCCGGATACAGCTTCCTGCTCGAATTCGAGCTCGGCGGGGCTATGCAGGTGGATCTGGCAGTTTATGATGTCAGGGGACGCCGCGTGGCACATCTCGCCGAGGGAAGCCTGGAGGCAGGTCCGCACGCCGTCCGCTGGGCTCCCGGGTCGGACGGTTCGCCCGAGGTTCCATCCGGGCTCTACTTCGTGAAGCTGGCGACCCACGACGAAACCCACACGGCGAAAGTCACCCTGCTGCGGTAATCCCCGGCAGCCTTTTCGCGGCGTATGGTCGCTGCTCCCG
>CAZRAU010000024.1:0-32334 GCA_964598025.1 uncultured bacterium
GGGGCATGTTTGACTATGGGGCATACATGATGAGGAAAGCCTATGAGGTTCCCAACAGGCTGGACCATGAGAAGGGGGAATTCGAGGTGAAAGATGCGCTTAAGCATGTCTTGGACGGCATAAGGCAAAGCGTCGACTATGCCGATGTGAGAATGGTGACCACCAGGAGCGAGAGGCTCAAAGTCAAGAACGGTTCGGTGGATTCGATCAGTGATACCACGTCTCGAGGCCTGGGCATTCGCGTGATCGTGGGAGGCAGTTGGGGCTTCTCGAGCAGTTCGGTGGTGAGCGAGGAGGAGGCGGCCAAGGTCGCCCGGGAAGCGATTGAGATTGCAAAGGCCACGAGGCTCCTCAAGAAGTTCGATGTGGCAATGAGTGAGGAGGCCCCCACGATCGACACCTACAAGACCAAGGTAATCAAAAATCCTTTCGAGATCCCCTTGGAGCAGAAGACCAAACTCCTGCTGGAGGCGGACCGGATACTCAGAAAGAACCCGGCCGTCAAGGTGGCGGAAGGCTCGATGCAGTTCCATGCCACCGACAAGGTCTTTCTGAGCACCGAAGGTGCGGACATCGAACAGACCATCATCGAGAGCGGAGCAGGCATTACCGCGACCGCCGTAAGCAACGGGGACGTCCAACGGCGCTCGTTCCCGACATCCTGGGGCGATACGGCAACCCGGGGCTATGAGTTCATACAGGGGCTCGATCTCGTCAATAACGCCGAGAAGACCGCGGAGGAGGCGGCCGCTCTCCTCAAGGCTCCGGAGTGCCGGAGCGGTGAGATGGATCTCATCATAGGCGGTTCCCAACTCGCGCTTCAGATCCATGAATCGTGCGGACACCCCACCGAGCTGGACCGGGTGTTCGGGACCGAGGCCAGTTTCGCCGGCACGAGTTTCCTCACAGTGGAGAAGATGGGCAACTACAAGTACGGTTCCGAACAAGTCTCGATCTTCCAGGATGCCACCTGTGAAGGCGGCCTGGGGACCTTCGGCTACGATGACGAGGGCGTCCCCGCCCAGCGAACTCCGGTGGTGGAGAAGGGACGGTTCGTCGGCTATCTCACGTCCCGTGAGACCGCATCGAAGCTGAACCAGAAAAGCAATGCCTGTATGAGGGCCGACGGCTGGAACCGGATACCGCTCATCCGTATGACCAACATAAACCTCGAGCCGGGGCAATGGAAGCTGGCCGACCTTATACGGGACACCAAGGACGGCATAATGGTCGATTCCAACAAGAGCTGGAGCATCGACGATAAGCGGCTGAACTTCCAGTTCGGCACCGAGATCGCCTGGAGGATAAAGAACGGAAAGATTCAGGGGATCGTCAAGAACGCTGTCTACACCGGTATTACTCCCGAGTTCTGGGCTTCCTGCGACGCGATCTGTGACAGGGACCACTGGCACATCTGGGGGATTCCCAACTGCGGTAAAGGTGAACCTATGCAGGTGGCGCACGTGGCACACGGGGCCGCTCCGGCCAGATTCAGAAAAGTAAGGGTAGGTGTCTAAGATGTTAGGCGAAGCGAGAGCACTCGAGACTCTGAAGAAGATCATATCGATGGTCGAAGTCGAACAAGCCGAAGCGATCATGTTGGGCGGCACACGCGCCCTCACAAGATTCGCCAACTCGACCATACATCAGAACGTGTTCGAGAAGGACAATGTCATCTATCTCAGGGTGGCAAAAGGCAAGAAGATCGGCGTGGCGTCTTCCAACATCCTGGATGATGAGGCCCTGAAGCGCCTGGCCGGGAAGGCGGTTGAGATCGCCGAATCCCAGGTTCCCAATCCCGACTTCGAGTCTTTCGTCCGGTCACCGGCCGCGAAGAAGGTCGAGGCGTTTCACGAAGCGACCGAGAAGTGCAGTGCCGAAAAACGAGCCAAGAACGTCCAGGCCCTGATCCGTGAGGCCGACAAGCTCAACTTCCTGGCTGCAGGCTCCCATTCGACCACTGCGCGCGAGATCGCCTTTGCGAACTCCCTCGGAACCAGGCAGTATCACAAGTACACTTCGGTCTACATGAATACCGTCGTGATGTCGCCGACAAGCTCAGGCTATGCCGACTACTCATGTCTCGACGTGGCCGACCTCGACCCCAAACGTGTGGGCGAGGAAGCAACCAAGGTGTGCGCCGACAGCCAGGAGCCGAGAGAGTTGCCGGAGGGCCGTTACGACGTGGTGCTTTCCCCATATGCCCTGGATGAACTGATGACCTGGCTCTGCTACATCGGCTTCGGAGCCGACCCGTACCAGGAAGGCAGGAGTTTTATGTCAGGCCGGCTTGGCCAGACCATCATGGGAGAGAACATATCCATGTGGGATGATGGGCTCGATGCCCGGGGCCTTCCGCTTCCCTTCGACTTCCAGGGGGTCCCGAAGCAGCGTGTCGACCTCATAAAGAAGGGTGTGGCCGAGGGCGTGGTTTATGACTCCCTCACCGCCCGCAAAGACGGCAAGGAATCCACGGGCCATGCACTGCCCCCCGGCGATGAGATATCATCAATGCCGCTGAATACGTTCGTGGCGACCGGCGATGCGAGCGAACAGGAGATGATCGAATCCTTGGATCGAGGGCTCTTCGTCAGGCGGTTCCATTATGTGAACGGCTTCCTCGAACCCAAGCGCGCCGTCTTCACCGGCATGACCCGGGACGGGACGTTCTTCGTCGAGGGCGGTAAGATAAAGTACCCGGTCAAAAACCTGAGGTTCACACACAGCATGCTCGACGCTTTCTCCAACGTGGAGATGATCTCGAAGGAGGCCAAACTCCAGGTCTCGTCCTGGATGGGCGCGAGCATGGTGCCGGCCCTCAAGATCAAAGACTTCAACTTCAGCGGCAAGACCGAGTTCTAGCCGGCGGGGCGGTTTTCGGGCACGATCCGCGGGTGGCGTGTGGCTTCGCCGGAAAGGCGGGTGCGATGCATCACGACTATCCGGCGGCATACTAAACAGCCGTGATACTGGCTTCGGTGTCAGCCCGGAGGAATAGCCCTTCGAGGACCGCGGCCCCATGACTCTCAGTACGCGCCCTTGGCGGTTATGATCACAGCAAAGGTCTTCAGAACTATCACGAAATCAAGCCAGTTGGACCAGTTCAGCATATACAGGTAGTCGAGCTTCACGCGCTCGTCATACTTGACCTCGCTTCTGCCGCTTACCTGCCACAGGCCTGTGATCCCCGGCTTGACGTAATTGGAGATCTCCCTGTACTCGGCGAGATACTTCTCGATGGCCTCCGGTGCATCAGGCCTCGGCCCGACAATCGACATATCACCCTTGATCACGTTCACCAGCTGGGGAAGCTCATCCAGGGAAAGCCGTCTCAGCCACTTGCCTATCCTCGTTACCCGGGGGTCCTGTTCTATCTTGTTCTTCTCCTCCAGCTCGATCACAGCCCCGGGATTCTCCTTCAGGTAGGTCTCCAGAATGCTGTCGCCGTCCACACGCATGGTCCTGAACTTCAGCATCCTGAATTGCTTCAGCCCCTGGCCGCAACGATCGTGCTTATAGATGGCAGGGCCTCTGGAGTCAAGTTTGACGAGAATTGCAATCAGGCCCAGGACCGGCGAGAGAAGCAAGAAGGCCAGTGTGGCGGCGATGACATCGAGAATCCTCTTGGCAAGCTTATTGTAAAAGGACAGTAGTCCGTTCTTGGTCGTTATGAGACTAATGTCCTTCCCGAAGAACGTTGTGACCTCCGTGCTCATGAAGGACAGCCCGGGCAGCTGGGAAACGATGATCAGATTCTTCATGCCGGGTTTGAGCGACTTGATCATCTCCTCGTCGGCATACTCGATGGGAACAAGATAGGTGTCAATCTCCCGTGTCGCCTGCTTGCCCTGAAACCTCCCCACTATCTCGTAGCCGGAGTACCACTCGCTATTCAAGGATTCCTCGATCACTTCGGCGTATGCGGGATCGGTCCCTCCGAAGAGAAGGGCCGGGCTCCGCAGTCCGAGCATTCTGAAGAGGATCGATTTGGCCCCGTATCGGACTGCGGGGATTATGGCGATCATGTATATGAAACTCAGCGTGATCACAACCCTGGAGACCGTCGCAGCCTCCTTCAGGAGGGAGAGGATGACCCAGACCACGAGGAACCCGGTGAAAACACCCCTTGAGAGGAATACCAGGTCGTCCCACAAGGTGGCCATGGTACCGTACCCGCGGTGGCGTGAGATCGAGAGGATTATTACCAGGAGGATCCACCATCTGTAGGCATAATCCGAGAGCCCTGTGGTGAGGTCAACCAGGTTGAGTACGCCTCCGAGCCAGAGTCTGGTGTAGTAGGCAAGCGTGATTGAGATGTAGACCGCGACGATGTCCGTCAGCACCAGAACGATCTTGATCCGGTGGTCGCGCGTTATCATAGCCCTCTCCTACCCAGACAAAGCCCCATCCTGTAGCCGCAGAACTTGAAGGCCGCCTCCACTATGGCGTAGGGGACCCAGTGATACTTGCCGTCTCCGGCGAGGTATCTCAGCTCCTCCATCAAGAACTTGACCCCTTCCTTGCCGCTCCCCGAAAGACCGAGGAACCACGGGTGGCTCTTGAAAGAGGCGCCGGCGTCGTAGTACCTCCTGAACTGCTGTCCCAGACTGAGGTTGTGTGAATGGATAACTCTGGCCTCGGGCGTGTAGAGGATCTTGTATCCCTTCTCCAAGAGCCTTGCGGCGAACAACATGTCCTCGAACATTATGACATCGTCCGGAAATCCACCTGCCCCCTCGAATTCTCTACGGCGCACGGCGGAGCAGGCATTACTGAAAAAGAAGGCCTTGATACCTAGATCGGAGACCGAAGCCTTGCTCTTGAGCAGGGGCGTATCCGGATAGTTGAAGCCCCGTGCGAATCTCTCGGTGGGGTATGCACTGTCCCTCGGCACCTGTCTGCCATAGCTGGCTGCAATCTGCGGGTCGTCCAGGGGTTTGACCAGGTTCTCAATACAGCGGTCGTCTTCGGGCAAGGCGTCCTGGGTCAGGAAGACGATGACGTCTCCGGAGGCTTCCCGGACGGCAAGGTTGCGCGTTGCGCCGTGGTTGAAGTCCGCGGGCTTTATGCTGATGGTCCTCACATTGTGTGACCGGGCGATCGACAACGAGCCGTCGGTAGATGACGAATCGATCACCAGGACCTCAGGGGAAACAGTCTGTTCCTCCAACCTGGTGAGGAGCGCCTCGAGATACACCCCTGCGTTGAGAGTAGGGATGACAACACTGACCATCAAGGCCACACCGGTGTATCTATAAGTACCATAATGCCGGCCCCCCCAGCCTTAGACCCCAGGTGGACAGTATACAGAGATGGATTACCAAAGCCAAGCCAAATGGTTGGTTTTGATCTCACAACCAACTCTAATGCCTGCGCGGTGGGATGTCGAAGGCCGGGGCAGGGGTAGGGCACTCAAGCCGGGGGCACGTTGTGCCTCGGCGAACTTGCGAATCCCTATGGATTAATGGTATTACTATCTCGTGAGCCGGGCCGATTCGGCCGAGAAGTGTCTCAAGGAGCCGAGAAGAGCGGATGGAAGGCTTGATTGCGATCACATACAGATGTAACGCCGGGTGCTACATGTGTAACACCTGGAAGCACCCATCGGAACCTCAGGACGAGCTTCAACCGAAGGACCTCGAGGGTCTGCCCGACATGGTATTCACCAACATCACGGGCGGAGAGCCTTTTGTGCGGGAAGACATCGATGACTTCATCCGGGTGATAAGACCCAAGAGCAGGCGAATAGTCATCAGTACCAACGGCTATTTCACGGAAAGAATCGTCGCCCTGGCCAAGGCCTGGCCGGATCTGGGTTTCAGGGTGAGCCTGGAAGGGCTGCCTGCGGCCAACGACGAGCTTCGCGGCATCAAGGACGGGTTCGACCACGGGCTCCGGACGTTGCTCGAGCTCAAGGCCATGGGACTGAAGGACCTGGGGTTCGGCATCACCGTCAGCGACAGGAATGCCCTGGACATGCGGGAACTATACCGGTTGGCCGAGGGACTCCACATGGAATTCGCGACCGCGGTCACGCACAATACTTATTACTTCCACAAAACCGACAACGAGTTCGATGATAAGGCGATGATCATTCGCGAGTTCCGGGAATTGATCAAAGACCTGTTGAGAACCGGACGGCTGAAGAACTGGTTTCGTGCTTATTTCAACGAGGGCCTGATCGAATTCGTCCGCGGCAACCCCCGGGCGCTGCCTTGTGAAGTGGGTACGGATCTCTTCTTCGTGGACCCATTCGGCCGCGTTCTGACCTGCAACGGCTGCGAGTTTGTCATGGGCTCGCTCAAGGAGCAGACCTTCGGTGAGATATGGAACAGCGGGGATGCTAAGCGAGCGCGGCAATGCGTCGCCGGCTGCACCAGAAACTGCTGGATGATCGGGAGCGCATCCCCGGCTATAAAGAAAAAGAAGTGGCACGTGCTCCTGTGGCTTCTCAGGAACCGCGGGAAGTATCTTTCCGGAGCGTATGACGACCCGGAAAGATCGGTGCCGATGTGAACCGAACGCGTGCATACGAGCATATGTGGAACAAGGCATCATCAGCCCCGGCCTATACGCATACCTTGACGGGGGTTCTGTGTGCTAAGAGAGAGCCGAAGACCTGACAGCGAAGACAACCTGAAGACTGTCATGATTACCGGAAGCAAGGATTATCCGGCTTTCGCCTCGGATAAGATTGTCTCCGGCGGGATGGAAGTGATGGTCACCGAATACGCCAAACACATCCCCGAGGGCTATCACGTCACTATCCTCGCAGGCAGGAAGGGCCTCCCGGCGTTGGAAGCCAACGGGCAGGTTCGTGTGTATCGCCTGCCCATTCTCGGCTCCGGGCGGCTCCAGCCGTTTTCGCTGGCCGTGGTCTCGTTGTTCAAGGCCCTCACCCTCCACAAGAGCATAGATTGCTGCCTGCCGCAGACGGCCCTGGCAGCAATGCCGGCCCTGGCCTTGAAGATGCTGTTCGGAATACCCTATATCGTATACACGCATAGCTTCAACGCGGATGTCAGCCATGTCGGGAACAGGTTCTTCGCGTTCTGGTACTGTCTTATCGAGAGAACGACCTTCCGCTTTGCAGACAGGCTGATTACCGCCGGCGACCTGCTCAAGGCTTACATAGTCCGGCGCTACCGGGTACCTGAGGAGAAGATCGCGGTCATTCACTCAGGCGTTGACATACCCGATCGGAAGCCGGTCGATCATTCCGGCTTTGAGAAGTATGGCGTCAAGGCGGCCGACTTCGTCGTGCTCTACCTGGGACGGCTGATAGAAGAGAACGGCATCTTCGATCTGATCGA
This sequence comes from uncultured bacterium, assembly GCA_964598025.1. Taxonomy (GTDB): domain Bacteria; phylum Arandabacterota; class Arandabacteria; order Arandabacterales; family Arandabacteraceae; genus JALGWN01. The sequence continues at coordinate 7,314 of CAZRAU010000024.1, forward strand.
TGCCGTTCTGCTGCTCAGGGAACGTGGCAAGGATGTGAAGTGTCTGATCGCCGGCAACGGCGACCTCGAGCAGAGCATCCGCCGCAAGATCAGGGAAAACCATGCCGAGGATGCCGTCAAGCTGGTGGGGGTGATTCGCGGTGAGACAAAAGCCAACATGCTTAGAAGGTGTGATGTGCTTGCCCGCACATCGTATCACGAGGTATTTCCGGTGGTCTACCTGGAGGCGTTCAGCTATGGAAAGCCGGTGCTGGCGACCCCCGTAGGAGATGCGCCGGCGATTGCGCGGGATTCCCAAGGCGTGTGTCTGGTGGAGACCCACCGTCCGGACCTGGCAGCGGAGGCGATCCAGCGGTTGCTTGAGAAGCCGCAGATGCGCAGGCAGATGGGGCAAGAAGGACTCAAGTACGCCGCGGCGAGTACCTGGAGCAAGCAGGCTGAAAAGCTGTTCGTGGTCATTGAGCAGGTTCTGGCCGGCAGGTGACGGGAGTTATTCTCACTATTCCACACGAGATGTCCGTCGTTTTCGGCCTACCCCCTGCGGCGAGATTATCAAGAAACAGTGGTCTGCTGCTTGGAATCGTCCATTTCCGCTCGGCCACCAGTTCCGTCGCGAAACAAGCCGGAAGCGACCAGACCGATCTCTTGATAATACCCGGGTCACCGACCACAAACGCAGCGCGGCCCCCGGAGAGAGTTGTGTCGAGCAAGGCGCGTATCCGCAATGAGTATGCCGGGTTGTCCACATTACAGAGGTTGTTCTCGAGAAGTTGAACGCGCTCCCTCTGCATATAGAGCGCGAACTGCTTATCGGGATCCATTACACATTCGCGCACTCTGTTCTTATCCAGAATGACGTACGGGTAGAGGGTCCAGGCCTGATTCACATCCAGCGCCAGGAGCAGCACCCGATGTCCGAAAACCGCAGAACCTTCAGGCACGGCATCAGCGATGAAATCGACCAGTGTCTTCCTGGCGACATGTTCACCGTACTCCTTTTCCACCCTGGACAGCGTTCCGCTTACGCCCCACCACACCAACGATCCGGCAAAAGCCATGATGACAACCGCCGCTATCGCGCTGCGGCCGCCGGTGCGGCGCACTATCTCACTGAAGCACACCAGGGCCAGCAGAATGCCGGGGACCACGGCCGGCAACAGGAACCGAAGGAAGGCCTCCGGAAACAGATCGGTCTGCCAGTAATATGACATGTACAGCAAAGATATCGGAAGAGCCCAGAGTGAGAAGAAGATGGCCCGCGTCCGGTCTTTCAGCCATAGTATGACCAGACCGGTACCGGAGAGGATGAGCACCGGCCCGGCCAGATTCGTAACCACGGATCTGCCATAGCGTAACGTATTGCCGGCGAGGTATCCCCAGCCGAAACCTGCCTGCTCGCCCGTGAGGGCATACCCCGTCTTAAAGGGTCCCCCGAAAGCCCTCCAGTGGTAGCCGGCCAGAAAAACGCAAGGGATTGCCAGGCCGGCAAGGTAGGCTGCTCCGATCCGGGGGCGCTCGGCGCCGGTCTTCGACAAGACGAGAAAAAGCGGAGGGACCGCCAGAAGCAGGTTGGTGTAACGAATTCCAGTCGAGTATCCGATCAACAGACCGGCGGTCAGGACAAGCGCCGGCCTCAAGCGGCCGGCCTCTTTCCGCAGAGCGAAAAGCAAGACTGCATAGGCCCAGACAAGGAAACACATGCCGGGGGTGTGGGCCATCTGCCGCAGGGCAAAGGTATTGAAGACCGGGTTTACGGCCAGAGCCAACGCGCCAAGCAGCGAGAGCGCGCCGGAGAACTGCGTACGGCACAAAGCATACATGCCAAGCACCGCAAGCAGGGCGCATACCGGGGCCACACGGAAGCCTGCGTCCACCCCGAAACCCCTCATGACAAGTCCTGTCAACGCAGGGTAAAGGGGCGGATACTTGGGATAGTACTCTCCCCGGCCATTGGCCACCCACATCCGGCCTATGAAGGCGTAGTCGTCCGGCGGCGTCCGAAAGAAGCGTCCGTGTTCCTGGAAGATCCGGGCGGAGACCATGTAGCCGTTGGCGTCGACATTGTCGACGACCGGCACGAAATACACTGAGAGAAAAACCACATATAGGACGACCAGGGCCCCTAGGAGGCCGAATTCCACGATCGTGGCTCTACGTTTCATACGCGCTCAGTAATAGCACAGATTTCCGCGAATCGGAAGTCAATTGACCCGCTTTGGCTCTAAGTGACCTCCCTGGAGGCGGCCGGCACCAATCATGTGGATGACGAGACGCATCCCGGCTCATTGATTTCACGTCTTTCTTATGATATGGTTCGACAATAACCCGGATAACCCGGGGTGGTCGGCGAGGCGGTCTCGGTTTCCCACCGTCAGCGGTAAGGCTGTCCGGTCATAAGCAAAATGAAACGTGCCAGAATACCCATCCTTGTCTTGGTGTCCGTCGGCCTTGTCGCCGGGGTAATAGCCCTATTGATGCAGGGAGAACCTGTGCAGGACCAGGGCGCATCGGAGCAAACCAGAACGGCGCTGAAGTCACTGCCCTACCTGGACTGGCAACCGGTGAGCCAGGAGGATATCGAGAAACATGGAGTGACGGTCTATGACCAGAAGAGATGCTACGAGGGCTTGAATGTTTACAATCATGACAGCAGCCCGAGGTGCTATCTGATGGACATGTCGGGAGCCGTGCTTCATGTCTGGTCTCGTCCCGAGGGAAATTGGCACGATGTGGAACCCTTGAGAAACGGTGACTTGCTGGTCGCGGAGAGGGACAGTGTGCTCTTCAAGGTAGACTGGGAATCAGACATCAAATGGACAAGCGATAAGAAATACCATCATGATGTGACAGTGGCGCATAACGGGGACATATACGCCCTGACCTGGGATGTACTGCAAATACCATACGGGCCCTCGACAATCCCCATAGTCAACGACTACGTGACCATTCTCGCCCCCGACGGAACAGCAAAGAAGGATGTCTCCATTTTCAAGCTCTTCGGAAGCGAGGTCACCGATGATGAGCGCAGCGAGATCCGGGACTATTTGAGAGGCAAGGAAGCCGCCGGGGAAAAGGTCGAGGTAGGACCTCAGACGATTTTCGATGTCTTCCACACCAACACCGTGGACGTTGTCGAGACAGCCATTGAGGGGGTGGCTCGGAAAGGGGACGTCCTTGTCTGCATAAGGAATCTTGACATAGTGGCGGTGATAGACGCCTCCGGAGAGGAGGTGGTTTGGCGTCTGGACAGACACGACCTTGAAAAACCTCATCAGCCGAGCTTCGTTGACGGGAACTTGCTGGTATTCGACAATGGAGCCGGCCGCGGGTATTCCAGGGTTCTGGAGGTCGACCCACATACCGGCGAGACGGTCTGGGAGTATGTGGCAGATCCCAAGGAGGCCTTCTTTTCACTTATCAGGGGGGGCTGCCAACGCTTGCCCAACGGCAATACACTCATCTGTGAAAGCAATAGGGCTCACGTCTTCGAAGTCACACCGCGGGGCGAGATAGTGTGGGAATTCTACGGAACCGAAGCCAAGCAAGCACTCAAACGCAAGAGGCCGATATACAGAATGACGAGGCTCGCCCCAGACTATCTGACCCTACCCTTCAGACCGCAACAAGCACAGCCGCCCGCGGTAGACCTACCTTGACTTCACGCGATGCCGGGAGCCCCTTAGGAAGACGCTCATACCAGGCTCTATTTGAGCAGCACTACCTTGGTGCCCTCATCCCGGCCGGCGACCCTGACGAAGTAGATGCCCGGCCCGACGGCATTTCCCGCGAAGTCCGAGCCGTCCCAGGTCGCCCGCACCAACCCCCGGCTCACGACAGGCGACAATGTACTCACGAGCTTCCCTTCCACACTATAGATGTGGAAGCCATCCGCTGCCCGGCCGGATGGGGTCATCTCGATGGCGATCTCTCCACGACCCGGATTGGGACTCACCGTGAAAACCGCAGGCTCAGGGGCAGCGGCCACGGAACTGGACCCTGTGTCAAGACGAGCCAACCGTGCAAGGCTGGCCACCGCGGCCCGCACAACGTCGGTGTAGAAATCAAAGTCGATTGTCGAGACACGGTCCGTGGTCCTGTGATAATAGGGATTGTGGAGCGGTGAATCCTCGATACCGCAGAAAGAGGGATAGTTGTAATTCCAGAACGACGAATTATCGCTCCCCACGTAGGAAGCGTATTCCTTGACGATATCCAGGTCGGGAACATAGAGGGCCGCAGCAGCCTGATACTCGTCGGCAAGCCATCCGGAGATGTCGTTATAGATGACGTCCAGTTCTTCGGGGGCCGCATCCACGTAGCCGATCATGTCGAAATTCAGTGCTGCCACTATGGAGTCGCCGTGGGCCTTGGCTTCCCTCACATAAGCTCCGCTACCGACGAGGCCCTGCTCCTCCCTCGAGAAGCAAACGAAGCGCAAGGTCGACTCGAAATCATGGGCTTTCAGTACGCGTGCCGCCTCGATCACGCCGACCGTACCGGTACCGTTGTCGTCCGCACCGGGGGCATAGGTCTCAGGCATCTGAGAGATCGAGTCATAGTGCCCACAGATTATGTATATTTCCTCCGGATCGGTAGTCCCCGGCAAGGTGGCGACCACGTTGACATCACCCGACCGGACACCATTACGCTGGTCCTCCCACTCCAGGCCACCCGTTGTGGTATGCTGGACGGCGCCGAGCCCCACCACCCAGCCTTCGCCGGGGCTAAGGAAGCAAAGATCGTTGAGATTCAGATTATCGGGAAAATTGAGATCGTTCCATGTCGTCCCTCCGTCAACCGTCTTGATCATTGTCCCCAGCTTGCCGCACGCATAGCCCCTGAGTGTGTTGACGAAGAAGACCGATTTCAGGTCCTCGCTCACCGGGGTTGCGACCTCTTCCCAGGTGGCTCCATCCCCGGTCCTGACGATGGTGCCGGAGAGGCCGCAGGCCCAGCAGGTGTATTCATCCTTGCAGGCAACATCGTACAGATCCACTCCGACCGGGCTGGAAACCGAGGTCCAACTCGCCCCTCCATCTACTGTCTTCCTTATCACCCCGTCCATACCCACGACCCAGCCCGTGCCGGTACCGGCGAAACAGATGCCCAGCAGATTGCTGCCGGTGCCGCTTGAGAGATTCGTCCAGGAGAAGCCGGCATCAACCGACTTGAGAATGCTCCCGTTCTCGCCGCAGCAATAGGCGGTAGCGGCGTCCACAAAACAGAGAGCGTTCAGGTTATTGGAGGTCGGAGGGTAAGCCCGCTGCCAGGTGCTGCCGTCTATGGTTACCATCGCAATGCCGTTATTGCCGACGATGCAACCGTGCGTGTTGTCCAGCATGACTATGTCGTTCAGAGCGCCTTCGTCCCCGGTGTAGTCCTCGATCCAAACCTGTCCCCCATCCTCGGTATGAAGCACCGACATTTGCTGGCCGACGGCCCAGCCGCTTTGGTTGTCCACCGGGAAATGGACCGCCTTCATCAGCGTCCGCCAATTGAAGTAGTCGTATTCGGCCTCGATCCCCATACCCTGAAATGTCTCGAGGATGAACTGGCCGGCCTTCTTGCACATGTCGGTAGGTGAATACCTGGTGTTTATGGTGTAGAGCTCGCCACCGATCGATACCTGGTTCTCGCCTGAGAGGCCGCTCAGGATCGAATAGAGCCGGCTCTGGGAGACCGAATCCACCATCTCCTGTATGGCCGGATCATAGGTCAGCGGCTCGGCCGCCCCGCGGACAGGCGAAGGCCGGAGCGCGCTCGGGGGAAGACCGCTTTCCCAGACATCGGGAAGCCTCTGCTTGAAAGGAAGCATTTGGATATCAAGCGAGGCCTGAGGGTCGGCCGCCACAAGATAGTGCGATCCCGTCACGCTCAGGATTTGATGGTGTGCCCCAAGTGCATCGATGTCCAAACCATCCATCATGGGTATGAGGTACAGCTCGCTGCCGACGGCATCCTCCATAAGCAGTCTCGCGCCTATTCCGTTCGCTTCCAGTACGGCTGCCGCCCCAGGGGTCGCATAGAGCAAAACCGATTCCCCGGTCCGGGCGATCACCTTGATCTTACCGCCTGCAAGCAGGTCATCGAAGCTGGGACACCCTGCATCGAGACAGGGGCCGTCCACTTCGATGAGCCGGACGCTGCCCGACGCCTCGGGTTTCGCATTCATAGCAACCGATGGGCTGAGGGCCGGAAAGGCGACCAGCATCATGATCACTCCGGTAAGCCAACCCACTGCATTGACCATTCGGTGCATTTCAACCTCCTTTGACCACATAACGAGTTCTATACATTATACCAACTTTTCAATGCCCAGTCAAAACCTTGTGGTTCTCTGTCACAGGGACCCAACCTTCTCTCCCTCAAATGCAAATCGTGCTAAAGAATCCTCGCAGGTTGCCGAATAGACATAGGAGACGGAACGCATAACGCAGTCAGCACTGCAGATCCACACGTAGGAGGTGGCTGGATGGATGTGATATTCGACATCAGAGGTGCCGCGGAATACCTCCACATCAAGAAGTGGACGCTCTACCGCCTTGCCAAGAAGGGCAAGGTGCCGGGCATCAAGGTCGGAGGCCAGTGGCGATTCAAGAAGGACGTGCTCGATAACATGTTCTATGGCGAGGGCCAGACCCACAAGAAGCGCCAACCGCCCTCAGACTAAGGGAACTGATGCAAAGGATTGCCAATACAACGCTAATGCGGGTTGTGAACCGGTGGAAAAGGGTTCCAATACCATAGACCAGAGCCAGGCATGGGGCTGTAATTCACCTTCTTCACAACCCGCTATTGCTTACTCCAGCGGCACAAGCCTTCCTTCGTGAACATACTCCCAAGTCCGTGCAGCCACCTTGTCAGGATCCACTTTCACCCTGGCGAATCCTGTTTCGATCGCCGACTTCGCCACGGATGACGCGACGACCGGGGGCACCCGACACGGCTTTGATAGCAAGGTGCGCAATCGGAAATGCTATGTCAACCGGGATCATCGCCCTTTCCACGGTAGATCATCGCTTTCAGATGAAGTATTCGCCGGGTTAAAGCAAAACATGCAATATGCCGATATTTATCGTGGTCTGGGGGCTGATCTGTCGACCACCCCCCATCTAAGGCTGGAGTCTGAGGTGGGAAGATGACTTTCAATGAACAAGCGGTCTCGGGGGTTGCGGAAGAGGTCAAGGAGATAGCCAAACTCCTTTCCAGGACCGCCAAGAACTATCAGATGTATCTTTCCAACAACCGCATGTTTCTCACCTCTCTGGAGAGCCTCCGGAAAGTTCTCGACGACTTCCTCGAAGTCAACGAAGTCCTTACTTTCGTGGTTCGTGAATTCGATCTACTTTACGATGACATCACAGTATACAGCAACACCGACAGGTATCAGAGCATCGCTTTCAGAATGCACCGGGACGGCGTCAGGCTGCTGTCATTCCACAAGGGTATTACCGAAGACGACCTCATGGCCCTCTTCGAAGCCCTTACCAGATGCATGGAGACCGATAATCTGGAAGAGGACTTCGTCACCCTGCTGTGGGAGAAAGACCTCCAGGCCATCACCTACTACGAGGTGAACGACTTCGAGGCGGACTATGACAGTCTGAAGCATGACGCCGAGGCGAGGAGGGGGCCGGCCAATGAGGTGACCCGAAAGGATATCGAGGCGGCACCGTGGAATCGGGCGCCGACAAAAGGGGACAAGCTCAAACCCTCGATTGTACTTACGCCGGACGATCTCCGCGAGGTCCAGGATCTGACTCTGACCGTGGACGACGATCTGTTCCTAAGAAGAGCGTGCCAGGTGCTCCGGCAAACACTGGACCTCGACCCGGCCAAGGAAACCTACCTGGACATGGAGGGGGCGTTCGACGGTTTCCTGGATGCCTGCGTCGCAAGAAAGCAGCTCGCCCTGGCCTCCGAGGTGCTCGGCGACATAACCGAGCGCTACAGAAAAACGGGCGAGACCGAGATCAGCCAGGCCCTGACCAGGATCATAGAGGCCAGGCACGGCGAGAAGAACCTGGCGTCGATTGCGGAGGTCCTGGCAACGGGAAGCGAGACCGAGCACGAGCATTGCCAATCCTATCTTCGTCAGGTCTGTCCCCGGGCAATACCCGACCTTGTGAAGCTGCTGCCCCACTGCAATAGGCCGTCCGCCCGGGCGGCGCTGGTTTCAGCGATCGCCTACGTAGGCAGATCCAACCCGTTGGATATCGTGACAGGAATAGACGCTGCCTCCGGAGACGAGGTCTCGCTGGCGCTTGATATACTTGATTCGATCGGCACCGAGGAAGCCTTGGCCGGCACGCTTCAATTCAGCCGGCACGCATCTCCGAGGGTTAGGGCGAAGATCGCCCAGCTGGCGGCAAAACTGGGGAACAGGGAAGCACTGGACACGGCCAAGAGGCTTATTCTGGACGAGGACCACGCCGTCAGGCGGCGCGCGCTGTCTTCACTGGTGGAGATCTCCGGCGACGGATCGGCGGAAACGCTGCTAAGCCTGTTCACGTCGGACGACTTTCACAATCTTGCCCATGACAGCAAGCTGAGCATGCTTCTGGTGATAAGGAGCCTATCACCGCGAAGACAATCGGAGATGATAAAGAGCATCCTCAAGTCGAGACGTTTCTTCAAGCGCAACCCCCTGGAAGACACAAAGGTGTCTCTGATCGAGATAATGCATCTGATGAACACGGGAATCGCGGTTCCAGAGTTGGAATACATATGTGCGCATGCTTCCGGCCGGATCCGGAAAGCCGCCGAAACGGCCCTGAAGAAGGTGGACGATGAAGCTGCAATCAACTGAGATGCTCGAGGAGGCGCAGCACCGGGATCAAGAGATGGAAGTCCGGGCCCAGCACTGCGCCGATCTGCAGACCGCAAGGACGCTTGTAGTGCAGATAGCCGCGGTCCAGCGTCTCTTGAGGATCTACAGACCCAACAACGCCGCGGTCAGCCAGGCCGGCGATTCGCTGATGGAAACCCTGCAGACTCTCTTCAGGGACATGGCTGCAGCGGAGATCAGATTCTGGCGCGACTGCATATTCGTCAACGGAGACCGACTCCGCTGCGACGTATCCAATTTCACGGCATACAAGTCATTGCTCGCACAGAGCGGCAGGCTGGAAATAGAGAAACTGGAGATCAGGGATGGGATCGACAGGGAAGAGATCATAGACTTCATCAAGCTGCTCGATGCGCTGGATAGCGACCACATCAAGGGTGATGACGTCGCAGATCGAGTCTTGTCGGAAGGTTTCAAACATACAGCGGTAGTCCCGTCGACCCAGTCCAAGAAGCTTGAGGGCTTCGGGATCCATGCCCTTACGAGCCAGGAACGCGCGAAACGGGCCTTCTATGCGGCCCTGGGGTCGGCCAAGGAGGCACTCATAACCCAGAGCTCCCAGGGAGTGGTGAGTCTCAGGAAGGCCAAGCGTGCGGTCCATGCCGCCGCCGACGCGCTGCTCGAGGACGAGACGTCTGTCCTGGCGCTGGCCACTATAAAGGACCACGACGAGTATACCTTCTCGCATAGCGTCAACGTATGCATCTTCTCCCTGACCATAGGCCAGAGACTCGGGCTTCACCGGAACTGGCTCGGTCGCCTCGGCATAGCGGCCCTCTTCCACGACATCGGCAAGACCTCGATCCCGCCGGGGGTGCTCAACAAGATCGGCGTTCTGGATGTCGATGAATGGAAGGCTATCAGGCAGCACACCCTGACCGGCGTCAAGAGCCTGTGCAGGATGCCTAAGACCGGCGAGAATATGATGCATTCGATGATAGTCGCGTTTCAGCATCACATAAACCTGGATCTCTCCGGCTATCCCGACGTGCCGGCCGACACGTCACTGGATCTTTTCAGCAGAATCGTGAGGATCGCCGACACATTCGACGCCATGACCACGGAGCGGCCGTACAGAAACAAGGTCTATTCCCCGCACGAAGCCATACGATATCTGGTCTCACAAGCCGGCATCAAGTTCGACCCCGTGTTGGTCAAGGCATTCGCCGCCGCCATGGGGATCTACCCGATAGGCACCGTCTTGAGGCTCAACACCGGAGAGATCGGTATCGTGGTCAGGCGCAGCGAGCTGAGCGGAGACGCCGACCGCGCCATGATACGCGTCATCGTCGATCGGGCCGGCGAGCAAACCGCCGCCGAGGTCTTTATCGACCTCGGTGAGGTCGATCCTGACACCGGTGAGTTCACCTACCAGATAACTGAAACCCTCTCCTGCCAAGACCTGGGTGTAAACCCTCGGAACTACCTCATATCATAAAGAAGACCCCGGCTTTTTGCCCGCCTTTACGGGCTTGACCCTGGCACCGAATTCGCATATGCTTCCAGTTTGGATGATACCTGATCTGTACCTGAGAAGGAGGTAATCCAAGTGACGCCGACCGACTCCGACCAGCCCGTAGGGACCGATGTGACCACACACTGGGACGGTAAGTTCTGTGACCGGTGCCAGGTTATGAGTTCCTCGATCATTCGTGAGATCTTGAAGTTCACACAGATGCCCGACGTGATCTCTTTTGCCGGGGGCCTTCCCGCCCCCGAGCTCTTCCCGATCCGGGAATTCGAGGAGGCATGCGCCCATGTCTTGAGGACCTCCGGAGAGACGGCCCTTCAGTATGGTCTCACCGAGGGCTTTATGCCGCTCAAGGAGGCGCTTGCCGAGAAGATGCAGAAATACGGGGTCCCCGCCGAGCCCGACAACATACTCCTCACCAACGGTTCCCAGCAGGCTCTCGATCTTATCGGAAGAATCTTCATAAGTGACGGAGATGTGATAGTGACCGGCAAACCTACATACCTTGGGGCTCTTCAGGCCTGGAAGGCATATCGACCCAGAATAATCGGCATCCCGGTGGATGAAGACGGCATGCGGATAGATGTTCTCGAAGAAGTGCTCAGAAAGGAGAGCCCGAAATTCATATACGTGCTCCCCAATTTTCACAATCCTATGGGCGTCACTCTGAGCCTGGAGCGACGAGAGAAGATGGTGAAGGTTGCCGCCGAATTCGGAGTCCCAATCATCGAGGACGATCCCTATGGAGAGCTTCGTTTCGAAGGTGAAGACATAACCCCCATAGTGGTTCTGCACAAAGAGAATGTTCTCTATCTCAGTACGTTTTCGAAAATCCTTGCGCCCGGCATCAGGCTGGGCTGGGCAGTGGCCCCTAAGAAGGTCATAAAGAAGCTTGTTCAGGCCAAGCAGGCCACCGACCTTCATACCAGCACCTTTATCCAGATGATTGCCCATGACATAGTGAAACGGGGAATCCTCAAGGCCCACTCCAGGGAGATCAGAAGGGTCTATGGTGAGCGAAGGCAGATAATGATCTCGGCCATGGAAGAGTCCTTTCCCGAGGGAGTGACATGGACCAGGCCTGAGGGAGGGCTGTTCATGTGGGTGATCGCTCCGGAGCGCATAAACACCATGGATCTCCTGGAGAAAGCGGTCGAGGAGAAGGTGGCCTACGTGCCGGGAACGGTATTCTATCCCGACGATTCCGGAACCAACACCATGCGCCTCAACTTCTCCAACACCCGATCGGAGCTGATACCGGAAGGAATAGAGAGGCTGGGGCGCGTGTTGAAGCGCGCCATAGGCTGAGACGGCCCGCGGCGGCAAGTGCCGGTTCCGGGCCTGGAGCCTGAGCCCGCGGATGGGTAACCCCCAAGGAGGTAGCCATGGCGGAGCAACAGAAGTTCACACCCTTTGTACCGCCCGAGAAGTCGATCGCGGAGATGACGGCGGCATCCGTGATCCTCGGAGTAGTGCTCGGGGTCATAATGACTGCGGCAAACACCTATGCCGGACTCTATGCGGGCATGACGGTAACCGCATCGATTCCCGCTGCCGTAATCTCCATGGGCATTCTGAGGGGACTGCTGGGACGTGGCACGATTCTGGAGAATAACATCGTCCAGACGATTGCCTCTGCCGGCGAATCGCTGGCAGCGGGTATCATATTCACGATCCCGGCCCTGGTCATCCTCGGCATATGGGCTGATTTCGACTTCTGGACAGTAACGGTCATCGCCATCTCCGGAGGGCTCCTGGGTGTTCTCTTCATGATCCCCCTGAGAAGGACGCTCATAATCGAGGAGAAGGAGCTGATCTACCCCGAGGGCCTTGCATGTGCGGAGGTCCTCGAGGTCGGAGAGACCAGAGGCAGCGGTATAGTCTATATCTTCTCGGCTATCGGCGTCGGGGCCATCTTCAAAGCCTGGGTTTCGGCTCTGGGCATCGTCAAGGGTGCCGTAGAGGGAGCATGGTCGGCCGGCCGCACAGTCTTCTACTTCGGATGCGACATGTCGGTGCTCCTTCTTGGGATAGGCTATATCGTGGGGATGAACATCTCCGTGCTGGTCTTCATAGGAGGAGCCATGGGTTGGATCGTGGGCATCCCCATTTACGGCGCCATCAGGGGCATGCCTGCCGCCGGAAGCCTGGTGGATTCGGCCTACGAGGTCTGGAGCACCCAGATAAGATACATGGGTGTGGGAGCGATGATCGTTGGAGGCCTCTGGTCCATCATAAAGATCAGAAGCGGTATCGCCAAGGGCCTCAGGGACGGCCTCTTCGGGCGCGAGCACCTCGAGAAGGGCCCCATCCCCCGCACCGACCAGGATCTGAAGCAGCGCGTTGTGCTCCTGCTCACCCTGGTCACGATCATTGCGGTGTTCGTGATATATCTCTCCCTCACAAAATCGGTCGGGATCACCATTGTCTCCACATTCTCCATGGTCATTGCGGGTTTCTTCTTCGTGGCGGTGTCAAGCTACATCGTCGGCTTGGTGGGCAGCTCGAACAATCCCATCTCCGGCATGACCATCTGCACCATCCTGTTCGCCTCGGCCCTGCTGCTGCTGGCCGGCATGAGAGGTACTGAAGGGATCCTCGCCGCTCTGGGTGTGGCCGGAGTCGTTTGCTGCGCGGCTGCCACCGCAGGTGATATCTCCCAGGACCTCAAGACCGGGTACCTTGTGGGGGCGACGCCAAAGAACCAGCAGTTCGGCCAGGTGCTCGGCGTAGTCATCCCGGCATTCGTTATTGCTCCGGTACTGTCCGTCCTCCAGAAGGCTTACGGGATAGGATCGAGTGAGCTGCCGGCCCCACAGGCCACCCTCTTCGCAAGCATAGCGAGGGGGATGTTCACCGAAGCGACCCTGCCCTGGATAATGGTCGAGATAGGTGCCTTGGTAGGCATCGCTCTGGTCATCATCGATGAGTTCCTCAGACGATCCGGTTCCGGGTTCCGGGCCCACATCATGCCCGTAGCGGTGGGCATTTATCTGCCCCTTGGTCTGGCAGTACCCATCCTGACCGGCGGCGTCATCCAGAAGCTGGTGAGAATGGCTGCAAGAAAGCGCGGCGACGAAGAGGCGGCCGTGCACCGGGGCATCCTCTTCGGGTCAGGTCTCATTGCCGGTGAGGCGATAATGGGTATCATAGTCGCCTTCCTCATAGTGGGTGGCATGAGCCTCCCCCTTGGCGTCTTCGGGGGGCTCCGGTACTTCATGGGATGGTTTCACGACGTCACATCGCTCGTTGTGTTCGCAGCAGCTGTCATTGCACTCATAATAGTATCCATGAGGCATGAATCCGACAGGAGGTAGTCTGATGCAGGATCTTAAGGAAGCGGCCCGGGTTGCTCTTACCGATTGCGCGAATGTGCGGGCCGGTGAAAACGTCGTCATAATTACCGATGCGCCGTTGAGGAACAGGGGCCTGGCATTCTGGGAGACCGCGCGAGACCTGGGTACGGACGCGATATTCTGTGAAATCATACCCAGGAAGACCAACGGCGAGGAACCCCCTAAGGCCGTGGCAGCCCTTCTCAGGGCCTGTGATGTCTTCATGATCCCGACGAGCAGATCGCTGTCGCACACCGACGCCCGGAGAGAGGCGAGTGCCCAAGGCGCCCGCGGAGCCACACTTCCCAACATCACGGAAGACACCATGAAGCGGACCCTCAGGGCCGATTATGCCAAGATAGAAGAGATGACCAAACGGATGGCCGACCGCCTCATGGGGGCTAAGAAGGCCAAAGTCATGACCCAACTCGGGACGGACATCACGATGACCCTCGAAGGCAGGACCTGGCATGAGGATACGGGCATTGTAAGAGAACCCGGCGCCTTCACCAATCTTCCGGCCGGCGAGGCCTATCTCGCCCCGGTCGAGGGGACGGCCGAGGGCAGAATAGTGGTCGACGGTTCCTGCGCCGGGGTAGGAGTTGTCAAGACTCCCATTACCATAGATGTCGCCGATGGCCTTGCCACCGATATCACCGGGGGCAAAGAGGCCGAGGCCCTCAAGAATATGATAGCCCCCTTCGGCGAGGACGGCAGGAACATCGCGGAGCTGGGCATCGGTACCAACGACAAGGCTCAGCTTGTGGGGAGCACGCTCGAGGACGAGAAGGTGATGGGGACCGTCCACATTGCCCTCGGCGACAACAAGAGCATGGGCGGCAACATCTCGGTCGCGAGCCACCTTGACCTCATCATAAAGGCCCCCACGCTCATCGTGGACGGCAAGGAAATAATCAAGGCCGGCAAGTGGATGATCTAGCCCGGATTATTTATAGGCCTCGTCGCGCGGTGACGGAGGTGCCGGTGATGGCAAGGAAGACGAGTGAGTCGACCGGAGGCGCATCCCGGCGATACGTCGAGGATCGGCGTGTGAGGATTGCGCTGTCAACACCGGCAAGTACGAGGCAGGAGCAGAGGGCATGTGAATAATCCGGGTCAGGGGCCCTTGGTCAGACAGGCCAGTGGGTCGGCGATCCGCGTGAGTGAGGCTGAGGGCAGTCTTCGCTTCAGCATTCGCTTGAACGAGCTCCTCAGGTACGCATTCTCAAAGAGGCCGCCTGATACGGCCAGGTCGAAGGAACTCACGAGACCCAGCCTTCCTGCCACGGCTTGGGCCAGATCCACCAGGTCGGTGACCGCCCTTCTGACCAGTCGCCTCGCGACGGGGTCGCCGCCTGCTGCGGCTCCGACGGCGATATGGGCCAGATCGGCGGCCTGCTCACGACTTACAGGCAAGAAGCGTTCCGGGATCCGGTCGATTTCAAGACCGTGTTGCCTGCAGAGCAAATCGACCATGAGGGTCCTCTCTCCCCTGCCCTCGAGAGCTTTCAGCGCGGCTTCCAGCACACCCAGACCCAGCTGGAACCCGCAACCGCCATCAAGATAAGAGCCCCGGCCGCCGGCCCTTGCTGTGACCCGTCTTTTCCCGATACGCTTTGTCCCGAGGCAGATGCTCCCCGTGCCGGCAATGAGCACAATGCCGTCACGCTTGGCGAAGCACCGATCGAGCAGGGCTTCGGCATCACTCGTCACCCTGAGGCATAACCTGGAGCAATGAGGTTTCAGAACAGCCTTGAGGGTCTTGGTGCACCGGCGCCGGGGCTCCAACCACCCTGCCCCGGCAAGCGCGGCGAGAACCCGGAGGGTTCCTATCGGCGCGCTCGGCACCTCCAAGAGCGGCAGGATCAGGGATTTGAGTCTCCGTTCGAGGAGGTCCGGGCCGATATCGTTGGGGTTCAGACCCGCCGGCAGAAAGCGTGCGGCGATCCTGCCGTCCCACGCTATGGCTGCCCTACCCTTCGATCCCCCACCTTCGATGGTTAGAAAGACGTCAGATGGCTTCCCCATGCGAACTCCTCAAGAGGACCCTCCGGGCACCGAGCCCCGACGCAACGAATGTCATTATCGCCCCACCGCTCTTCCGCTACCGCGGGGCATATTGCTTAAGGACGTCCGCGTATTTCAAGGCGAAATCGCTATTGAAGATGGAGTAGCCACGCACGCCCCGGGCCACGGCCGCATCCAGCTCGGCGGCGAGGATGCTGCCCGTAAAATCCTCGAGATAGGGACCCAACCCGGCTACGACGTTCCCGGCCCCAGCGGATTCGACATAGGTCTCAAGGCGCTCTCCGAAGGTCTCCACGCTTGGGGTGTAGATCATGGGAACAAGGAAATCCAGATTACCCCGCAGCACCCATTCGAGGCCGTCCTGGAGGTAGATCTCCCGGCCCTCACCTATCTTCTGCCAGACGGCCGCGGATACCTTTATATCCGGCCGCAGCGTGCGTGCGGTCCTGGCAAGCCTTCCCACAAAGTCGGTGAGTCGGCTTGTTCTCCACTCCTGGAAGGACAGAGTCTCACAACCGACACCCCCGAGAATTACGTCCAGCCGGTAGGCCGCCCTTGTATCGACATCATAGGAGTAACTTGAATCCGGAAACCTGACATAATCAAGATGGAGCCCATCCAGGTCATAGTGTCCAACCAGATCACGAATTACCTCCGCAATGTGGTCCTGCACTTCCTCATTGGTAGGACTCAGGAATACGTAGCTATGCTCCGTCTCACCTTTCACGAGCGACATCCCGCGGCCTTCTCCATCTGAGGCCAGCCATTCCGGGTGGGCATAGAAGACGTGAGGTGGATCGCTCAAAGCTGGGGGTGTGCCGGAATCGGAAACCGCCCAACACGTGAATACGTTTATCCATGCGTGCACCTTGATTCCCCTGCCATGCCCCTCTTCGAGAGCCATCGCCAGAGGATCCCATCCCGGATCGGCGCCCAGCCGGCCGGTGAGGAGGTCGGACCACGGCTCAAGGGATGAGCGGTAGAGGGCATCACAGGCCCCTCTTACCTGGAAGAAAACGGTATTTACCCCGATGGTCTCAAGATCGGCGAAAAGGGTGCGTACATCCGCAGAATCCTTGAAGGCCCATCTTGTAACCCACACGGCGCGCATCTCGAAGTCCCGACCCGGGGCAAGTTCGGCAATGCCTGAAGCCGGACCCATCAAGACCGCCAGCGAGAGCAACACCCCAAAACGGTTCATGTTCATGGGTCAGGAGTGTAGACTAGAGGACCGTACTATTCAAATGGAATACTCCGCAGGCAAGCCCGTGGTGCCTTATCTGACCGCCTTCGGCGGGTTGTCCCCCACAGGGCCCGCCCATCCAGTGACATCCGCCGAACCACCTTCATACTCGTTCAGCCACGGGTAGGCGCATCGCTTCTGCGCAGGCGGAAAGAAGTTGGGTGGGGTCTGGTGTTTCATGCGAGCTTGGCACGGAAGCTCGCTGGGACGCTCCTATCCAGCTTCGACCCCACCCATCCACAGGACCACAGGGGAAGGAGCTCGTCGCCTCGTTGGACCCGACTTGTCTTGCTCCTTCCAACACATTTAGATGTATGCCGGTTCCAACGGTTTCGGAGAGACCGGCCCGATATTCAATTGACTGATCGCCTATTCGTTTATATTCTAACACAGGTTTCCTTGGTAGGAAAGGAGGAAATGGAAGATGCCGGAATCCAAGGTCGGTGAAGTGGTCAAGTTCTTCGCCAAACCCAGTGTTGCCGCTGTTGTCATCACCGACGGCAGCCTGAAGGTCGGAGACACCATCCACTTCAAGGGGCACACCACCGATTTCACCCAACGGGTGGACTCCATGCAGATGGACAACCAACCTGTGGATGAGGCCGATGCCGGCGACGATGTAGGTATAGGAGTGGCCGAAAGGGTCCGGCCCGGGGATGTGGCCTACAAGGTCTCGCCGGCTTAGGGCGGGCTCGTCCACGCCGTCGATCGGCAGCGGTGTCGGGCCGCCAAAGGCACCTGTATGCCTTGTTGCATTTGGTAACCCGGTGGAGACGGCGCCCCTGCGGATAGCGCCCCGAAGGGCCTTGACAACGGACCGAGGCCGCGATTCTCCGCGACTTGGCACTCAGATTTTCCCTTGACCCCCCCTACCCTATTTGTTAGGGTTAGCCAAAATCAAACAATCTGGGAGGATTTGGCACAAAAGGAGGTGAATGCAAGGTAAGATGATACTCTTGCTTTGGCGATTCCATTCCACGTAAGGGGGTATGAGATGAAGAAGTTCTTGGTTTTTGCTTTGCTCTGGACGATTATTGTGACCTTCGCCTCCTGCGGCGGCAAGGAAATGAAGTTCGACGCCTCGATTGAACAGGCAACCTTCACCGAGATCGAACAGGTGATTCCTGCTGCCAAGGAAGCCCTGATGAATCTCAACGAGACCATCAACAAACGCGTGTCGGGCAAGTACCGCGACGAGGCGCTTGCGGATTACAAGGTCGTCAGCGACTTTGTCGACGTCATCCAGTTCTACTATCTTCCCGTACTCAACGCGAGAGCACACATTTCCAGAGCCTATAGGGAGATCGGCTTCGGCATGTACATGGAAGCCTCCGAAGACATAAAGGCTGCAATCGATAACCTGAACAAGGCTTCACTGAAATCGACCGATGCCACCAAGGCGGCGTTCGAAGAGGTCAAACGCGGCCTGATGGAAGTGCAAGCCGTTTCCGATCAGTCGGCGGATCAGAACATGATCGCGCTTTCCAATGCTGCCAAGAAACTCAACATGTTGATCGAGAAGATCAAGCCTACCATAGTGATGAACGAAGAGGGTGAGGCTCTGATCGAGGGCCAATTATAGCCGGAAACGAGCGCTGAGCAGCAGATAGGTTTTTTCAACAGCCTTAAGTGGCCCGGATGTGCTATCCGGGCCTTTTTATCTGGAATCTCCTGTCGGAGGCGGGCTCCGGCTCGGAGCATGCATTGCCGGTGCTGCCATACACGAATGCCTTCCGCGAGGTATTGGCCCCGTGCGGGAATCTCCAGTAGGTCCAAGGCATACTGAGAAGCCTCCTGACCCCGAGCATCCGGAAGTGCTCAGGCATGTCGTGAAGCAACCGCCCCCCCTGTATCTCAAACATATCCAGGTTGCGGGCATACTTCTCGGGCCAGTCCTTGGCCCTCTTGCGGATGATGGCGCTGAAGATCGACACCACCCGCCGCCCGAAGGATAGCCCCTTGCCTCGGGCTATGTAGATGCCCCTGACCGCCGGTGAATGGAAGACAAGATCCATGTCCAGCTCCACCACCCAGGTCACAAGGCGATCACTATCGAGATCGGTCTCCAATATGCGGTCGTGGATCTGCCTCGCCCCGCTTCGGGTGAATCTCTCATATTCGAACCACAGCTCCCGGTAGTGCCAGTCACTCACCACCCACTCGATTCTACCTCTCTTTTCACCATCCGCACGCACCCACACCTCCAACCGTTCCCAGTCTTTTTCCCAGAACTTGATGAGCTCCGCGGGTGCCAGTGTTACAAAGCGCCAGACCCAGTAGTGCTTGCCCTCGAGCCAGTACGGCTCGTGCCCGGGCCGATAGGGAAAGAACCGGCTCTTGGGGTCGTTGTCATACAGGTAAAGAGCCGGCGGGAGCGACCGTGGTATGAAGAACCACTCGACCAGGTACAAGATGAGCCCGAGCAGCAAGACTGCAATAACGAAACCCTTGAAACCGTGGCCGATTCTCACGGTGTAGCTGATGGCTATCAAGGGAAGCGGGGCGACCGTGGCGGTCAGCAGATCATCGAACATGACCCACAGTATCAACAGCACCACGGGGTAGAAGAGCGCCCCCAGATATGGAACCAGGACGTTCCCGTGACCGAAAAGAGATGCTATCGGACCTATTAGGGCACCATAACCCAGTGCCACACCGGCGCCTAGAATGACCTTGTACCGGGCGAAGAACATGCTGGCCGAGGCGCGGAGTCGAAGCGGGTTCACAAGGTCCGCCGCGATCCGCTCGCCCTCCGAATAGACATCAGCCCCGCCTTTCGCTTGAGGCCTCAGGTCGAGGGCACGCTCGATGAGCACACCTCTCATAGCACTCTGGTCATAGGGTGAGGTCCGGGCTCCAGGCTTGCCACGCACGAGGCGCAGGATCCCTCGGACGACCACCACCACCGGTTTCAGTACCGCTGCAAGGATGTAGTAGCCCAGACGCGGAAGGCCGGCCGTGGGGCGGTTGAGGATTTTTCTGAAGAGCTCGAGTGACAACCCCGCCTGGCTGAGGGCCTTGAGGTTGACTATGCCGCTGAGTTCCAGCACACTCGCCCAGTAGTCACAGAACAGGAAGGGCCCGTCGAAATCCCCCCCTTCCCTGTCTGGGAGAGGCACGAACGACAGCTTTTCCTGGATTCCCGATCTCATAGCTCGAGATGTTACCACCGGCAAGGCGCCCCGTCAACTTCCCGCTTATGAGATGACCCGATATGAAAACTAAACCCCGCCGTCTGAGTGCCGATCTACTATGGTGTGGAGGGGTCTTACGGGAGTAAACACCCGGAAGGCCTAGGGGATGAAGGCTGGAGCTATCCCGGACATTGTCTAATCCTCTCGCGCTTAGCCAGCTTTCATCCCTCCATTTTTCTGCACCCATGCCCTCGATAATCCTGTTTACGGGACCTTGCCGTCGTGCTATGCTCTCGCGCACAGTAGGGAAAGTGATTATAGTGTGCCAGACGGCATTAGGCCTGTGGAGTAGCCTGATGTCGGGGGTGGGACCCCGATGCCACACAAACAGAGGCGGGCCGGGGCACTAACTCGCGAGGGAAGATGACCGGAAACACCTTCTGTCATTGCAGGCCCACATTGATCCTCGCGTCATTCGTGTTGTTCACACTGTCCGTTGTCGGCGTTCCTGCGCACTTACAGGCCGCGCTGCGTGTGTCGGATACACCCGACGACTGGGGGACAAGCCTCACCGTTTCCTGGGACGAACCGTTCTATCCGGTCATGGGCTATGAGATCTGGCGCCTTGTCGCTCCTGATGGCGGCCGACCGCGGTTCACGGCGCCGCCCGATAGCATGAGTACCTCGGAGGCGCTTACCGCCCAGGGCTGGGAGCCGGCCGGAGACGCCGACCCCGGGGACACCGTCCTCGTGGATTCCGGCCTTGAGGAAGGCACGCCCTACTCTTACATCCTTCTTGCCAAGACCGGCGCCACGACTGCGGTTTCGGTCCCCACCGACCCTCAGGCTCCTGCGCGCCAATGGCTGAGACACGCGACAATCAATGTCCTGGTGGCCGTCCTGGTCTTCATGGGGACTGTGGTGGCGCTTGTGGAATGGGCCAGACGGGGCGGCAGGCTTTTCATAAGGAGAATCGCCGGGCTCGAGGCCGTCGAAGAGGCGGTGGGCCGTGCGACCGAGATGGGTCGCCCGATCCTCTATATCCCGGGTCTGGACCCCATGGATGAGGTGGCGACCGTTGCCGCCATCAATATCCTTGGTGAGGTGGCGAAAAAGGCCGGTGAGTATGAGACCAGACTGGTGGTGCCTAACCGCGATCCCATTGTGATGGCCGTCGCGCAGCAAGTGGTGAGGGAATCCTATTCGGCTGTGGGCAAACCCCATCTTTACCGGGAAGAGAATGTTTTCTATGTTACCTTCAGCCAGTTCGGTTTCGCGGCTGCCGTGGCGGGCCTCATGATGCGCGAGAAACCTGCCACCAATTTCTTCATCGGCCACTTCTATGCCGAGTCTCTGGTGCTGGCCGAGACGGGTAACGCGAGCGGAGCAATCCAGATTGCAGGAACCGACTCTGATGCCCAGCTGCCGTTCTTTATCAGCGCATGCGACTATACGCTCATCGGCGAGGAACTCTATGCCGGAAGCGTGTACCTTTCAAGGCAACCGCTCCTCCTGGGAGCCCTCAAGGCCCAGGATTACGCCAAGGCCGTCATAATCGCGGCGATCGGCGTGGGGATAGTGCTTTACATGTTGAATCCGGAACTTGCCGAGAGGTTCGCCTCTTTGTTTCAGTGAGGATTTGATTAGGTGAAGAAACAGGGACCCATAGTTCTCGCATTCATCGTGGGAATCCTCATGATGGTGCAGTTCTTCACCCCCAACCCTTTCTTCCTGCAGCTTTACAACTGGATCCTGGACTGGAAGCAGGTGCTCCTTGGCTGCACCTTCATCCTGGGTACCTGGAGTCTCATAAGGTATCACCTGACCAAAATCCAGCGGCGCCAGGAGAGCTGGCAATATAGCTACGTCACCATAGCCGGGCTTCTGGTTACCGTGATATCGGCCGGAATCTGGAAGACCACTTCCGGACCCTATCCCTGGCTCTTCAACAACGTCCAGGTGCCGATGCAGTCGACCATGTTCAGTCTGCTGGCCTTCTTCGTCGCCTCGGCATCCTACAGGGCCTTCAGGGCACGGTCCGTTCACGCCACGCTGCTCCTTGTCGCAGGGGCGCTGGTGATGCTCGGAAGGGTCCCGATAGGAAACTACATCCGGGGTGAGGTCTTCGGGGTGGAGATCTCGCTGGTGGCGATCTCCGATTGGGTCCTGAATGTACCCAACCTGGCGGCCAAGCGGGGCATAATGATCGGGGTGGGACTGGGGATGACGGCGACCGCCATCAAGATCATCCTGGGCATAGAGAAGACCTATCTGGGAAGGAGCGATTGATGGCCTTCTATGATCGCATGATGTCGATCGACAGGCGGATCATCTTCCTGTCCGTTGCGCTTGCGGTGGCCATTCCGCTGCTTAGACCCCTGGGGTTTCCCGTACAGGTCTCCAAGGAGGTCCGTGACTTCTACAGGGAACTCGAACCCCTCCAGGCGGGGGATATCATCCTGCTCACGTTCGATTACGAGGGCGACGTCATGGCGGAGCTCAATCCAATGAGCATAGCCGTCCTCAACCATGTGTTCCCCAAGGGTGTCAAGATAGTGGCACTGACCACCTATGCCGGGGGCACCGGGATAGCCGAGCGGCTTCTTAACGATGCGGCGGAGATGTACGGCAAGACCTACGGCGAAGATTACGTGTTTCTGGGCTACAATCCCGACTGGTCGGGCACAATCCTCCGCCTTGGCGAGAGCTTCAAGGCAACGTACCCGACCGACCAGTACGGGAAACCTACGACCGAGATCCCTCTCATGGAAGAAGTCGAGACTTACAATGACATTGAGATGATCGTCTCCATCGCCGGCAGCGCCCTATCCGAGTACTGGGCCATATGGGCAGGGGGGCGATACGGCGCCAGGGTGATATCGGGGAACACGGCGATTCAGGCCGTTTTGATATATCCATACTACCAGGCCGGTCAGATCCTGGGGTTCCTGGGTGGCCTCAAGGGGGCCGCCGAGTATGAGAAACTGATCGGCCGGCCGGGCATGGGCATACGCGGCATGGACGCCCAGTCCGTCGCTCATGCCCTGATGCTGGTCTTCATCCTGGTGGGCAACATCGGCTACTTCATGGTTCGGAGGGCTCAGGCCCGGGAAAAGATGAAAGGGTAGGAACAGGTGCATTTCAGCGGCGATCCGGGCATTTGGATAGCGAGTCTCTTCTCGCTGGCCATCTTCTCATTCCTTTACCGTGACAATCCTGTCTATAAGTTCGCCGAGCATCTGCTGGTGGGGGTCTCGGCCGGCTACTACCTGGTCCAGTACTTCTTCTCGGCGGCCTACAAGAAATTCTATGTCCCCGTGTTCGATAACCATGAGTATGTGCTGATTGTCGGGGGCGTCCTGGGTGTCATGATGTTCGCCCGCCTTGCGAGGCGCACCGAGTGGATATCCAAGTACCCGGTGGCCTTCTACGTGGCAGCCTGGGCCGGGTATGTGATTCCATCCTACATACAGGTGAGAGTCCTCCAACAAGCCCAAAGCACTATGTTTAACCCCCTAACCATGTCGGTGAGGGAAATCATGTCGGCGTTGGTGCTCCTGGTCGGCGTCACCACGACCTTAGTCTATTTCTACTTCTCGGCCGAGCACAAGGGCGGCCTGCGGACCGTTTCCAGAATCGGCATCACCTTCCTGATGATCGGGTTCGGCGCGACCTTCGGATACAACGTGATGGGTCGAGTCAGCCTCCTCATCGGCCGCTTCCAGTTCCTCTTCACCGACTGGCTGGGCCTCATAGACTAGCCCGCCATCGACCTTGGTATGCTTGCTGCGCTTGGCGCTCTGTCGGCGTTCAGAACGACATCTACCGCTCCGCGAACGGTTTCGCTCCGCCCCCGTGTAGCGTCCGGGTTCCATCCCCGACGGGGTCTGCTTCGCGGGTCCTGTCGCTGCGGACTCCCACCGTCCTCCTTGCCAGTCTGGGCGGCGGGAGGCCCTCCCTCCGCGCCACCCGCTCGGCTTCCCCGGTCCGTGTAGCGTCGGGCATGGAAACCCAATGCCACAGAGGGGGGCTCCACAATGGAATTGACACCCGTGCCACCACCTGTTAGGCTCCGGAGCAGACGCAGATCGGCTGGTGAAACATGGTTCTTACAGGTGTCAAGTTCGCCCTGAGCACGCTCTTCCTCGCGCTGGCGTGTGTCGCTTTCTTTTCTATGCTTCACCTCCTTGGGACCCCCAACGCCCCGAGGGCCAAGCTTCTGAGAATAATCCACAGGTCAAGCGGCGGTCTGGCGGTGACCCTCTATGTGGTGCTATCGGTCATGTGCATAACCGGACTCGGGCTGGAAGGCGCAGGCCTATCCCCCGCTACAGCCGTCCATCTCACATTTGCATCGATCTTCATTCCCATGATTCTCATGAAGATCGTGATTGTCGAGAAGTACCCGGAGCTGAGGAACCGGCTGTTCGGCGTCGGCACAGTCCTTTTCGCCGCCGTCTTCGTCATGTTCTTCACATCCGTCTTCGCCCATGTCGCAGAGCCTCTTGAGGCCGAGGACTCGGGAGCCGAGGCCCGGGCGTCGGTGGATCTCACCCTGGGAAAGGACCTCTTCGTGGTCAAGTGTGCCAAGTGCCATCGTCTGGACAAGGCCCTCTCTGCGGAATTGACCTCGAATGAATGGGCGGAGGCCGTGGAGCGTATGCGCCAGAAGGACCCTTCGTGGATGAGTGAAAGCGAAGCCTCGAAGATAACCGGGTTCCTTGTGTCGCTTGGAAAGTAGGCCGCGATGATCGATCTGGGAAGGCAGGATCTCGGCGATTTCGATAAGGCGGTCGGCATCGAATGGTTGGAGACCAACGGGCTCGGCGGGTACGCGTCTTCAACGGTTCTCGGCATAAACACCAGGAAGTACCATAGCCTCCTTGTAGCGGCTACCGAGCCGCCGGTGGGCAGAACGCTCATGGTCTCAAGGCTCGACGAGACTGCGATAATCAATGGGGT
>CAZRAU010000025.1:0-30704 GCA_964598025.1 uncultured bacterium
CGCCCAGACTGCAAGGAGGACGGTGGGAGTCCGCAGCGACAGGACCCGCGAGGCAGACCACGTCGGGGATGGAACCCCGGCGCGAAACATCTCAGTGGGCGGCGGTGTAGTCGGTGACCTGGATGCCGCCGGAGATTATGTCCCGCTTGATTTGCTCGACACGCTCGAGCGTCTCAGGCGGGATCAGATCCTTGTTGTACTCGTCCAGAGCATATCCTACGCCGTCAACGTCCAGACCGTAAACATGGGGGCCGCCCTTGAAGGTGCCGCTCACTACATCCTTGATTATGCTGTACACGGAAACATCGACGCGTTTCACCATGCTCGTAAGCACATGGCCGGGCGCCATGTAGTTCTGGTTGGCGTCGACCCCGATGGCAAAGAGACCCCGCTCCTTGGCGGCGTCGATGACGCCGTTTCCGGTGGAGCCCGCCGCCTGGAATATGATGTCCGCACCCCGATCGAACTGACTGAGGGCCAGGCTCTTGCCCTTCACCGGATCGTGAAAAGCCTCGGGACCCGAGCCGGCATAGGCCACGAGCACATCGCAGCCCGGTTTCACATACTCAGCACCTTCCCGGTACCCCACTTCGAACTTATGAATCAGCGGAATGTCCATACCGCCGACGAAGCCGACCTTGCCGGTCTTGGTCATAAGCCCGGCGATGGCACCTACCAGAAAAGAACCTTCATGTTCGCGAAAAACCAGTGAGGCCACGTTGGGGGCATCCACGACGGCATCGATGATGGCAAACCTGGTATCCGGGAATTGGCCCGAGACCTTCTCCAGGGCGTCCTTCATGAGGAACCCCACTCCGATCACCAGATCCATCCCCTGCTCGGCATATTGTCTCAGGTACTTTTCATCCTCCGACATCTGCTCGGGCTGGCCGTATACGGGCTCTATCCCAAGTTCCGTCGCCGCCCGGGTAAGGCCCTCGTATGCGGAATCGTTGAAGGACTTGTCCCCCAGACCCCCCACCGAAAGGACAAGACCTATAGCGGGTTTCCCCGCCTCGGCCCCGGCTTGCTTCCTCTCGCCCTGGCAGCCGGCCAAAATGAGTCCGGCCACAAGTATGCCGGTAAGCACTCTCTTCATTGGCTCCTCCGTCAGACTACGAACAGGCTAACGAACTTGAAGGTATTCACATTGAAAAGCCCGAGATCCGTGAGCTTGATATCGGGCACAACGGCCAGCGTTATGAAAGATATGGCCATGAAGGGCTCGTCGATAGTGATTCCCAGGGACCTCGCCGCCTTTTCCAGGTTCTCCAGCTCGTCCCTCACCGTCGTCATGGGTTCCTCGGACATAAGGCCGGCAACAGGCAGGGGGACCTTGGCCAACACCTTGCGGCCATCGACAACCGCGAGGCCGCCTTTCATTCTGCAAATCTCGATAACGGCCTCAAGCATGTCCTCATCATTGACTCCGGCCACCACTATATTGTGCGAGTCGTGGGATACACTCGAAGCTATGGCCCCACGCTTCATCCCGAGTCCCTTGACGAAGGCCTTCCCTATCTTGTCCGAGGCGTGATGCCTTTCTATGACAAGCACCTTGATGATGTCGTTTTCAGGATCGCTCACGACCGCCCCTTCTTCTATGCGGGCGTCCGCTATGACCTCGGTCGTCTTTATGTCCTTGGGATGAAGCTGGATAGATCTTATCCGTTTGCCTCTTGCGGGTATCTTCAGATCATCGAGGGTAAGGAACTTGATGTTGATCGAGCCCCTCAAGGGGACCTTGGGCGGGGCTTCCTCAAGCTCCAGAAGCTCCCCGTCGCGCGCGGCGAGTCTGCCTCGCTTGAATACAATCTCCACCCTGGGTTTATCAAGGGAATCGAGGACCAGCACATCCGCAATGTAGCCCGGAGCGATGGCGCCGAGCTTGTCCAGCTTGAAGTACTCAGCGCAGTTTACGGTGGCAAGCCTCACCGCGGCGACCGGGTCGATGCCCATCTCGATAGCGGTCCTCACCATGAAATCGATGTGGCCTTCATCCAGAATGTCCTTGGGATGACGGTCGTCGGTGACAAAGAGACACCGGCTCAAGTTGTATGGGGTTATGGCCGGAATGAGATCCCTCAGGTTCTTCGTCAGTGAGCCTTCCCGGATCATTATGTGCATGCCGAGCCTGAGTTTCTCACGCGCCTCCTCTACTGAGGTACTTTCATGGTCGGACCCTATGCCCGCGGCGACATAGGCGCAGAGGTCCTTGCCACCGAGGTTGGGAGCATGCCCGTCCACGCGTTTCTCATTCGCCATGGTTATCTTGTCCAGAAGGTCCTGGTCCCGCCGCAGGACTCCCGGGTAATTCATGACTTCTCCGATTCCCAGTACCCATTTCTCAGTGAGAAAAGGATAGAGATCGAAGCCTTTCAGGCTCGACCCACTGGTCTCGAAATGGGTGGCCGGCACGCATGAAGGGAGCATGAGGAAGACGTTGAGTGGGTTGTACTTGCTGGATCGAAGCACATACTGGATGCCCTCAAGCCCGAATACATTGGCTATCTCATGCGGGTCGACGACCACAGAGGTGGTGCCTCTCGGAACCACGGCCCTTGCGAATTCCCTTACCTCGACCATCGAGCTCTCTATGTGCACGTGGCCGTCTATGAAGCCCGGAGCGAGATACTTGCCCGATGCATCGACCTCTTCCCGCCCCTCATACTCGCCCATGCCGACCACCAAGCCGTCGAAGACCGCGACATCAGCTCTGTAGATTTCCCCCGACAGCACATTGATGACCTGTCCCCCCCTGATGACGAGATCGCAGGGCTCTTCGCCACGCGCAACTTTGATGATATCCGCCAGACTAGCCATTCACGACTCCTTTAGGGCACGATCCTGGTGCAGTTCTTCCCCTCCAAAGCCAGGGAGAGGAGCTCCGGCTTGGTAATGATGACCTCTTTGCCTCCGGCTTCCAAAAACTCAATTGCCGATTCGATCTTGGGCCCCATACTCCCGGGGGGAAACTCCCCAATCGCAAGGTGCTTCTTAGCCTCGGCAACGGTCATGACATCGAGATCCCGCTGATCGGGTTTGCCGAAGGACAGGGCAACCTTCTCCACCTCAGTCAGTATGGCAAATACGTCGGCCTTGATTTGTCTTGCGAGCACGCTGGAGGCGCGGTCCTTGTCTATCACCGCTTCAACACCCTTAAGGCGGCCCTCGCCGTCGCGCACAACCGGAATGCCCCCGCCTCCCACCGCGATCACGATGGCACCCATGTCGATGGCCCGTTCGATGGCCCGGCGTTCGACTATCGCGAGAGGCTTAGGTGAGGGTACGACCCTCCTGTGGCCCCTGCCGCTGTCCTCCACAACCACCCAACCCTTCTCGCGTGCGATTCGTTCGGCTTCGTCACGAGAGTAGAACGGCCCTATCGGCTTGGTGGGCTTCTTGAATGCCGGGTCCGCGGCGTCGACAACCACCTGCGTGATTATGGTGAAGACATCTTTGTCTATGCCCATGCGCCCCAGCTCGTTCTGAAGGCCCTGCTGCATCATGTATCCGATGCCGCCTTCCGAATCCGCTCCACAGACATCGAGCGGCATCGGCGGAATCTCATCCTTCGCCTTTTCGTTCCTGATCACTATGTTCCCCACAACCGGGCCGTTGCCATGGGTGACGACGACCTCATGGCCCGCTCTTATCAGTTCCGCAACATGGACCATCGTAGCCTGGGTGAGTTCAATCTGTTCCTCTATGGTGCCCTCTTTCCCCGCAGGGATTATGGAGTTGCCTCCCAGAGCGATGACCAGTGTCTTGGCACCATCAGCCGATCCGCGTTTCACTTTTGCTTCCCCTTTCTCTGGGCCAGGATCTTGTGCCATCGGTCGAGTCTCGACTTGATCTTAGCCTCATAACCCCGCTCAGTGGGCTCGTAATACCTTCTGTTCTGCATCTCCTCCGGCAGATAAGCCTGCTCGGCCAGCCCATCCGGATCATCATGAGGATACTTGTACCCCTTCCCGAAACCCTGCTCCGCCATCAGCCTGGTTGGAGCGTTTCTAATATGTAGCGGCACGGGGGGCGTAGCCTGCGAATTCACATCCTGCTTGGCCCGGCCATATGCCAAGTATACAGCATTACTCTTCGGAGCGGTAGCGAGATAAATCACAGCCTGGGCAAGGGCGGTGTCACCCTCGGGCATGCCGATGAAATGCACGGCCTCCTTGGCGGCGACTGCGACCATGAGAGCTTGAGGGTCGGCGTTTCCGACATCCTCCGATGCGAAACGCACAAGCCTCCGGGCCACATATAGAGGGTCCTCCCCGGCCTCCAGCATTCTGGCCAGCCAATAGAGTGCCGCATCGGGGTCGCTTCCGCGAAGACTCTTATGAAGAGCGGATATGATGTTGTAGTGCTCTTCGCCTGTTTTGTCATAGAGCAGGGCTTTCTTCTGCATCGCCCCCTCCACGGTCGCGAGATCTATCCTCCGCACGCCCCCGGCATCCGGTGTGACGGCGGCCAGGGCAAGCTCCAGGGCATTCAAGGCGACCCTTGCATCACCGTCGGCCTGACCCGCCAGGTGTTCAATGGCTTCATCCGGGAGATCGATTTTCATGCCGCCAAGACCGCGCTCCTCATCAGCAAGCGCCCTTCTGACGATCTCCTTTATGTCGGGGCCTGAGAGCTTTCCAAGCATAAGCACTCTCGATCGGGAGAGCAGGGCGGAGTTCACCTCGAACGAAGGGTTCTCCGTTGTGGCCCCTATCAGGATTATGGTGCCCTTTTCCACATGGGGCAGGAAGGCGTCCTGCTGGGCTTTGTTGAACCGGTGGATCTCATCGACGAAGAGTATGGTCTTGGTGCCCCGCATGCTCATGCTCATCTCGGCGGCGGCCACGACTTCGCGGATCTCCTTGACCCCCGAGGTTACGGCGCTGAAGGCCACAAACTTCGAACCCATCATACCTGAGATTATGTGGGCAAGCGTGGTCTTACCCGTACCCGGAGGGCCCCAGAATATGACGGACTGGAGCTCCCCCTTCTCGATCGCCAGTCTCAGGACCGAGTCCTTGCCTACCGCCTTGTCCTGGCCCACGAATTCATCGAAATTCCTCGGCCTCATGCGGTCGGCAAGCGGACGTCTGCCCGCGGCCTTGCGGCCGTTGCCCGAGAAAAGACTTCCGTCCTTCAATTCTACTCCTCTGGGGCTGCGCCCCGCCCCCGCGTAGCGTCGGCTTTCTGCGGCCGACGTTGATCGGGGTTCCACCCCCGACGGTCTTGCTGCGCTCGGCGCTCTGTCGCTGTTCAAAACTACATTCACTGCTCCACGAGCGCCTTCGCTCCGCCTATGTCCCGCGTAGCGTCGGGCACAGACACCCGGCGCCACGTGACCTCACTTTTCCAAGAGCATAAGCTACATCAATCAGGCGGTATATACAAAGGGAAGTAATGCATAGAAGGCCGCGGCCTTCGGTAGGTCTGCCACCCTGACCTGGTCCTCTGAGGTGTGGGCGTATCGCTCCTCGCCGGGTCCCATGCCTATGGTTGGAATGCCTCTTACGCCCATCGAATAGTTGCCGTCGGTGGAAAAGTCCCACTTGCCCACCCTGGGCTCGCCCCCGAACAGCAGCCGAAGTGCCTCCTGCCCGCACCTGACGGCCTCCGACTCAGGATCGGTCGCCCAGGCCGGGAAGAACTTCTCAACCTCTCTTACGAATCCCTTATAGCTCGGCCTCCGGTAGGTGGTGATCCTCACACTGCCGCCTGTGAACCTGGCGATCTCATCAATCTCGCGGGCCACGCTGTCACGCGTGTCGGAAGGGATGGTGCGCCTGTCCACAAAGATGCTGCAACCGTCCGGAATCGCGTTGCGTGAGGCCGTGGAGCACTCTACCGTCGTCACTGCAATGCTCCCCCGGCCGAGGAAAGGGTCGCCTGCAAGATTCCCATCCATCCGCTTGATGCTTTCGATTATGGGAGTCATCCTGTATATGGCATTATCTCCCCGTGACGGAGCACTGGCATGACAGGAAACGCCCGTGGTGACCACCTCTATCTCAGTTCTGCCCCGATGCCCCCGTGAGATCCCGAGATCGGTGCACTCACCTATGACGACAAGCTCGGGCTCGATTCCATGCTCCTCCAGAAGCACTCTCAGGGCAAGGCCCTCGCAGACCTCTTCCTGGACTACACCTGCCACATAGAGCGTGAAATCACCCTCCGCAGCCAGGTTCGTGAGCAGTCTCAGGCCTGCTACCATGCAGGCTACCCCCGCCTTGTTGTCCGATGCACCCCTGCCGTAGATCACCCCATCCTTGATGAGGCCTCCTAAGGGATCGACCTTCCAGGTCGATTCATCCCCTACTCCCACGGTATCAAGGTGTGAATCATATAGAAGCACGCTGTCGCCGCTGCCGAATCTTGCCACCACGCTTCCCATGGCATCGATGAAGACCTCGTCGGGTTTGAGGGCTTGCAACTCCCGCTTCACCAGCTCAACGGCTTCCTGTTCGCCGGAGCTGGGGGCAGGTATCTTTATGAGCCTGGACAGGAGATCGGCGATGTAGGCCTCATCGGCCTTGGCTCGATCGAGCAGGTCTGCGGCAAGTTTCCCGAGGCGATCCATCTCAGGCATCCCCATAGCCCAGGAGGTCGGCCGCCGCTTGCCTCAGGAGGCGCGAGACAACAACACCGGTCACGCGGCAGCGATACTGCCTGGTAGCTCTTATGTCGGTGATCGGGTCACATTCGGAAGCAGCAAGCGCCTCCGCCTCTGCGAAAAGATGCTCGCTCGGGGCCTCCCCTTCGAGAAGGCTCTCGACTTTGCGCATCCGGATCGGCGTGGGTGCCACAGCACCACACGCCACTCTCACACCCTGGAACTTGCGGCCGGCGGCGCTCGCCACCACGGCTGCACTCGTAATCGAAACGGCAAGCGCGTTTCTCAGTCCCACTTTTTCATGCCCGCCATGGAACGGCCCATGGGGCTTGGAGAATACTATGCTTCCTATGATTTCCCCCGGCATCAGTGCCGTCATGCCCGGTCCTCTCACGAATTCGTCGAGGTCCATCGTGCGCCTGCCTCCCTGTCTCAGGATCTCCAACCGCGCACCCAGTGCCAGTAGAGGTGGGTAGAGATCCGCCGCCGGGGATGCATTGGCAAGATTGCCGCCGGCGGTACCTGCGTTTCTTACTTGAGGCGATCCCACCGACCGGGCGGCCTCGCGGAGGCATGGGATATCCTCCAGGATGTCGAGTCGCGCGATCTCGGAATGGGTGAGACCGGCGCCGAGCGTTACGGTGTGGTTACTGCGTGAGGCCACCTTCAGCCGGCCGATGTGCCCGATGGGCATTACGAATTTCGGTGTCGTCATCCGTGCCTTCATCAGGACAAAGAGATCGGTTCCTCCCGCAAGCACGCAGGCATCCTTGCCGTGACGCGCCAGCATATCGAGACATTCTTCCAGGTTCTCAGGCATAAGAGGTTTGAATTCAATCATCGTTTCCCCGTCCACCAGTGCATTATAGCCTCGAGCACCCCTCCACCGACACATCTTCCCCGGTCGGATATGGTCGCAGGATCGATCTCCGAGCCTCTGGGATCGACATCACCCATCTTCTTGCCTTCCCGGACCTCGATCCCATCCGCAACCAGGCCCCTGAGGAGACCTGCTATGGGCGCTCGCACCTCAGTGGTCTCGACATGTCCGACCACGTCACCCTTGCCGACCAGCGCTCCGAGCTCGAGGCTCGAGCGAAAGCGGCCCGACCTCGGGGCTCTGATCACGCGCTCTTCGGCAAGACCCAGAACTTCGCCTGGCTTTCCCGTATTCGGGTGGGCCCTCCCCCGATAGATGACCCTGCCGAGGTCGTGCCCTCGCTTGGTCTCTATGACAACATCGGTGTTGCCGCCCGCCGTGAAGCCCGGTCCCAAGCCGATCACCAGAGGCGCCATGCCGGATGAGATCCCCTCACCGGTTTTGCACATCCGGGCATCGACAAGGACGTCGGGTCGAAGGTCCGGGATCAACGGCCCGAAGTCGGCCGCGAGGACGGCGACGGTGCCGTGCAAGGCAAGGTCCCTTGCTTCATCCGCATCGGCAGTCCTTATCGCCTTGACCCCTTCCACCTCCTTGGCCCCGTCCACCAGCGCCATCGCAAAGCACACGTTTCTTCTAAGACACCTCGGGGCTCCAAGATCGGTCACGACGACCCCCATCCCCGATCCGGCAAGCCGGTGGGCGACAGCGGAACCCACTTCACCGCCACCTACGACTAGCACCAGGGGATGAACCTCGGCCATCACACTCCCTCCCCACCGGGCTCCGGTTTGCGCCATACCGATATGAGTTCGGCCGCTATGCTCACGGCAATCTCCATGGGCGTAAGCGCCCCTATGTCGAGGCCTACCGGCGTTCTCACCTGCTGCAGGGCTTCGCGTGACACGCCCTCCTCCTCGAGAGCCTCAAAGATGCTCCCGGCCTTGCGCCTGCTCCCGAGCATCCCCAGATAGCGGGGATCGAGACCCACAAGGCACCCCAGCCACTCCTTATCCAGGTGGTGACCTCGGGTACAGATCACGACGAAGCAGGACCCGTCTATGCCGAGAGCCTGATAATCATGGGGGGTCGCGCACACCTTCTCCATGTCTTCGCCCACCCGGGATCCCACCAGGTATTCCTCGCGGTCATCAACCAGAGTCACTGCAAAACCGCTCTCGCGCGCCAATCCCGCCAAGGCGGTGCCTATATGACCGGCTCCTATGACGAAAAGCCGCCGCGCCACACCCATCGGTTCTATGAAGACCGAGATGTCGCCCCCGCACATGGCATCCAGGTCCTCCGCGTCGCCCGACAGATCGAAGTCGACGACGGCCGGCTTGTTGGATTCAAGGGCTCTGGTCATATGCTCGAGGATCTGCTTCTCAGCCCCACCGCCACCAACGGAGCCGGCGGTCCTGCCGTCAGAGGACATCACCATCTTGGCGCCCACTTCACGCGGGGCCGAGCCTTCTCGCCTTATGATGGTGGCCATGCAGATCCTCCGGCCTTCGGACAGCCAGCGGCTCGCTATGCCCAGGATGTCTTCGGGTTCATCCATGGTCTCTCATCCTCGATCGCACTGCCTCGAAATCCTCGATCCGGTCAAGATCCACGAGGACCCCGTCACTCTCGACCTCGACCTCGAGGACGAGGTCGGGCCTTCCGGAGAGTATCTCCCTCGCGCCCCTGTCACCGCTGAGCTTCATGACTTCACAGTCAAACTCGCGTCCGATGATGACAGGATGGCCCCACCGGCCCCGGTATGTCGGGACTCCAATCGCCTTGTCGGAGGCCAGATAGGTCTCGATCAGGCGGTCTATGGTTCGCGGCCCGACAAGCGGCTGGTCCGCCAATGAGACCATGATCCCACGGGATTCGGTGTTGTCGCGGACCCAGGACCAACCGGCCTTAAGCGAAGTGCTCATCTCGCAGGGCCCGGCGATTTCAACAAAAGCGGCTCGGGGGTGAGCCGCTCGCGCGGTCACCTCCTTGAAGCCTTCGATCCAGCCCGGCACCACGACGCACACCCCATCCAGCGAGCTCCCCAGATGGTTGGCCAGGGTGATCTCAAGCACCGTCTTTCCGTCAATCGCCATAAGGAGTTTCTCCCGGCCCATCCTCGCGGAAGTCCCCGCCCCAAGGATGACTGCATGAAGGGATGCGCCGGCCATCTAGCTTATCACCATAATGGGGCTCCGCCTTCCGAGCTTGAGCGAGCCCAGCACCACCCGCTCGACACCGGTGGAGGATTTCAGGTCGAGCGCCAGGGCCATGGCCGGATCCTGCTCACAAAAGCCACGCTCACCGGCTGCGGCCGAATGCACGGTATCCCACTTGTTTATGAGGATACAGCAACGCGCCCCGGCGGGTCTCCTGTCCAGGTATGACTTGGGTGCAAGCACGATTCGGGCGACGAGCCGGGGGTCCACCTCGGTACCAAGCCTGACACCCGTCAGCGCGGCAACGGCTTCAGGCCGAAACACCGTCTCAAGGCTGAGGGGCTTGCCCAGGCAATCCGCGCCGATCACCACGACGTACACGGTGGTAGCCGGCGGCAGCACAGGCTCCCATCCGCGCGGCAACTTGAGTGATCTTCCCATCGCACCATCACACTCTGAGATCACGGTCGCCTGTCCCGACTGCGAGTGAAGCGCGTCCACAAACCGGGCAGAGAACCCGATGATTTTGGTGTGCTGCCGCTCACGCCCGGCAAGCAACGGCCCCCCGTTGTCCAGGCCGGACCTGATCTCCGCCATCGTGTCCTCGGTCTCAGGCCCCAGGAGAATCCTCCCGACCTCGGCAGCCTCGGGATAGATGATCTTGGTGGTCGTGGTGAGCAGGACATGCTTACCCGAGAGCGCAAGTTCACGCCCGAGAGCATACATCAACGAAGTCTTGCCGCCGGCCCCGGCTATGCTCACCAAATCGCCGGCAGAGATCCCCAGCGCGTCGGGGAACGACTTTCCGAGATCGATGTTCACTTCTTGACTTCTGCCAGCGTCTGCTCGATCCGTTTCAGGGCTTTGTTTATGTTCTCGACCGAGTTGGCATAGGAGAATCTCATATAGCCTTCTCCGAAGCTGCCGAAGGCCGTGCCCGGCAGGCCGGCCACTCCAGCCTTCTCGAGCAGCAGATCGGATACCTGCTGAGACTTCATGCCCGTCTTCTTTATGTTAGGGAAGACATAGAACGCACCCTTGGGCCTGAGGCAGCTTATGCCCGGAATCCGGTTGAGGCCATCCACGATAACGTCCCTGCGCCGCTTGAATTCCTCGACCATCCTGTTCGAGGCGCTTTGGTCTCCCCGAATGGCCTCGATGCCGGCCACCTGGGAAAAAGTGCAGGTACACGAGGTTGCGTTTATCTGTATCTGAGTGAGCCGTGCGGCCAGCTCCGCAGGCATGATCCCGTAACCCAGCCGCCAGCCGGTCATGGCATAGGTCTTCGAATAGCCGTCGAGCACTATGGTGCGCTCCCTCATACCGGGCAGGGCCGCGATGCTCATATGCTCGCCCTCATAGATCATCCTGTTATATACCTCATCCGAGAGCACCCAGACATCGTTCTTCTTGGCCACCTCGGCCAGCGCCTCGAGATCTTCCTTGCAGAGCACACCGCCCGTCGGGTTCTGTGGGGAGTTTATTATGATCAACTTGGTCTTGGGCGTCACCAGCTTCGCGAGCTGAGCGGGGTCGAAACAGAACTCCTTGCTCTCCTCGAGCTTTATCGGAACCGCCTTGGCCCCCACGAACTCGATGACCGACTCATAGATCGGGAAGCCGGGATTAGGATATATGACCTCGTCACCTTCATCCACGAGCGCCAGTATTCCGAAGAACATGATCGGTTTGGCCCCGGGGGTCACCACCACCTCTTCCGGCTTCACATCCAGTCCTTTTTCCTTCCCCACTATTTCGGCGATGGTCTTCCGGAGTTCCGGTATGCCCTGGGCGGGATTGTAGTGGGTATATCCGTCCCATATGGCCTTGACCGCCGCCTCCCGGATGTTATCCGGGGTGTCGAAGTCCGGCTCGCCTATCTCGAGGTGCACTACATCTTTGCCCTTAGCCTCGAGCGCTTTCGCCTTGGCCAGCACTTCAAAGGCGCTCTCGGTTCCAAGCCTGGACATCCTCTCTGCAAACTTGATCATCTCTCACACCCCCGGTTGCTGCAGCTTCTCTTGGCTATTCGAACCTGAGCAGTCTCAGGCCGGTTTCAGGATCGGATTCCCTCGTCAGATTCTGCGGCGTCACCATGATCGCTATCTCCGCGGTCATGTTGACCTTGCCGCCGGAGAAGTGCCCGGCAACGGCCGCACCCCCCTGCTTGGCGACTGTGGCATGAAGGTGAAGCACAAGCTCACCGCCCATGGTGGATACATTGCCGCTCAAGGCACATAACTCGGCCGGCTGCTGTATGGGCACGGTTTCGTACTCTCCCTTTCCGACGTAAAACGACAGGGCCGCGTCTCGCACCATGCCCACACCGCCTATGACCACGCCTGAGTGGATCTTCTCCTCCTTGAGCGCCTGCTTGAGGCTCCCCTCCAGGTCCTCACCGTCGGAGAGTCTGATGAGGAGCAGATTCTCCGCTCTGCTTTTCTCCACCTTACCGACCTCCTACTTGCCTGATGGAAGCTTCCTGGATAGCATCGACTACCTTCTTGTATCCGGTGCACCTGCAGAGCACTCCGGATATGGCTTCCCTTATCTCATCTCTTGACGGCCTGGGATTCTCGCTCAGAAGAGCCTTGCCGACGAGTATCATGGCCGGCGTACAGAAACCGCACTGTATGGCGCCTTTTTCGACGAAGCACTCCTGAATGACATCGAGTTCCCCTTCGGCCAGACCTTCGATGGTGGTGACACTCCTTCCACGGGCCTGAAAAGCATACATTATGCATGAGAGCACAGGCTTCCCGTCAAGGAGAACGGTGCACGAGCCGCAATCACCATGACCGCAACCCTCTTTGGTCCCGGTAAGCCCCATCTCATCGCGAAGAAACCGCAAGAGGCTCTGTGTGGGATCCACGTCGCGGCTCACCCGCCGGCCGTTCACGCTGAGCTCGATTCTCATAGATTCCATATCCATCCACCCTGTCTGCCGTCAGGAGCAGCCCGTCTCAACCGCGGCCCCCATCAAGCACCCTGGCCACCGAATCCAGGTCACGCCCCACCTCGGCGACCTCGATGTGGCCGTCGAGACTGGCAGGGTCCTTCAGACCGCTGCCCGTGACCAGGACCGCAACGGTTTCATCCTTACCGATCAAGCCCCCGCGGAGCGCCGCCTTCAGGCCCGCAAGCCCGGTGGCTCCCGCCGGCTCCGCGAACACACCGGTGGTGCTCCCCAGAAGGAGCATCGCTTCGACTATATCATCATCCGTCACCGAAAGGGCCATGCCCCCTGATTCCCCAAGGGCCTTGAGCGCTTTTCGCCAGTTGCGCGGTTCGCCCACCCGAATGCTGTCCGCAATCGTGTCCGCCTCGACCGCACACACACCACAACTTCCCTCGAAAGCATCGACGATGGGTCTGCAGCCCGAAGCCTGAACGCCGAGCATCCTCGGAAGCCTGTCGATCTCACCGGCCAGGTGGAGGTCCTTGAAGGCCTTCCACTGCCCACTTATTATACAACCGTCACCCACTGAAACCACAACCACATCCGGAACATTATAGCCAAGCTGCTCGTAAATCTCCAGCGAACAGGTCTTCTTGCCTTCCGCCAGATACGGGTTTATGGCGCAATTGCGATTATACCAGCCCCATCTTCCAATCGCAGCCGTGGCCACCTCGAACGCGGTCTCATACGTGCCGTCGACCTTGAAAACCCGCGTGGCGCACGCGGCTATTTGATAGAGCTTCGGTATGGGGATCGTCTTTGGCACGAAGATGTAGGATTCCACTTCGGCGGATGCGGCCAGCACCGCCAGCGAAGAGGCGGCATTACCGGTCGATGCGCAGGCAACGGCCGGGCATCCCCTTTCGAGGGCCATCGTTATGCCGACCGCGCTCGCTCTGTCTTTAAGCGAGGCGCTCGGGTTTACGGTATCGTCCTTGATATAGACATGCTCATGGCCCAGGGCGCGGTTCAGCCGTTCGAACCTGTAAAGAGGCGTCCAACCCACCCTCAGCATCGCCGGAGGCGGCCCGGCCACGGGAAGCATATCGACGTACCTGAAAATGTCGTCGCGGTCTCTTGAGCGAAGCGGGTTCTTACGGAGGGAGTCCCGCATAAGATCATAATCGTACTCGACTTCGAAGATGCCTTCGAGGCCGCACTTGGGGCAGGTGAGATGGTCGTCGCCCTGATGGACGGCCCCGCATTTCGAACACCTCAGTCTCGATACCAGTCCCATCAGGTCCGCTCCCAGAGATCGGCGGCAAGCGCGCGCGCCTTCTCAAACACCTTCGCCTCATCCACGACAGAGGACCGCCCGCCTTCCACCACTACGTCTCCCCCCACAATCACGGTGTCGACCTTGAGACTGCCGAAGATGAGGTGGCCCCAGAGATTGTCCGGGCCCATGGGTGTTGGAGGATCGTATGATGCCACTACCAGATCGCCCTCATAACCTTCCGCTATCTCCCCGACCTTTGTGTCAAGGAGGGCCGAGGCGATGATGGGGTTGTTTTTCAAGAGCATCACCTCGGTCTCCACCCACCCGGCGGCCGGATTGCTCTCGGCGATTCTCCAGCTCAGCAGCCCGGCCCTGGCGTCATCCATTATGCTGGGCGGGCCGAACCCGTCGCTCCCGAAACCTATCCGGACACCGTGCCTGAACATCTTGCCGACCGGAGCTATACCCACCGCGTTGGACAGATTCGATCTCGGGCAGTGAACGACATTGGCGGTCGATTCATGAAGGAGGCGGATCTCGGAATCGATGACATGGACACAGTGGATAGCGAGGGTCTTGCTTGAGAGGATTCCCACATCGGCCAGCCGGGTCACAACCCTTTTCCTGTAACGTTTCAGGCTGTCTTTGACATCGATGTTATCCTCGGCCACGTGAAGGTGATAGCCGATGCCCGCCTCTTCGGCAGCATCCCTTGCCCGCAAGAGCGTGGGTTGGGAAAGCGTGAACGAAGCATGCAGACCCATCATGGCGCCTATCCTGCTTCCGGCCCCTTGCTGTAAGGTGTTGGCGAACCTGACGTTTTCATAGATCCCGAGGGATGCGCGATCCTGGCCGTCACGGTCCGAGACTTCATAGCAGACG
Source organism: uncultured bacterium (assembly GCA_964598025.1). GTDB lineage: Bacteria > Arandabacterota > Arandabacteria > Arandabacterales > Arandabacteraceae > JALGWN01. The sequence continues at coordinate 14,716 of CAZRAU010000025.1, forward strand.
CTCCCCCTTGTACCGGCCTCCGACATGCCCGCGGCAATCGAGTCCAGGCTACCGTCTATGGAGTAAGGGCTGGAGTGGTGATCGAAGAGCGTTGTAACACCTGCCTTAAGGCTTAATAGGCTACCGACGAGCGCGCTCCAGTAACAATCCTCATAAGTCAGCACTCTGTCCAGTCTCCACCAGAGACCTTCGAGACACTGGCCGAAATTGCGCGGTGCATAGTCGGCAAGCCTTATACCCCTGGCCAGGGTGCTATAGAGATGCGTATGGCAGTTGACAAGACCCGGCAGCACCACTTTCCCGGCCGCATCGACAACGGTCGCCTTGACACCTTTGATCTCCTTCTTGATATCTCCGGTACCTATCTTTGAGATCTTGCCTCCCTTTATCACGACCCAGCCGCCCTCCACCATACCCTTCTTGGCCTTACTCGTGAATATGGTACCGCCCTTTACGACGGTCACGCCCTTCCGGGCCCTAGCACACTCCAAAATACCCTCCTTGCTTTCAGGTCCTTTCAAGGAACACCCCGCCCCCCCGGCGGCCCAGGAAGCGGCCCTCGCTCTGGATAATCTTTCCCCTTAAAACAGTCACCGCAGGAAAACCGTATAGATCTCTTCCCAGGTAGGGCGAGAAGTCGCAATCCATATGGAGCCCGGCCGGCGTAATGCGCCTGGTCGCCGCGGGGTCGATAATGAGGAGATCGGCGTCGCTTCCTACCCTGATAGTGCCTTTCCGGGGATAGAGGCCGAACAGCTTGGCCGGATTGGAGCACAGCACTTCCACCAGCGTTGCCGACGATATCCTGCCCCCCAGGAAGCCTTCGGTGAACATGAGCGGAAGCAGGGTCTCCACTCCGGGCAGTCCGCACGGTATTTTCCTGAAGTCACGCCGCCACCGGGCCTTCTGTTTCCTGGTAAAAGCGCAATGGTCGGTCGATACCACCTGGACTGTGCCGCTCTCCAGCGCATCCCACAGATACTCGGTGTCGTCCTCGGTCCGAACAGGCGGGCACGTGGCGAAGAGATGCCCGTTTCTTCGCTTATAGATCTCATTGGTCAGCGTAAGAAACTGAGGGCAGGTTTCCGCGCCGACAGGATAGTCCCGGGCTTGCCACTCCTCTACAATCTCACAGGCCTCCCGTGTCGACATATGGAATATGTAGATGCGTGCATCGTTTTGCGAGGCCAGGTAGATGGCCCGCGCGACGGCTTCGGATTCCGTGAAATTAGGTCTGGAGAGCGCATGGAGATAGGCCCCCTTCTTCCCTGTCGCAAGTGCCCGTCGCGTGAAGGTCCGTATGAGATGGGGGTTCTCCGCGTGAACGCCGGCCATGGCTCCGAGTGACGCCGCTTCCTCGAAAACCTCGAAGAGCATGCCGTCGTCTGCCGACCAGCCCCTCTCATCGTAGGCCATGAAGAGCTTGAAAGACGTGACACCTGCTTCCACCACCAGCTTCATTTCACGCCTGGTCTTCGGACTCCAATCGGTTATGGCACAGTGGAGACCGTAGTCGATAGCCGCCTTGGCCTCCGCAGCCGCACGGCGTTCCTCGACGGCCTTGAGGAGGGATCCACCATCTTCCTGCATGGCGAAGTCTATTATGGTCGTCACGCCGCCGAATGCGGCGGCCACCGTGCCCGAGGCGAAATCGTCCGAGGAGACGGTACCGCTCACCGGAAGCTCCATGTGAACGTGGACATCGATCGCTCCGGGCATGACGAGCTTCCCTGAAGCATCGATGACCTTTTTGCCCTGAAGGGTTTCGGCCGGGCTCGTTATTGCGGCGATCTTGCCCTGCCTGACCCCGATTGATGCCTCGTAGACACCGCTTTCACCAAGCACGGTGGCATTACCGATTACCAGATCCATCTCTAGACCTCCGGACCACGGCTCATCCGGGCGGGCATGACTCGCTCGCACGCGGCCCCGCCCGCCCGAGCCGGGACACCCACCGGGTGCACAGGCTAACCTCCACTTATCGGAGGGATCAGTTCAAGGGTCATACCATCCTCAAGAGGACTGTCAACGTCCGCAAGCTCGCCATCGATCACAAAGAGCATGACGAGATCGCTGTTTATTCCCAGGTCGCTCAAGACATCCTCGACCCTGGCCTCCTCCCCCACCTTCACTTTGCCCGTCGGGGGAATCAGCCGGGCCAGATCCGAAGTCGCTCTGAGGCTTATCTCCATGGTCACTCTCTTCAGCGGTCCACTGCAAACTTGAATTTAGCGTCGAAAGTCCCGTCCTCCCCGAGGAGCCTCAAGCGTGTTCTGCATATGTAGAGGCCGGGAGCGATACCTTCGGAAACCACGCGGGACAGATCGATCGAATTCTTGCCGGCGCCGAAGTCCCGCACGAGCGGTGTCTTCTCGAGCGACGCGTGACCTACCACGCTGCCGAGGATGTCGAAGACCCAGACATCCATGACGGCATTGAAGTTGCCTTCGGGATGGAGGATTTCAAACCTGAGTTGAGGCTCCGCCTGGGTGAAGCTCACCGGGTTGGGAGTCACGTGCAGATCCCTCAGCATGGCTGCCTGAGGCATGATGTCCAGCGAGACCTCGACCAGATTATTGGTAAGATCGCTCTCGACATCTTCTCCGGCAGGCAGCAGTACGAAGGTAAAGGCAACATCACCGTACGCCGCCGGATCGGATTGCCATGAGAAGGTGACATAGGTGTGTTCGCCCCGCCCGACCTGGAGCACTTCAGTCGCTTCATGTATAAGGCTGCCTGTATTACGTTCCCCCTGCCAGATTTCAAACGTATAGGGCTCGGGCCCTTGCATGGCTACGCCCAGGTTGAGGGCCCTGATCTCGGCACTGAGGCTGTCTCCGGCCACCGGAGGCTGGCCCACGCTTCGGCTCGGCCAATCCAGCTCCACACTCCCATCGGTAAGCCAGAGGTCGCTAAGGCTGTCTTCCGGCATTGCCGCGAATCGTGACATGAATCCAACGACAAGCCGCACGGCATCGCTCACCATCCGCATGTCCAGCAGGCCGAGCGTGTCACCCAAGGTGTGATAATGGGGATTCACCGGGCCGCCTATGAAACCCCCGATGGTTTCCAATTCCTCGATCATCATATTGGCGGGAATGCCCATCTTCCAGAAGCTGGCGTGGTCGCTGTCGGCGATCCCGGAGAGGTTGACCGGTTCCACCTCCGACTCGACTCCCAACACCCGGCCCACATCGGTAAGCTGGTCGGATATCCACTTGGATTTCCAGTCGTAGACTATCTCCAGGATGGGTGTCTGATCGACATAACCGACCATGTCCACGTTCACGACCCCTATTACCGAGTCCTCGGGTGCCAGGTTTGCGACGTAGTAATCACTGCCCAGCAGTCCCAGCTCTTCTCCCGAGAAGGTGATGAACTTGATGCCGACATCGAGATCGAGGCCGGACAGCAATCTGGCACATTCCATCACAACCGCAACCCCGGTGCCGTTGTCGTCTGCGCCCGGGGCGGCAACACCCTCCTTGTACCACTCGCTCGACCAGCCGGCGGTCCTAACGGCAATTGCATCATAGTGAGCGCAGATGACGTAGTGCGCCCCGGTCTTACGACCCGGTTTGCTCGCTATGATGTTTACAAAGATGGTATCGCACGGGATGGTATCGACACACGCATAGGATCCCCCGATCTTCTTGACATACTCCTGACCGACCACGTCACCACCATGCGGCACGACATAGGAACCGAGCTTGTCCGTCAAGTAAGGGACGACTTCCTGCCTCGTCTCAGGCCTGACCTGGAACCTCGAACGGTACCGGCCGTTCGCATCATCGTACTGGAGGAAATAAAGCGTATTCTTGATCCGTAGGGTGTCAACCGAATCGGCCATGGCCCTCAGGAAGCCCACTCTCCGATCGTCAAGCGGGCGGGCTTTCAGCATCGTCTCCACCATGCGCGGCCCCCAAGGGGCGGCCGACATCCGCCCGAGCGGGAGTAGTTCAACCTTCACCACGAAATAACCCTCGGCCAGGAGATCGTAAGCAGCATCTTCCGAGGCCGCGAAAACCGTATTCACACCTTCCGTAAGCAGAACCTCCAGCCCCAGCCTGCGGGCGGCCTCCTCCGGTATTGAGGCGGGGGTGACCCACATGGGGATCTGGGCCGGGGGTAAGGTCATCGCGGCTTCAAGAGCCTGTATCTCGTCGGCCGCAGACCCGGAAATCACAATAAGAACCTTATCACCGGAGATCGCATAGGCCGGGCAATCCTGCAGGAGCGGAGTGGACAAGGCGTATTCGCGATCGACAACGGCAAGCAGGCCGTCACCCCGATCACCACGTACCGAGACGCATAGGCCCAGCACGAAAACGCCTGCCATGAGAAACACGAGGGCTGATTCCGATCTTGTCATTTGGTTTGCTCCAGTCTGCATTCCCGGACCGGGTTCTCACCCACCCGGAGGCCTCGACGCGGCCCTTGCTATGCTTACAGCTTCATTGAGCAGTAAGCCATGAACTGAGATCTATCCTCGTCGGCCTCATAGGTTGTCACGGCATACTTGGCTGCCAACTTGCCCCATGGCGCCATGTCAAATGATAAGACACTGTACCATCTGGAACCATCGCTTTTCAACATCTCGATTGCCGGATAGTAGGGTACACCGGGTTCATACTGGTATATCCTCGCACCGTAGTCGCCGATAGTGAAGGCATGGAAACCTACCTTGAGGACCGCTCTCCTCCCTATGTCAAGGGCAAGATCGAGTCTCAGGAGATCGGATGATGAGGTCTCATGCCCGCCGGCCCTGTCCTCGGCATACCTGAGATGCTCATACCGCGCACGCATCTCGAACCACTTGGCGGCATCGTAGCGGGCATCAAGCCGGCTTCTGAGCCTGCTCCTTGTTTCCGTGGGATCGTCGGGGCGCGCCGGCGGCTCTTCGGTAAGAAGCAGTTTCTCACCTACGCTTAAGGTGAGGTCTCCTACCGGAACCTCGAAGTCAAGGAAGGACTCCGAACCGGACGGGCTCGACAGGCCTTCCTCTTCAGGTCTTCGCTTGTGAAGATCGTTCCCGATGGAGACAAGCGCCTTCCCGAAGGGTCTGAACGCCAAGCGGGTGAGGAGCCCCCTTTCCCCGGTGGCATAGCCCGAATAGAATGCAAACGGTCGGGCATGAAGACTGAGGAAACGCTCGCCGTAGTAGCGCCCGAGGACAAGCAACTCAAGGCTCCGCCTGTCAAAACCGAAACCGGCGATGACGGCTCCCCCGCCGCCGGAGAGCGCTCCCTGGACAAAAGCCGCGGAGGCGTCCCCGGCCAGGGCCAGGTCACCGCTTCCAGCGGCCTTCCAACCGCCGTCCATCCAATCCAGGCGGGATATGCCGAACTCCCGGTCATATCGCGAGAACGACACGTCCAGACCCGCACTCAATCGATCCGTGCCGGAACGGAACGCCAACGCCACCACATCCTCACGGAGCGCATCCTTGCCCTCGGAATCGGCGTGAAGGCCGGTTGTGCCGAGCGATGTCACGTTGCCGTCCTCGTCGAGTCCGGCATCGAAGCCGGCTTGGGACACGGCCAGGCAAAGACCTGTGTGCTTGCTTTCATACTCGAGCCCCAGCCCCCGCATTGCGAAGTTCTCGTCCACCGATGTGTAGGGTTCTATGCCGAAATCGCCCTGGCTGAAGCGCCATGGCTCCACCGTGGAAGGGGAATAGCCGTAGGGGTTTGAGAACACAAGGCCGTGGCCCGATACCATGACGAAATCGCCCACAATCAGTCCGGCCTGCTGCATCCGGATGCGGGCAAAACCGGTTTGCAGGTCGTTGAATTGGGTTTCGCCGCGATCCTTTTCGGCCAGGATGCCGGCGTCATATATCGAATAGGCGGCGCCCATGCGAACGTAGGTCTTAACATCCCGATAGGACGTCGCGACCGGAGATGCTATGACGCGCGAGCGCAGGTATGCCTCCACCGGTTTCATGACTTTGGGTGGAGGAACAACCACTACGAAAGGACGCAGCAGATCGACCAGCCGACGGTCCACACCTTCGATCTTCATGAGGTCCTCGATGCTCGTGAGCCCCCCGGTCCGCCTCAGAGCCACGATCTCGCGGGCGAGCCAGGGGCTTACCCAGGGAAGCCGCGTGAGCTCCTCGCGCTTGGCTTCGAGCAGATTGACCGGGGCCCTGACGAGGGTGTCGAGTTGGTTGAGGAGGCTCATGTAAGCCTCCTCGTCCTCCACATCCTTGAAGATCTCTTCATATGGGTCGGCGTTTACCTTGATGCAAAGCGCCATGATGAAGAGCACGCATACAAGCGTTATGCGGAATCTCGCAGTCATTCGCCCCGCAATTCGAACACGACTATCTCGGGCCTGCACAGAAATCTCAAGGGGAAGATGTTGGTACCCAGGCCTCTGGTAACGCTCAGGAGGAACCCATCATAATGGTACAGGCCCGCGATGTAATCGCTTCTGGCTGCGTACGGAACCAGTTTGACGACCACCGGGAGCCCAAACTGGCCTCCATGGGTGTGCCCCGAGAAGACCATGTCCACATTGTAGGTTTCCAGATCCTCGAGCAGACTATCGGGATGGAAGTGGGTCAGTACGAATACCGGTTTGAATTCGTCGATGCCGGCGAAGGCTTTGCCTACATCCTCCCGGTCGGATACCGGATCGTCCAGGCCGACCAGCGTGAAGTTGCCGCAGTCGACGCTTTCATTGATGAGAATGTGATAGTCGAGTGAGTCCTTGGACAACCGCCCGCGCTGGATCGACCGGACCAACAGCCGATCCGCATTGCCGAGAACCATATATGTCCCATGCCTGGCCTTCAATCCGGTGAGGAAATCAAGGCCCGGTGTCAATCTGCTGCTGGACTTGATGAGGTCCCCTGTGAAGAATATGTAGTCGGGATCGATACGCTTTATCATTTCCCTCGCCTTGGCCTCGCGGAAACCATTCCTGGTTGCGTGGATATCGGCAATGTGCACTATTCTGACGGTTTCGGGGCCCAGCCCCTGAATGGTGAGGCGGTAGGTCTTCTGTGCGATCCAGTACGGCTCTATGAGACCGGAATACGCTATCAGTCCGGCGAGTATGATGAGCAGGATGTATCGCTTTTTCATGTCCATTCCCTGGCGCAAACCTAACACAGGCCTCGATGTCCGGTCAACAGCGGTAAGCGCCGGGACGAAGATGGTAGGCGGGTGGAGGCCACGGCGCGGGAACCATCCACCCAACCCGCCCACTTCGATCCATACGTATAACAAGTTCCGTGCCGCCGCGTTTGTCCAAACTCACCAACGCGAGCCAAGCGAAGCCCATTCTTGGCGATGCGCGGTGTCACTACCCTGACACCTCCGTCCGAGAACCTTACAATCTGTGGCATCGCATCTCCGTGAGCCACGGGTCTTGCTGCGCTTGCCGTCGGCCGCGTCTCCATCCCTGACGTTGTCCGAGGTGGCGTTTCCGTTTCTACTTCCTCCTATATGTGAGGCCGGCTTCATGAGTGACGCCTAGATCGAGATGGAGACTCGCCGACATGTCCAGCGCGATTTGCCCCAGCCCAAGGCCGAGCCCGAGACAGATCTCCTTAGGATCGGTCCGGATTCCCGACCTCAGCTTGACGCTTTCCACCAACCGCACCTCAACACCCGTGGCGATTGAAGTCGGGAAGGCGGCTTGCTTGGAGACTTCCACACCGAAAGTGAATCTCTCACTTACGTGGTAACCGAGGCCCGCAGTGATGTCGGCAGGGCATTTCTCACCTGTCCTTGCAAACCCGAAGGCAAAGGGGTTGCGGGCACCGAAGAAGACCTCGACTTCCGGCAGGAGCCGGGCATAGCATGCGATGTCCGGCAGAAACGCATGGTCCGTGATCGAGTGCTCGAGGCTCACCGTCCCCAGGCGCAGCGTGGGTTCGAACCGGAGCGCCCCCGTCTTCCAGCTGCATGAGAGGGCACAGGTCTGTTCGATATAGGAGAGCACACTCAAGGCCTGGTATGCGAAACACAAGTCGATATCACGCCGGAGCGCGAATGCGGCGGATGCCCCCACGAATGCGGCCTCGTCCAGACCGAAGGGCTTGAAACCATATACCTGAAGCGCGCGGAGACCCATCCCGTCGCTCGCATCCGGATCGGCCGTGGCGGAGAACCCGGGGGGCGTGCTTCGGGCCAGATGGGTCGCCGCCCCCCTCTCCGCCGGTGGCAGCGGCTTGAGATCGAAAGCGGCGTATGCGGACGACAAACCTGCGAACAGGCCGACAGCGATGAGGGCTGCCAGCCTGTTCAGCAACACTGCTGCCCCTTTTCCCGGTTGTGGTCTCATCGCCGCACCAGAATCAGAGGCGATCTGGCCCTGAAGGTCTCGCCGGAGGCATGCATACGGGCTTCGAACATCAGGAGGTACACTCCCGTCCGGGCCCTGGCCCCATCGCCGAGGGACCCGTCCCAGAATGTGACCCTGCCTGAATCAACTGTCTCCCCATCTATGAGTCTTCTTACCAGCCGTCCGTTTATGTCGAATACGCTCAAACGCACAAGCCCGGCGCCGGGCAAGGCCACCGAAACCGCCACAAGATCGTCCTTGCCGTCACCATTCGGGCTGAAAGTCTTCGTGGACAAGCTGAGGACCTTGCCTTCGGCCGGCAGGTGAAAGGACACGCTGTTCTCAGCTCCGGGGCTGCTCGACGACACCCCGAAGTGAGGCGACCAGTTGGCAGCATGCGGCGAGGGGGCCGCGGGGTCGATCCGTTCGACCGACCTTCCCGGATCGGTCCAGCTCTCGGCGTAGGCGACCGAATCCACCATAGTGCCGTAGCCGTCGCGGATCACTATCGCATCCGCAAACCCGAGCGGCCCGTCGACATCGTTCAGAGTAGTCCACCCTCCGGACGGACTGCGAAACGCCGGTCGGGATATGTCCGGATGTATGGCCTGGAATGTGTCATCGTCTTCCACAAGAACCAGGAACGTGCCGCTTCCCATTATGAGGTCATGGTCCGCGATGTTCTTGGGGCTTCCCCTCGAATCCTCGAGTGTCCAACCCCTGATATTCAACGTACCGGTGCTCCGGTTCAGGACTTCGATCCATTCGCAGTCACATCCATCGGGTTTGAACATTATCTCATTGACCACGAGCGGCGGCGGGGGGACCACGATTGAGGTCAGCACGGTGTCGTTGCCGTTCCACCGGTCGTCACAATATGAGACCCACGCCACGGCCTCGCGATGTCCTCCGCCCGGATTGGGGAGCCGCAGCACTATGCCTGCGGTCTCGGCGGGATTGAGATCTTCCAGAATGGAGATGCTGTCACTGCATCCGCCGACCCGCGCTGTGACAACCGCCCCACAACCACAGGCTTCAGTCCCGGCATTTGTGACCCTGCAAACAAGATCGATCTCCGGGAGTGTCGGCGGGGTGTATCTGGACAACCCAAGTGCGAGGGGCGTCAGATCCCGGGGAGGGTGGTTATAGTCGGCCGGGCTCGGGGCCGCGAAGCCCGCGAAATCCACGCTGTTTGAACCGGTATCGGATCCATCGGGGTCTCTGCCTATGCTCGACCCCGATCCCACATCCGCAGCCGGCTCCCCCTCCGAGTACTCCTCGAAGCCAAGGTCTCCCCAACCCGCCACATCCGTTTCGCCCGCCGGGTCGGTGAGACGACACCCGTCGGGGCCGTTCTGAAGATCCAGCGACGTTACGGCATCCGGCAGGGGCCACACCCACTCTTCGCCTATTACGAAGAACCCGCGCGGCCCTATCGTATCGGTTCGGGAACCTGTCCACTCCAGTGTCCATCTTGCCTGGTAGCTGCCGTTGCCGGTCTCGAAGGTCCAGCCTTCAAGGCCAGTCGCGGTCTCGCCGCGATTGAACAGCTCCACGAACTCATAACCGCCGTCGCCCCCGGCGGGATCATAGAGCACCTCATTGATCACAACCGGGATGCCTTCGGCCCATACCGCCGGGGCCGAGAGAAAAACGGGAAGCCAAACCCAGGAGAGCCACACCACCACACATACCCTTTTCACGTTTCCACCCCCTCTACCACCACCCACCGACCATTAAACCACGGCCCATCCCCCAAGTCAACCAAATCAAACCCGGGGTCGGATCTTGAAGATCGAATTCAATCTTCAAGATCCAACCCCGTTATGGGTTCTAGAAGATGCCGGCTATCTTCTGGCCGCAATACGTGCAGCGGTCTTCTTCTATGTGGTAGGCGATAAGAGAGAGCTGATAGCGGCCGATTACGACCTTGCCGCACTTGGGGCAATAAGTGTTCTCCCCGGGATGGCCTGCCACGTTACCTGTGTAAACGTAAAGCAGGCCGACATCGAAACCGATCTTTCTTGCCTTGTCAAGGGTGTCGACGGGCGTGGTGGGAACATCGGTCAAGTCCCGGTCAGGAACGAATCTGGTAAGATGCCAGGGAGTGCGCTTACCGAGGCGAGTGGCAATCCATGTGGCCAGCCGCCCAAGCTCGATCTCGCCGTCATTGTAGCCGGGGATCACATTGGTGACCACCTCGACATGCATGTCCCATCGGCTCTTTGCCCTTAAGGCGTTTTCCAGTATGGGTTCGAAATCATCCACATCGGCAGTCCTGCGGTAGAAGTCTCTGGAGAAACCCTTGATGTCCACCCTGAAGATGTCAAGGTTGGGACCGACATAGTCCAGCGCTTCCTTGGTCATATAGCCGTTCGTAACGTAATTCGTGTAGAGATTCTCCTTCTTCGCGATCTGATTGGTCCTGGCGGTAAACTCGAGCCACATCGTGGGTTCATTATAGGTCCACGAAACGCCGAGGCACCCGCGCTCTTTGGCCATTGCCACTACCTGCCTGGGCTCCAAGCGCTCGGACTGTCCCTGGGACACCTCGCATGGCTGCTCGTGGGCGATCTTCCAGTTCTGGCAACCCAAACATCTCAGGTTGCAGCCGAGTCCTCCGAGCGAAAGCCATTTCGAACCAGGATGGAAGTGGAACACCGGCTTCGCCTCGATGGGAGCCACCTGCGTGGTGGAAACCTCACCGTATGTCGTGCTGTAAACCCTCCCCCCCTCATTCTTCCTTGTGTAACAGTACCCGTATCCCCCTTCGGGGATGACGCACCTGCGCTCGCAGATCATGCATCTCGCGCTTCCGTCCTGAAGCGGTTCATACAGGGCAGACTCGACTTCAGGCATGCTCCGCTCCCTTCAGCACGATCACCTTGTATAGACCTCCATAGAGATCCCGACCACGGGCCGAAGGGCCCAACCGCTCCAGCGAGCCGTAGTCCAGATCCTTCGAACCGAAGACCTTCCATCCGAGCCAGTTGATGAGCCTGTTCCATATCACGGCAGGCATCAGATGCGGCTTGTCATAGTCTATCATGATTACTTCGGATGACACCCTCATGGCCTCCTTGACCGCCTCGACCGGCCTGGCGAGCCCTCTCAGACAATATGAGAATACGGACACGCCAATGCAAGCGTCACGGAAAGGTAACATGTGAGCATCTCCTATCACCACAACGGTATCCGGGAACCGTCTCCTGGCGTGTCGAAGCATCTCTGCGGACCTGTCCAGCCCGACCTTGAGACCGGAGCCCACCAGGGCGAAGCTCTTGCCCGATCCCGCACCTATCTCGAGGAGGGAGTGTGTCTCAATCCCACCAAGGGCTTGACGCCGTACCCGGTCGGAAAGAGAAAGCGAGCACAGACTATCTATGATATCATAACACGCGGGATGGCGGTAGACCCACTTCATCCGGCTTATGCGACGGACAAGCGCTCGAGGTCACGGCCGCCGAGCTCATAGACGACCTGTCCCCCGCTGTCCTTCCTCCTGTAGCCTGCATGCTCGATCTTACGCGCGTAGCCGCGCGACGGTACTGCCACCGAGCAGTGGGACAGGTTTCGGGCTCTTGCCAGATACATGCAATTCCTCGCCAGTATCCTGACCGATGCTTCATCGCCCTCCACGAAGCCGAGTGTGAGCGAGCGGTCGTTCGCTTCGAAGGGATAGATCGCCACTCCTCCGATGACCCCGGATCTCGGGAAAACGATGACCCTCTTCTCTCTCACATACATTTCAAGAAGGCCGCGGTTGAATTCTCTGAATACCCACCCTTCCGCGATGAGGCCGGATGTCAGACGAAGACATCTCGACTTCAGGATGAAATCATGCACGCCTTCGATATCCCGGCGAACGGCAAAGTCGCCTCGGACCTCGGCCTTCCGCGCCTTCTGCCAATAGTAGCGAAGCCGGGCCGCCACCCGGAAGCCATGCTGCTCCGCCATGCGTCGGGTCGCCCGGTTGGTCATACCCGTGCAAAAGCGGACGGCCCTGGGTCTCATCCGCCTGACCGTCCGGAGCACTTCCAGGTTGATGGCGCGGGCGATCCCCTGGCGGCGATACCGAGGATCGACCCTGAGTCCCTCGAGCCAGAGTTCGCCGGGGCCGAACTGTGTGATTTTTCCGATCCCCACGGGCTGTCCGTCAAGCTCAGCCACTATGAGGCGGCCGGCCGTGTCGGCAATCCATTGCCGCCATACACGAGGCAGGTAATCTCCATAATCCGGCCAGGTGGACTTGCAGAAGTCCAGAATGGTCTGCCTGTCAGCGGGGACAGCATCCCGCAGTCTTAGTCCCTTCACCTGTGGTCTCCGTCACCGGTCTGAAGTGAAGCCGGACGTATTTCCTAATCACCTTCTCCGACGAGTCCGGCCAATCGCTCCCGATCGAAACCTATAATGACCTCACCATCGACGTCGATAACCGGAACACCCGTCTGGCCCGACTTCTTGACCATCTCATCCCTTGCAGCGGCATCAGCGGCGACATCGAGATCGTCGTAGGATACACCCTTTTCATCCAAGAAAGACTTGGCCATCTTACAGTAAGGGCAAGTCGATGTGGAATAGACTCTGACCTTCATGCATCGTCCCCCTTTCGGCTGTCTCCCGCTTCAGCCATCATCATTTCATAGAGGTCGCTGCCTTTCAGTCCGTACAGCTTGGCGATCGTCCTCGCTGCCTTGTGTCTCTTCATGCCGCTTCTTACGAGGGCCTTCGCTTCCTCCAGAGCACCGTCCGTCACGCCGGCGATCGTCACGACAGTCGAGCCCTCACATACCATGACGAATTCACCTCTGGGCTGCGACTTCGTGAACCTGTCGATGAAGGCTGAGATCTTACCCTTCACAATGTCCTCATGCAGCTTGGTGACCTCCCGTGCAACCAGACACTTTCGGTCACCGAGTACCGCCAGCATGTCCTTCAGGCATTCAAGCACTCTGTGGGGAGCCTCGAAGAACACCAGCGGTCTCATGTCCGAGGCAAGCTCCTGCAAACGCTTTCTCCGCCTTGCCGGTCTTCTGGGCAGAAACCCCTCGAAAACGAACCTGGGGTCATCCATGCCTGAAACCGAAAGCGCTGCGACAAGCGCACTCGCTCCAGGCACGGGCACGACCCTGAACCCCGCATTCATTGCAGCCTCCACCAGGTGCCGCCCCGGGTCGGACACCCCGGGCGTCCCTGCTTCGGCAACCATGGCGACTGCTCTGCCTGCCTCGAGCGCCTCCAATATCCGAGGAGTCACCCGCATAGCATTCTCCTCACGGTAGCTTAGCACTTTGGTTTGGATGCAATAGTGCTTGAGCAGGTTTCGGGTCTTCCCAACATGCTCCGATACCACCAGATCGACGCCTGAGAGAACTTCGACAGCTCGGAAGGTAATATCCTTGAGATTTCCAATCGGGGTTGCTACTACATACAGAAAGTTATTTTGATGGTGAGACATTAGAGTACGGCGTGCCTACCCGCTATGCTGGTCAAGCATGAGATGCTCAAGAAGTCTCTCTTGCTGCTCGGCCAGCTCCTTCGCCGCCACGAAATCACCCTTTTCAAGAGCGGCCTGCATCTTTCTGTCTATTCCTTCTATCTTTCGGGCCAGCGATCGATCGGATCTGCCGTCGACTTTAATCTGCCTCGAAACCTTGACAACCTTAGCATTAGCCATGCCGGTCTGTTGATGCCCCCTTTCCACCTACCTGGTTCGTTTCCAGTCCACGACCTCCACCGCTTTCGTGCCGCCGTCACCGAATGGACTGACAACCAGGCTTAGTCTCTCCTCAGACAACCAATCTTGCTGAGATGCAAGAGCATCTCCGATCAACACGACCTCACCCATCTTCCAGGTCCCATTATTATCTTTAAGCACACCAGGCCGCAAAGATTCAAGGAGAAAAACCGGCCTCCTGTTGTCCTCGCCGAACGGCTCCAGGCAGAGCAGCGACCTGAGCCCCGCCGGTGTAAGCTCTTCATGACCGAGTTTGCTGTCTATGACAACCCTCTTCTGGATCACTGAGGGATCGACCTTGTCCTCAAGATAAGCCGCAAGTTTCTCGCTGAGCTCACCGATCTTCGATTCCTCTATCGAGAAACCGGCCGCCTGCTTGTGTCCGCCGTAATCTATGAAGTAGTCCTTGTGGGCCCGTAGCGCATCGACCAGATCCACACCCTTGGGGCCCCTGGCTTCCCCGTTTCCGAGCCCGTCCTTCTGAGATATCAGGATCACGGGTTTGTTGAGCTGCTCGGCGAGCCTTGAGGTGCAATACCCGACCGTCTTGTTCGGAAGGTGTCCCACCGCTGCCACCAGCGCCCGGGGCGACTCCAAATCCCGTCCCGACAACTGACTCATGACCTTGTCCAGGGCCCGGCGTGCTTTTTCACGCTTGTGTTCCGACTCCACCACGAGCGAAGCAATGATCTCCTCGGCATCTTCAGGTTCCCGGGAGAGAAGCAGCTCGCACCCCAGATTTCCTCCCTCATGCGACCTCGAGGCCCCGATGACCGGCACGATCCTGGAGAGTACCTCTGTCATAGTGGAACTCTCATCGACCCAGATGTGAGATCTCAGTGTGGCGAAAGGAACCAGCCGCTTGTTGAGAACCTCCTTGATTCCCTGGGAGACAATGATCCGGTTCTCTTTCACCAATGGAACGCGATCCGCGAAACTGCCCAGCGCGGCCATTCCCAACATACCGTCCAGCGATGGCGGGCTCCCAATCCTTCGATATCTTTCTGCGAAGGCTTCCATGAACCTGAAAGCAACCCCACACCCGGCAAGGTCCCTGAACTCATAACGGGAACCCTTGCGTTTGGCATCGATGACCCCGACGGCTTCCGGCAAATCGTCAGGGGGTTCATGATGATCCGTCACGATCGTGTCGATCCCAAGGGAGCCGGCGTAGGCTACACCTTCAGCGTTGCTCACCCCGCAGTCCACCGTGATGATCAAGGACACACCGATCTTCTTGAATCTGTCAACGATCTTGGGGGAAAGACCGATCCCCTCGGTGGGGGAATCGGGAATATAGTATGAGACGTCCGCGCCCACCTCCCTGACCGCACCGAAGACGATGGTTGACGCGGTTATGCCATCGACGTCATCATGCCCGAGGACCATGATGTGATCGTCATTGGTCACGGCCTCGACCAGGCGCTCAAGGGCGGGTTCGACATCCGGAAGCATCATCGGATCGGAGAGGTTCTCAAGCCGGGGGTTGAGAAAACTCTTGGCTTCGGTCTCGTCGGCAATTCCCCGCGCCGCGAGCACTCTGGCGGCGATTCTGGAAATACCCAGACCATACTCCAGCCGTTTGACTGTTGATTCATCCGCGGGGACAACTTCCCATTTGGCGTCAGTCATATCAGAGTCGAATCAGGATCTCCTAAACACGTTCTCAAAAGCCGACACCGATCTCTCGATATCATCATCGTCGATGTCAAGATGGGTCACCGCCCTTATCGTCGTGCGCCCGAAGGGTACCACAAGGACGCCTGCTTTCTCAAGCAGTAATATGCACGCGTCCACGCTGAAACCCGACTCCGACACATCGACCACGATTATGTTGGTCTGAACGGTCCCCAGATCGACCCGAATGGCGTGTATTTCGGAAAGCGCCTCCGCCAGTCTCCTCGCCCTCAGGTGGTCTTCCGCAAGCCGCTCTATGTTATGCCTCAGTGCATAT
>CAZRAU010000026.1:0-29799 GCA_964598025.1 uncultured bacterium
CGCGGATGAGATTATGGCCTCCGTGAGAGGCTTCGATGACCTCTTCAGTCAGGGGACGCTTGAAGAGAAGAAGGAATTCATAAGACTGTGGCTGGATGGGATTGACTTCGCTCCCGAGGAGCGCCGGGCAAGGGTCTATATGAAGAGATTCCCGGCACCTTCTCAGGACACCGGGAATTCTTCTTTTGAGTTGGTAGCGGGGGCCCGATCTGAACCAGCGACCTCGTCCGGTGCGGTCGAGTAGCGGCGTAACGCTGCGGGTAACAAAGTAACGGATTCTGGCGGTCGCGTCACGGCCGCATCCCAATTCCCCAAGGGGCCTCATCAAGTTAACTCCCCCAAACTGAAGCCGTTACGGCGACGCAGGCCGTCGTTGCCACGGGCGCCGTCACGTTCAATTCGTTGGCCCCCTTCTTGCTCCAAGATAGTGGCAGGGCGAGCCCTCAAAGACTCGCATGTGTCTGACCCGCACTTCGCTTGCGGATGAAGGAGGATGGAAGATGTCAGGAGAGGCAGCCGTCAGGCCTGTGGCGATGGCAACCCGCACGCTGTTACCGCAGACCTCTGCCCATCGGGCCCTGTATGGCCCTCGCGATCATCATGAAGTCAGGATGATCGAAAAGGTCCCAGCGTTCTTGGCTGCTCATCTCCGCGGCTACCGTCCTTCACCCGCCTCCGAAAACCTTCAAGGTAAGCTCGCCGTAAAGTCTGACAAGGGTACATCCCTAGCGAGGTGCAGCTGGGACCCGATCTTCACTGGGTGGACCAGGGGCGAACGTGATCGTGGCTTCAGGAGGATTGCCGAGGGCTAAGGGCACCTGTCCGACATCGGCGGCGCGCGGTGCGAACCGAGCGCCGCCACCTATTTTACCGGGGGGACACAGAGCCTAAGTGCTACCTCGGCTTGCTTAGTCTTACCCTGTGTCCCCCCAGGGCTTTCCCCACTACCAGTCCTTGGTGATGGCTTCTTCCATAAGATCCCAGTAGAGCACGGGCTGGACCTCGTAGATGTCCATGACGGTGAGGATCGCTTGGTCCTCGAGCATTCGCCTGAAGTGTCTGTTTCTCTCCCTGTCCGCCGACGGCGGCAGGATCTCATCGGCCTGGTCCTGGGCCCGCCCTTCGGCAAAGTATATATCAAGGAAGAGCGAGCGCCGGGTGCCGGCCGACGGTGGGAGTCCCATGTTGATTTCAGGCAGGCTGTCCGGGTCCCCGACCTCGAGAGCCCAGAACTTGTGTACGTATCTTCGGTCTCCGGTGAAGAGCATGATCTCGTACCAGTCATCGGTCTCGCCGACCATTTCGAACATGTCACCTTTCGCGGCCTGCGCGACTATGGCGCGATCCATGCCCGGTCCGGTCCGGATGTTTATTCTGTCTCCCCGCATCATGACGCACTCCGCGCACCAGGACTGTACCGGAGGGCAAAGCACTATGAGGATCACAAGAGCGCTGAGAGCAACCTTGAGTTGGGTTCTCACTATGCACCCCCTTTCCTTACCACGTAAGACGCTCCGGAGCAAGAAACCAGGACGGCGGGTAATCAAGTATGATGTCGCCTTCTATGCCCTCAGGAAAGGCGCCGCAGGTGGGGTGCCCGTATAAAAAGCAAGGAAGCAACGAGCAGGGAAACGCCGGCGCCTATCATCACGGCAACCGGTTCCCCCAGATGCTCGGCTGCCATGCCCACCCAGAGAGCGCCGAGAGGCATGAGGCCGAAGAAAGTCAGGCTGTATACTCCCATCACGCGGCCTCGCAACCGGTCCGGCACCACCGACTGGACGAGGGCGTTGGCGAGATTCATCACCAGGATTAAGGCGGCTCCCACTCCCAACATGACAAGGAGCGACAGTGGAACCCAGCTCACCAGCGAGAAGACAAGCAGCAGCGCCGGGAAGACAAATGTGCCGATGGTAAGCAGCTTCCCCTTGATGTCATGCTGGCTGAGCGTGGCTATCAAGAGGGCGCTTATGAGCGCGCCAACACCTCGGGCCGACTGGAGATATCCATTGGTTGTCGCGTTTCCGTGCAGAACCTTGACGGCCCATGCAGGAATCAGAGTGGCAAAAGAGAATCCGAACAGGCTCGTTGCAGCAACGACTATGATGAGTGTTCGGATCAACGGCTCGTGAAGCGCGTAGCGGACTCCTTCTATAAGGTCCGTTAGGGTGGACACCCCGCGCTCCGCTTTGGGCAGGATCTCGATTCTCATGAGGGAGAGTGCAACGATTACAGCCACGTAGGATATACCATTTATAAGGAAGCACCATGCAGGTCCGAAGAGGGCATACGTGAGCCCGGCCACGGCGGGACCGACCGCCGTGGCCGAGTTGAACATGGTGGAATTGAGGGCGATGGCATTGGTGAGATCGGCCCTGCTCACCAGCTCGAGCACGAACGCTTGCCTCGCCGGCGCATCGAAAGCCATCGCGACCCCCATCATTGAAGCAAGCATGATGATGTGCCAAGGGCGTACAAGCCCGGTGAATGTGAGCGCGGCGAGGACAAACGCCAGACACATCATGGAAATCTGCGTGAAGATTAGAAGTGTCCGCCGCGGCACGCGATCGGCGACGACGCCCCCATAGAGCATAAAGAGCCACGTTGGGGCGCCTGCAGCGAAACCCACGTAGCCCAGGAAGGCCGGTGAATGTGTCAGTTGGAACACGAGATATCCCTGGGCCGTGATCTGCATCCAGGAACCCATCAAGGACAGAAGCTGCCCGACATACCAGAGACGGTAATTCCGGTGCTTGAAGGCTGCGAAAGTCTGGTGCCAGGTTATTCGCCTGCTGATGAAGACCGTCCCCTCGGGGCCTGGCTTCGATGGCGGCAGCGGTCTCTTTCCGGACAAGATATCTCCTTATGATATGCCAGCGGACATTGTATATCTTGCGGGATGACATAGTAAAGCCCGCCGGGCGCTTAAGATGGGAAATATGCCACACCCGGCTTGAGAAGTCGGACATAGGTGCGACCCGTGTCCATCCTCCTAGCGATTGACGCCGCATGACCGCCGGCGTATACTCCCGGATATCGAACCGCTTGCTCGGCGATGGGAGGTCGAACCATGGCGCACAAGTTGCTGCGAACCTTAGCCGTAAGTGCCCTCATGCTCTTGGCCGCGAGCGTCGCATGCGGCCAGCATCCGCCGATAGCCCGAATCGAGGCGCGCACAGACACGGTCCTGGGGACCGTGCTGAATGACAACTACCGCTGGCTCCGCGATGATACGCGAAGCAGACCCGAGGTGATCGCCTATCTTGAGTCCGAGAATGCTTACACCGGGGCCATGATGGAGCACACCGGAGCCCTTCGACAGGTCCTCTATGACGAGATGGTTGCACGCATAAAAGAGACGGATCAATCCGTGCCGGTCAAGCGCGACGACTATTATTACTATACGCGGACAGAGCAAGGCACTCAGTATGAGATCTACTGCCGCAAACATGATTCCCTTGATGGCGCCGAGGAGGTACTGCTGGATGTGAACCGCCTGGCCGAGGGAAGGGATTTCATGGATATCGGCCTGTTCGAGGTGAGCCCGGACCATCGCACCCTGGCATTTGCCGTCGACAGCATCGGTAACGAGCGTTACGTGCTTCGGTTCATGGACATCGATTCCGGACGCATTTACCCGGAGGCGATCGACAGCGTTTCGACTTCCCTGGCATGGGCGAATGACAGCCGGACGGTATTCTATGTACGTACCGATGAGGCCTGGCGCGCAAACAAAGTGCTTCGGCATGATCTGGGTGCGCCCGAAAGCATCGATGCAGTTCTCTACGAAGAACCAGACGAGAGCTTCGATGTGGAGGTCCTCAAGTCGAAGAGCAAGGCGTATATATTCCTGCGCTCGACAAGCGAGAGCTCCTGCGAATACAGGTTTCTTGATGCCGACCTGCCCGGCAGCGAACTGAGGATCGTCGAGCCCCGGCGCGCCGACGTGGAGTATTACGTTTATGCCCATGAGGATTCCTTCTACATCGTGACCAACGATGGGGCCCTGGATTTCAGGCTTATGCGGGCTCCGGTCGCAGAACCTTCCCGCGCCAACTGGAGCGAAGTGATAGGCGCACGTGATTCGGTCATGTTGGATCGCCTGGATGTTTTCAAAGCCTATGTCGTACTCTATGAGCGGGAGCGCGGCCTGAGGCAGATTCGGGTGTGGGATCTTGCGGCCGGGCTCATGACCCGTATCGACTTTCCGGAGCCTGTCTATGCCGTTTATCCGGGGGATAACCCGGAGTATGCCGGCGAATGGCTGCGCTTCACCTATGAGTCGCTCGTGACACCCGAATCGGTCTATGACTACAACATGAAAACGCATGAGCGCATCCTGAAAAAACAGGAGGAAGTGGCGGGCTACAACCCGGCCGATTATGTGTCCGAGCGCAAATATGTGGATGTCGGCGGCGGCACGGCTGTCCCGGTTTCCATGGTCTGGAAAAGGGGCCTGGCGGGGCCGAGGCCGCTCTATCTTTACGGCTACGGAGCCTATGGGTTAAGCATGGATCCGTATTTCAGTTCCAACAGGGTGAGCCTGCTTGATCGCGGGTTCATGTTCGCCGTCGCGCACGTCCGCGGGGGTGGTGAGCTGGGACGGCGGTGGTATTATGATGGGAAGCTCCTCAACAAGAAGCACACCTTCACCGACTTCGCCGCCGTGGCAGCCTATCTTGTCGAGCATGGATATACAACCAGAGAGCAACTGGTCGTCTCCGGGGCAAGTGCGGGCGGGCTTCTGATCGGGGCGGTTCTCAACATGGAGAGCGATCTGTGTGCAGTCGCAATCGCGGATGTGCCCTTTGTCGACCTCATGAACACCATGCTGGATGAGACAATCCCCCTGACAGTCACCGAGTACGATGAATGGGGTAACCCAAACGCCCCGGAATACTCCGGCTATATGCTCTCCTACTCGCCCTACGACAATGTGGCGGCGCGGCCTTACCCGGATATGCTGGTTACAGCAAGTCTCTATGATACGCGGGTGGCGTATTGGGAACCCGCCAAGTGGGTGGCTAAACTCCGAGCCCTGAAGACCGACGACAATGTTCTCCTCCTCAAGACCGACATGGGAGCTGGCCACGGCGGAGCCTCAGGCCGGTACAGCGCCATCGAGGAGATCGCCTTCGAGTACGCCTTCATCATAGATCGGCTCGGGCTGAAGAAGTAGGTCCGTGAAGACAAGTGTCGTCATAAGCATCTTCGTCCTGGCCGTCATGCTGCTTTTCGGCAAAGTGTTCTTCGGGCCCCGCGCCTTTCTCGATGCGAATCTCTATCACTACGCTCCGTGGCGCTCTTATGCCAGCGGGGACGATGCCGCCCCGAAGACCTACCGGACGGACGCATTGTTTACCTACCTGCCCCGGCGCGTGGAGCTCACTCGAAGTGTCCGCTCGGGCCGGATACCGCTGTGGAACCCCTACATCCTGGGTGGCATGCCCTTCTTCGCCGACCCCCAGAGCCGCGTGGCCTATCCCATCGCCTTGCTTCTGGTCGCGGCGGATCCGGTGGACGCCATGGCCTATGACGTTGCAATCCACCTTGTTATAGCCATGCTAGGCATGTATCTATTCCTGCGATCTATCCGGGTCAATCTCTGGGGCTCGCTCGTGGGCGGGTTCGCCTTCGGTTTCTCGTCCTTCTTCTGTTTGCGATTCGGCCATCCCACCTTCATTTCCACGGCCGCATGGATTCCTATGTGCTTCTATGGTCTGGAGAGGGCCAGGAAATCAGGACCGGCCGGCACGGTCATACTGGCCGTGTTCCTGGCGATGGGCTATCTTGCCGGCTTCCCGCAGGTGTTCGTATTCGGTGCGGGGTCCCTGGTGTTCTATGCGCTCTATACCGGGCTGGACACCGGCACGAAGGGCCGCAAGCGGGAGGCCCTGGGCACCCTGAGAGTCCTCGTTATCGCGGGAGTGCTCTTCGTTCTCCTGGTGGCCGTGCAGCTGATCCCTTTCGTGGAGCTCCTGCGCAACTCAACGGGTCTGGGTGTTGATATAGAGAAGATGCAGGAGATATATCTCGCGCGGCCGGTCCTGCTGCTTCGAAGTTTCTTCCCGGACCTTTTCGGCAATCCGATCGAGGGCACCGACTGGTCGGGCCTCACCAGGGATCTCACGCATCCATACAACCCGGAGTTCGCCGTCTACTGTGGTTTGGGTACGCTCCTGGCGGCCGCCGGCGCCGTGGCTTTTGTCAAACAGGAACGCCGCGTGAGGGCCTTACTTGTCATGCTGGTCGTTACGGTGGGCCTGGCGACGAGTGAGGTTCTGATCAAGCTGGGATACGCGGTGCTGCCGTTCCTTACGGTGTCCCGCATATCCAGGATATCGGTCGTCTCCTGCTTTGCGCTGTCGGCTCTGGGGGGCATGGGGTTCTCGCTGGTGTCGGAGAAGCTCGGTGGCCCCGGAAGAAGGCGTTTCCTTGTGGTGGCCGCGGTCTGCGCGGGAGTGGTGCTCGCCGTCGGGCTCTACCTCGCGGTAGCCGGGGACGCCTTCGTTGGAGCCTATCTCGCCAAGGCCAGGGCGCTGCCCGGGTATGTGTGGAAGCATACCCATCAGGAGATGCGCTCGTCCGAGATCCGGTGCTGGGCCGAGGGAACGGGCCGGGAGTGGGTGGAGTATGAAAGGCACCAGGTCAGGCGGGGCATTGCATTGCTCATACCGGCAATCGCTTTGCTTGCCCTGCTCGCTCGCTCGAAGAGAGCGGCCGGGTTGCTCAAGACGGGCCTCGTTGTAGCCTTTGTCGCGCTTGTCGCGCTGGATGCGGGGTTTAACGCCAAAGGCCACTTCGTCACTCAGGTATCAAGCCGGCTCTTCGAAACCGAGGGCATCGACCTTCTAAGGCAGGCTGTGGGCAGCGACGGCATGTGGAGGATGCGGAGTGTCAAGTACAGAGATGAAGACGTCAAAGCCTTTCCTCCCAATACCAATCAGATGCTCAAGATCCACTCACTCAATGGGGCGAGCACCATATGGCCCGAGGGTTACCGGCGTCTCTATGACGCCTTCGGCGGCTCGAGGCCCCTTTCCAAGCGTTGGGACAAACAGATGGCCGTGGGCGTATATGAAGCGCTTGCCTCGGACTTTGCATGCGTGCGCTATGCGATCGCGAGCAATGACGGCTTACCGATTGTGTTCCCGCCCATAATCAGGCTTGTGGCGGCAAGGGCCGGCACGCCGTCCCGCGTGCGGATAATGCGGGTGGGAGGCGAGTCGAGACTCGCGCTCCGGCAGTTGGCCGGGGAGACCTTCAACTTCGCCGTCGATCTGCCGCCGGCGCAAGCTCTGGAGTTTGGCGTGGGCTTCGACGCAGAGTCTTACAGTACGGGGGATACGGTCTCGGTGTGGCTGGCCTGGGAGCAGGGTGGTCACACTGCGCGGTTCGGCCACACGTTTGACACCGGCCGCGATGAGGCCCGCTGGCATCCGTTCAGCCTGGATCTTTCGCGGATGAGCGGCGGCCGCACGCGGATAAAGATGGGATGCGATATCTCGGGTTCGAACCGGCCGCCTCCGATGACTGTGGCCTGGAGCGGACTGGACCTCATATGTGGTGAGTGCCGAGTTGAGAGGGCAGACAACGCATATGAGATCTCACTTGACCAGGGGGCGGAGTATGTTGCCCTGGAGCTCGCAAGCGAAGCGCCCGAGATCCCGCTTGAGATCCTGCTGGGTGGTTCCCACAGGAAGGTGCGATGGGTTGCCTTCCCGCATGATATGCCGGTCCGCAGGGTGTTCCTGGATCTTCGTGAAAGAAACGGCGACCTGGTAGTCATACGATCGGACTCCTCGTTTACGGTCCGGGACTGTGACGTGGTCTATCTGGATGTCGGGTGTCCGGACTATGAGATCATCTATGACAAAGACATGTACATTTACGAAAACCTCGCCGCCATCAGGAAAGGCGTGTGCCTGGACAGGAAAGCCGTGAGACGCCTCGGCGGTCCCGGGAACAGCCTCCTGGCCGTCTCCGACCTCGAAGAGATTGGGGACGTGGAATGCGGGACATGCAAAATAGCCCGATATCTGCCGGAACAAGTGCTTCTGGATGTAGTGGCTGAGACCGACTGCTTTTTGCTTTTCCAGGATATCGATTATCCTGGTTGGCGGGCGTATGTGGACGGCGCGGGATCTGAGATTCTCAAGACCGATATTGGGATTAGGGCGATCGAGGTTCCGGCGGGCGTCCACAAGGTGGAGATGAAATACGCCCCGGGAAGCGTACGAATCGGTTTCGTCCTGACCTGCCTCGGGGTAATATTGAGTGTCGGCTACATCCTGGTATGCCGGCCGAAGCATACGGCGAAGGGAAATACCCCGCGCGGGTCATGACGGCAAGAACAGGAGACTCGAAGTGAAGACTACATGTGTGGGGCTGATGATCCTGCTGGCCTGCCTATGCCGGTCAGGCCACCCATCCGAGCCGGCGGAGAGTATGGCGGCTCCTCCCAGCGTGGTACTCATCGTATCCGATGCCTTGAGGGCTGATGTTCTGGGATGCTATGGCGGGGCGGCGGCAACCCCGAATATCGACCGGTTGGCCGGGAATGGGATGTTGTTCGAAAGCGCTTTCAGCAATGCAACATGGACGGTGCCATCGGCTGCGTGCATGTTCACCGGCAAGTACCCCAATGCCTATCCCTACGAGGTAATTGTCAAGAACGACAGGGAAAGAAACATGTGCCTGATACCCCACGAGGCGGTCGTGACCTGGAAGGAACTCGCACGCAGGGGCTACGATCTTTCGTGCTAC
Organism: uncultured bacterium; assembly: GCA_964598025.1. Taxonomy (GTDB): domain Bacteria; phylum Arandabacterota; class Arandabacteria; order Arandabacterales; family Arandabacteraceae; genus JALGWN01. The sequence continues at coordinate 8,767 of CAZRAU010000026.1, forward strand.
ATAGAGAATGGTCTGGTGACATACACAGGGGCCCTGTACGGGATTGAGACCATGCTAACCCACGCAGGGCTTGGATCTGAGGACACCCGAAGGATCGACGAACTCCTTGGGGATGAGGTATATGCGCACAAGCGGAAGTATTACCCGGTGCTCGATCACATCTTGAAGATGCCGCCCGACAGACCGTTCTTGCTCCTGGTCTGGTTTCTCGATCCCCATGCTCCTTACAGGCCCCCGCGGGAGGGGGCGGGGGACATCGACGCCAGGTGCGGCGACCTGGCTAACGGCGTTAATTACTACAGGGACTTGACGGCGTTTGAAGTCAGAGATATGGGTGCGGAGTTCAATGAAGCGGAAACCGGGCTGCTCCGCGAGCTCTATCTCGGTGAAGTGGAGAGCATTGACGGAAGGGTCGGGAATATTCTCAGGGCCCTTAGGCATGCCGGAAGACTTGACGACACGTACTTCATATTCACCTCGGACCACGGCGAGGCCTTCGGAGAACATGATCAATTCTGCCACGGCGGCCCGGATTTCTATGGCGAACTGATCCATGTCCCCCTCATCATTGCCGGACCGGGCCTGCCCAAGGGGGCGGACATATCAACTCAGGTCTCACATGTTCAGATCATCCCCACGATCAGATCGCTCCTCAACCTGGGACCGGGCGATGGATCCTCGGTGAAGAGCCTTGTAGATCCGGCGGTGACCGCGCACCGAGAAGTCTCGCCCTTGTATTTCGCGAGCACCGATGACACCTGCTACGCAGTAGCCGATGGGGCCTGGAAGCTCATGGTGAATGGGGCTGAGTTTAAGCTCTTCAACCTTGCCGACGACCCCGGTGAACTCACGAACGTATACGGCCGCTTCCCGGAGGTGGCCGCCAGGCTCTCGGGACTCGGGGCCCGAATAACCGCGGAAAATGTGAGGCACCGTAAGGCCATCGATATCCTGCCCGAAGCCAAAGACGAGAGAGAGGCTGAGACCCGGGAGATAAAGCGGACTTTGCGGTCGCTGGGCTATGTCCGTTGATCCGGCCGGGGCCCTGGGCTCCTACCTACTCCAGGCTGACGAGTCGCGTCACCCGCATGGTCCCGCCGGCCTTAAGGACGCAGAAATACACACCGCTTGAGACGGGCTTGCCGCTTCCGTCCTTGCCGTTCCAGGCGACATGGTGGAGGCCTGGGCCGACGACCTGATCGAGAAGCGCGGCCACTCTGCGGCCGCGGATATCGAACACATCTAGCTTTACGTGCCCGGTCCCCGCGACCGATAAGCGGATGGTCATCGGGCCGTGGAAGGGGTTGGGCCGGACCGGTTCGAGCACGGGTCCGGCAGCCGGAGCGGCAATCGCGTCGGCGCCGGCGAATACGCCCCGCTTGAGCTCATCGATAAACCAGTGCCTGCTCTCCGGGCTTATGGTTATGTGGCCCTCGTTGGCGGCCGGGTAATAGACCGTGTCGAACGGGGTGTGGGCCAGGAGATCGGGATCGTTCGCTATGTCGTAGAAGAGGTTGTCGGTGTCGAGATCCAGGGCGCTTATGGTCGGAATGAAGCAGTGGTTTTCATGAAGGGCAACTATGTCACCGTAGGGAGCTTCGGTGCTGTCCATCTGGGCCATAGTTGATCGGAAGCCCCCCGGAGCGCTATCATACGGTTTGGTGCCGTCCACATATGCGACCAGATTGTCATCGGGAAACGGCCATATGCGGTTGATGAGGCCGTCGAAGATTATGTGGTTGGCGTTATCGGGTACGGCCCAGACATTGCCGACGATGTCGACCAGGAAGCTGTTGTATTCATAGAATATGATCTGCTCCCCCGGCGCGAAGCCCTGGTCGGCCATGTGGCCGCTGCCGTTTGCCACAGCCACCTTGCGGGGGCCGGTGGGGTAACCGCCCAATGAATTCAGGTCCGCGAAGAACTCGCCGAAGAGAGGATCGCTCTCACCGGTTGCGCCCGGGGGATCCGTGTAGAAATAGACCAGCATCTGCCTGGCGGCGGGCGTGCTGAGTCGATCCAGGAGGAATGCCGCATCCTCGGATTCTATGGAGAAGAGTTTCACCCAGTACTGGATACCCAGCGGGATATTGGCTCCCTTCTGGGGCGTATCGAAGGAAATGTAGGTTCTGGCGTTGTGATCGAGCCCCTGATCTTCCATATAGGCAAGGGCATAGCGGCCGCAGAGCCCTCCCATGCTGGCCCCGATGACGGCGAGGTCGGCTCCCTGGGGGATTAGGCTGTTCAGGTGCTGGATCAGCTCCACCACTACGAACGCGTTGCGCTGGATGTAATCTGTGGCTTCGGCGAAATTGAGGACTACGGCGTCGTACCCCTGCGTGCGCAGGGTCTCGATAAGGCCCTCCTGGTTCAGGTTCTCGTAGAGCTCTTCCCAGTTCATGGTGTCATCGAGGTCGAAACCCTCGATGACGAGCACCGGGTTGGTGATCTCCACATGGGACTCGCCGTAATAGACATAGGCTTCCCCTGTGGCGTATTCGCCCAGGTAAGGTATCGAAGCGGTGACGGCGAGCGTGTCGTGCGGGGTGGGGGTCTCGAGCCGTCTCACGTCGAAACCGAAACCTGCATAAGAGATGGTGCCGTCGGCGAATTCGGCCCGCACGCTGATCGACTTCTTGCCGGGATACGGGTAGGAGACATTGCACCTCTCGCTCAGGCGGACAGGCCGGAAGCCCAGGCCGTCGCCGAAGTCTATCTCAAGCATCGAAAGTCTTGCGGGGCTGTTTGTGAAGTAGAGGTCCGGGTCCAGCGAAAATTCCACGCCTGCTCCCCGGTAGGTATAAGCCTTGAGTGCAGCGGCGGCGAAGACTCGTCTGTCAAGTATCTGATCGGCTGCGATCTTCTCCGGCTCACCGGCCGCAGTAGCGGGAGTCCGGCCGGCAAGCGCTTCAGGTGCGATCCTGTTGTACCTGAAGTCCATGAGCGCAATGGGTATCACCCCTTCGGCAACCTTACGCTTGGTCAGTTCGCGGACACGGCCGATCTCGGGCCAGGCCGGTTCATCCATTGATGCCCGGTAAATCTCGTAGTAAATCTGTCTCCACTGCGCCGGCTCGATCGAGGGGCTCCCGTAGCTTCCATCATAGACATGGATTTCCGACAGGGGGGCGACACGATCATAGAGGATGCCCGTCGTCACGAGTGCCCTGTCGAGAGCGGCCGGCAGGTCCGCCTCTCCGCTCACGCCTTGGTCCCACGTCGCCCAGGCCGTCGCCGCGCCGCAGAGCAACACGATGACAAGTATCAGAGCCGATAGAGCCGACGCGGAATGTCCCTTCATTCAAGCCTCCCAATCAGCGGATAGCCTCGCCGGTCGGAAGCCCGGCCTATCGGCCGACCAACCCCGGGGTACGATGAAGCCCCCTCCGAAACCGGCCACGCAAGCCATTATACCACACGCATCGAGGCTTTTCAATCCGCCCCTCTGCTCATGGTTCGAGGATGTTGCCCATGAAGAGGATCGAGCCGGTCGGACTGTCGACAACAGCGAAGCAGAAAGGACGTGTGAAGGCCAGGCGTAAGACCTCGCCCTTCTTCATCATATCCTTGTAAGAATCAACTGCACAGTTGTATTAGGCTGGCCCGGTTTGGGGGTGGCGCTTGCCGGAGACTTGCCCTATAGTCTTCATGGGCCTGGATGGAAATCGACTACACTATGAGAATGGAGATACGCCATGGGGCGAAAAGGCGTGCTTGTACTTGTGGCGGTCACTGCCGCTTTGGCGGTCGCGGCCTGCGGGCCGGCGGCCAAGCCCACGCTTAAGCCGACTCCCGGTGGCATCATGCCCGGGCAGATCGGTCGGACAGGTTGGGTAAGGGCTACCGAGGTGGAACACTTCGCGGGGAACTCGCTGTTCGAATACATAGACGGTGCGGCCGAGATGTATCACAAGTACCACTTCGTCGAGGTAACGGTCGCCAGGTATCTCAGACATGGAAACACCATTACCGCCGATCTCTATCTCTTTGAGAGTCCTGACCGTGCCTTCGGTATGTATACCACCCTCCGTCCGGATGAGGCCGACACCGTGTCACTCGGTGTGGAAGGCTTCAGGTTCGGGCCCAACATGGTATTCGTGAAGGGATCTCATGTGGTCAATGTCTATACATATGACGACTTCGAGGGGGCGGTCCCGGCCGTACGGTTGGTGGCGGCGGCGTTGGAGGGGTGGCTTCCAGGAACATCGGATCTGCCCGGCACGTTCAGCCTTTTCCCGGAGCGAGGCCGCATAGCCTTCACGGAAAAGATCTTCGCGGAGGGGTTCCTGGGCCACGGCTTCCTGACCGATGTCTATACGGTCGAGTACACCGTAGGCGGTGGGCGGGTAAGACTCTTCATCGCGCCCGATCCGGCCGGTGAGAAGTTCGACCGCTGGCGCGAAGCCGCCGGTCTCAAGCCGGACGCCGCGCCGGGATGGGAGGACGAGGTCTTCGGAAGAACCAGGGCCCTCCGGGTCGTCCATGACTACCATGGCGAGATCGTGGCGGGCTGGCGGGGGGGCAACCTGGCGGGAGTCGTCGGTTACGTCCCGGCGTACCGCGAAGATTTCATTGACTGGGCAGGTTCGCTTGAATAACCGACGGATCGCACCCTAAGCGCATCCACTTGTGTCCCGCGGCCAAGGGCCTATTCGGCAGGCGTGGCGCGAGCGGTTCTGAACAGCCCAACTGCCTCGGCGATGACCATGTCGGCAAGCACCGAACGGGCGAAGATGCGGGTCTCCGCGAAGCGGGCGGTTTCAATCATGTACTCGGCATCGCCGCTTCGCCCGGCATCCTCCCACACCCGGCTCCAGGCCTTGACGGCGGGATAGCCTGCGTTGTGCTCCATCACGGCGAGCAGGATATTGCCTTGGTTGCGTTCGAGCAACTCCTCCTCGAACCATCGTGCCCCGAGCTCGATCGTCAAAGCGGGATGGCGCAGGAAGACCGCCATCGAAGCCATGCCGGATGGACCGAGCACGGACCAACGGCTGTCGAGGGTCTCAAAGGTGGAGGGTATGAATTGAAAGAGCCCCACGGCTCCTCGTTTCGAGACGGCCACGGGGTAAAAGAGACTCTCGCGCCTAATGACGGCATAGAGTAGCTCCGGAGGGACGTTATGTGCATCTGCGGCTGACGCAATAAGCCGGGCATAGACGGGCGGATATGCCGCAGTGGTGTAATGCGGGTCATGCTGCATTACCGATTGGGTCTTAAGAGATCGGTCGAGACCGAATACGAGAAGCATCGCAAGCGGCCAGTCGCCGGCGCTGCCCCCGACCGAAGAGGCTATGGCGAGTCGATTGTTCATATCGGAACCTGCGGCTGCAAGAGCATCCTGTCTAAGCGCAAGCAGCAAGCTCACCGAGGCAAATGCCCCGGCCCGGTCCAGGTCCTCCATGGTGAGATCACTTGGTGATTTCGAGGGCATCTTCTCGCGCAGCCTCTCATCGGCCGAAATGGCGGCGGCGTAAAGGCCGGTCGCGAGGGCCCATGGCACACGATCATATTGGTATGACAAGGCCGGCGGCGATACCTCGGTACGGCCTGCCAGGTATGCATCCGGAAGCTCTGCCCGGGTCGCGGGATCGGCCCATATATCTCCGGCGGCTCGGGGGCCCGCGTTAAGGTGCATCCGCGACCGGATAGCATAGTAGTCGTACGGGCAAGCTGCGATCACGCTTGTGAAGTGGCGGCGCGCAGATGTGGTGTCGCCCAGCTCTGTGGCCATGCGCCCCAGCCAGAAGCGCGCGGCCAGTGTGAGGCCGCCTCCGGGGTTCATGGAGACAAGATGCTCCAGCAGATCCATGGCCTCGACGAGGTCTCCCGCGCCGGCTCTCGAAAAGAGTATGAGGGCGGCTCTGAAATAGGAGGAATCGTGCCAGTCATTAGGACCCGGGTGATCGCGCAGACGGGCCAATTGGCGCAGGGCCTCGTCCGTGTTCCCTTCCATCTCGTGGTGCCTCGCCAGCTCATAGAGCGCGTCATCGGCCATGGTGCCCGCAGGGAAGCGCTCTATGAGCTGGTCAAGGTCTCCGGCAAAGCGCTCGATGTCCCTCTCCCCGCCCTCGCGGTTGAAGACGGTGGCCCGGTAGAAGAGGATTTCCTGAATAAGATCCGGATCCTGTGTCCCGTCGAGGGCCGCCGCGAGCAGATTCAAGATCTCCTTCCTCGGGGCCCCCTGTATCGATCTTGTTCGAGCCAGGTAGTAACCGGCCTCGGCCGCGATCTCCGTGCTGTCGGCGTTGCTTGCATCGGCTAAGAAGCGCCGGGCATCCTCGAACTTTCTTAAGCCGTAGAAACGTATGCCGCGGACTAAGGCCAGCCGGTCCTCGGACATGATCCCCTGGGAAACCAGGTACTCCGCAAGTTCGGTTTCGGCCGGGCCGAGTTCCGCCGTCGATGCTACTTCCAGGTATGTACTGAATATACGGCTTGCCGTGTCCTGATCCCCAGCGCCCCACGCCAGTAGCGCGAGTTCATGAAGCAAAGCTTCCTTGAGCCTGGGAAGCCCGCCGAGTACGGGCAGTCCAAGCATGTCATGTATCCGTCCCTCCGCGAGCATTGGCCGGGACAGCTCGATGAGGTGTCGCACCTCACCGGCACCAGGCTCGGAGCCTGTCCTCAGCAAACGCGCGGACCTGAGAAGTGAGAGGGCCGCCAGGGTCAGTGCCGGCGGACTCTCGCTGCCAGGGGGCCTGAGACCTGAGGCCGCCACCTCCGTGTAAAGGCCGTAAGCCGTGGCATGATCGCCGCGCAGGCCGTAGGTCTCAGCAAGCAGAAACTCAAAGGCCGGCCACATGGGAGAAATCGAATCCGGCTCGGACCGCGCAATCGATAGGGTATCCGGGTCGAGCGCCGATGCCGCCTCGCCGGACTGGGTCGCCGAGAGCAGTGCCGTCATCACGCAAGCAGCGGCGCTGTCGCGAGCATCCACATGCGGGGATGAGGCCCCGGCCGCAACGTAAAAGAGGATGATGCCGCACGCGGCACATGCCACCACCGCAATCGTATGCCGGGGTCTCGGGCTACGCATACATCAATCTAAGTTGTTCGATCCTGTAGCCAATGTCCACACAGTTGGCGCACTTGGCCGTGCAGGTTTCACATGAGCAGCACGCCTTGATGCCCCGATCGGCCGGAATCTTGTCAAGCACCGACCGGGCCTGCCTGAAGTTCGAGTACTGGGCCGCATACATATGAGTACGCATAAGCGCAGGCACATCCACCCCATGGGGACATGTAGCCACGCAGAGCCGGCACTGGTGGCAGAAGCCCAAACCCAGTTTGAGTTCACTATCCGCGAGGAAGTGTTTCTCGTCTTCCGTGTACTCGAGGTCTCGCATCACCGAGAGGTCCTCATTCATGTGTTCGTAGTTCGTGTATCCCGGTATCGCGGCCGTTATGCTCTCATGCTGAAGCACCCACTTGAGCATGGCTTTCTGTATCGTGGGTCTTTCATACTGGGCGAAGGCATCCTGGTTGGGCAGCTGGCGCCCGCCTGCCTGGGTTTTCATTGCCAGGAGCCCTATGCCCTTGGCGGCTGCCCGGTCGAGGGCTTCGAGGAGATCGGCGTCATCGGCCAGGGATACGTTCATGGAAGCCAGCACGACATCACAGAGATCTTCCTCGACGACCCTGTTTATGACTTCCGCCATGTTCTGGTGCGTAGATACCCCGGTCGCCCGGGCCTTGCCGTCCTGCTTGAGCTGGTCCATGGCCGCGAAACTGGCCTGATCATCGAGCTCGCCCGCACTCCCAATGGAATGGATATATACGATATCCACGTAATCGGTCTTTAGCCGCTTGAGGCTTCCCTCCGCCAATTTGATGAACTTGACCCTGGCATCGGCATCGCTCAAACCGCCCCGGCCCGTGAGCCGCTCCTTGGTACCGATTACAACTTTGTCCCGTACACCCATATCCTGTATGACCTTGCCGATCATCTGCTCGTTCCGGCCGAAAGCATAAAGCGACGCCGTGTCGAAAAGGCGCGCACCCATATCATAAGAAGCTTTGACAAGCTCCGGATTGTCCGAGTTCATGGCCCCCATGCCGACGATGGGCAGCCTGATACCGGTCTTGCCCAGATCGCGGTAGATGACTTCTCCCTCGGCCTTCTTGGCCCCCTCGGCGGCCGCCTCTCCCGGCGCTCCCTCAGACCCATCTGCGGCCGCTTCCTGCGCGCCGACCAGTCGGGGGCTGAAACCGGTCAGCCCCGCAGCGGCCACTCCCGCCAAGGAGGTCGATATGAAACGTCGTCTCGAAAGATCTGATCCTAGGTCGCTCATCGTATCCTCCATTCATTCGGAGCGTCATTCCGTGTCATCGTCGGCTCCCTCAAGCATGGCCTTGTATCGCTCGGCATTGGCCTGAAGCGTCTGTTTGAATTCTTCGCTTAAGTTTGCATCCTCAGGCAGCGCCTGGAGCACCATGTCGATGCACCCCAGGGCATGCTCGTTATCGCCACCCGCGATATAAGCTTCCGTCAGACTATCCCAGCAGTTGGCCGACCGGGGATAGGCCTCGGCGTTCATCTTGAGGATCGCAATCGCTTCCGAAACCATGCCGCCCTGGAGATATCGATACCCCATCACGTTCATCTGGGCTTCCGGAAAGAGCACCAGATCCGGCTCTTCGGACCTGAACTTGTCATAGATCGCCACCGCCGTGTCGACAAGGCCGTCGCGGAGGATCGCCATGAACTCATCCTGCGTAGGCGGGCGCTGCCCTGCATCTGTCATGGTCAGAGCGGCCGTGGCGGGGTCCAGGCCATGGGTGCCGGGAGGTGCGGCGAGCAACTCGCGGCTCTCTTGGCGGCTGTTGAGATGGCCGTCAAAGAAACTGAGTGCATATTCGCAGAGTGCGCCATAAGTGGCCGGATCGGGGCCGCCTCCGTCGGGGGCCGGCTCTCCGAACAGCCCGGTGATGACATTGTAAGTGGTGAAAGCCATAGCCGGGACGCTCTCAAAGGCCAGGGCGTAACCCGGTGCATATCTGAATGACTCCATGAGGGTCCTGCCGCGTCCGTCTTCGGTCACCGTGTATGCCTGAAAGAGAGGGACCGTCATGCGGGTCACGCTATAGAAGGGATTGGCAGCAGCGAGATCCAGCACTTCCTGGTCCGCAGAAACGGTCTCGAGCCCGAGCACCGCATCCACGTTGTAGTTCCGCATCGCGAGCAGCAGTGCCGCCAGGCCGCCCGCGCGGTATCCGAATACGCCGAGCCTATCGGCATCTACGAATTCCACGCCGCGCAGCGCGGCAATCACAAACTCCATGTCCCCAACCATGGTCTCGAGGGCCGCGCCCGTAGGTTCGGTCGTTACTGCCGATGGTCCGAACGAGTGGGAGGATGCAACTACGAAGCCATGGCTTGCCAGGTATTCGAAGAGGACCGCGTTTTCGGCAATGCCCCTGTTGAAATCACTGTGATAGACAAGCAGCGGAAACTTGCCCTCGACGGGATCGGCATCCTTCACGGCTTTCATGTCCGTACCGAGCACCTCGAGGACTGCCGTCTGGTTGTTGTTGAGAATCGCGTGCAGCAATGCGACCTCACGGTTCTGGATACCGGCGAGAAAAGCGTATTGGCGCATATCATCGGGTGGGGTGAAGGCATAATCGCTCATCACCACACAAGGGACATCGGCCTCCGGCACGGCCGGATACCATACGCAAATCTGGATCGGTCGGCCCCTTTCCCCCGGGATGATCTCACCGAAGTAGTCGCGTTTCGGCTGGAAGGACCTGGCATAATCGTAGTGCTCCACCGCCATGTAGCCGACGCCATGAGGCCCGGGCTCGATGTCCCCCCAGAGCACCGCCACCTGGGCCGGGAGTCCCGACGCCGTGAGTAAGAGTGCCGCGAGCCAGATGCCCCAGAGGATGCCGCAAGGTCTCCGGCGAAGTGTAGTCGGGCATACGGGCATATCCACCTCCATTTGTTCGGGTTACAACAAGGTTTGGTCGCTGGGGGACGGACCTCTCAGTAGGGTGCCCCTTCTCATCCTATCTATGAGTCTGCCAACAAATGGGCCATCGGTCAAGCCTGTGTTTGGACACCCGGGCTGCCCCCAAACCACCCCCTGCCTATGTCCTTTGTGGCGTCGGGGTTCCATCCCCGACGGCCTTTCCTGCGGCCGACGCTACACCCGCCTCATTCGGCACGGGGGAGTTCGAAGGTCCAGTGGAGGTTGAGCCGCTCCACCTTGCCCGCCTCATCGCGGTCGAACGAGATGGACATCGCAGCATCATCCGCGAAGAACCACCTGCCGTCCGGATCGGGCTCCTCGAGCTGGACGGTTGCCTCGTCGGGCATGTCAAGCGCGAGGCGGCCGTCTGCCACGAGGACCGTCACCACACCCATGCCCGGTGCTATCATGTATTCACCGACATAAGGTAGGTATGCTTCGGGGATATCTCCGGGCGGCACCGCCTCGCCGGTCGTGTTCCGCGGGATCTGGGTCGTCTGATGTATGCGCATGGCCGTAGTCCTGCCCAGCCCATCATCCAGAAACGACACCGCAATCAGATTGGTAATTGTGAAATACCAGCGTCCCGCCTCATCGGGGTCCTTCATCTCAAAGACCATCTGGCCGGGCACATCGACCGCCAGATGATTGTTCTGCATCTTGACCTCGAACCTGGCGTCCTGGAATGTCGCGAAATTACCGATGTAGGTACCCACGTATGGCTGGTACATGGCAGGTATTTGGACGACCTCGCTTCCGAACTGCTCGCTCAGATCGTCTGCCTTTGCCAGCACTTGCTCGATGCAGGAGGCGGTGTATCGATCCAACACGGCCGCCGCAGCGGCATCACCACCGGCCGCCCTCCAGCTCTGGGCTTCCGTGAGGATTTCATCGAGGCCCGCCTCGAAATCGGCCTCAAGCCGGTCGAATTCGGCCCGGACCACAACATGTCTCTTGTCCCAATCGGCCGACACCATATTAGTCAGGGCCCGGAAGCGCCACCAGTAGGAGTCGGACGAGAAAGCATCGGCCCCGGCCTCACTTGGTGCGACAACACGCTTTCCATAAGTGCCGGCCTGCGTCACGATCGCGGGCAGCCGGCTGCCATGGACGAAGAACGGGACATAGCAGCCGGTGCTGGGTCGCGCAGCGCACCACCAGAACACAGGCAAGCCATCTTGGGGCCGTGGCAGCAGCACGACACAGGAGCTCGCCGTCTCGTCGAGATCGATGCCGGGTTCAGAGGCCCGGTCGCGAGCGACCCGCTTCATGCAACCGAGATCGATTTCACCCGCCTTCTCCTCAAGCAGCGCGCACGAGCGCTCCTGGCGAACCCGCGCATGCTCCAGTCGTTCCACTGCCGGCCCGATATCGGCCGAGTAGGCGGCCGAGAAGTCAAACCCATCCACGGCCCCGCCCGGCCACCAGCCCTCCTCGACGGCATACTCCACGAGGTCGGCTGATCCCGCCTCCCATTCGGTTCCGATGCCGAGCTTGTTGGATATCGAAGCCACTCCGCTGTCGAGCCTCCTTGCCGCCCATCTCGTGCCGGCTGTCTCCAGTATCCAGGCTTCATCGGGATCTGCAATAATGAAGGAGTTGTCATAGGCCGCAATGATTCCCTGGGCCGGGGATCCCGAGCCGAACTGGCCAAAGGTCTCGACCAGGTTTGTGATGACATCCCGAGCCTCGCGGGCTGTTGTCGAGCGCTCGAGGGCGAGCCTTATGAGGTCCATACCCGTCGGACCCAGGTCCGGGCCCTCGCCGCGTTGGGAAGCCAGTAGATTCTCAACCAAGGGTTTTGTGAAGACCCCTTCATTACCGATAGCGACACCGTACTCGTTTATACCCTCCTCATATCCCCAGCACCAGTATGGGCCCGATCCAAGCGTGGCATAGGTCTCGCCGGCCTGCGGTATGCTGATACGCCCCAGGTCTATCTCAGAGCCCGCCGGCCATTGCTGCCGGGGGTGATAGGCCAGCGGCTGGCAGTCAAAGGTGAGCCTGTCGCTGTTCTTGCCGAGTATCACAATCCCCTCACTCGTGGCGTCCGGCATGGCCACAAAGGTGTCACATGCCTGGAGCACCTGCGGCAGGGCCATAGCGAAAAGAAGGAGCCACATCGCACCAGACGTACGCCTGTTTGCGCTCATGTTACGGTCCTTTCCATAGTCGTGTTTTATGCTCCACTCCAGGCGGCCCCCATCTGCCCGATTGTGCCCCAACCGGTTAGGGCCGGCACCCGTAGTATACCCTGTGGCGAGGTCTACGTAAACCCGGCAGGCGCTCCATCCGCTGCCGGCGCTCCATCCGACCGGTTCCTGCCAAATGGCTGCAATCTACACGTTTCCTACACCTTTCCTTCAGGCTTCGCGGATGCAGTCCCACTATAGTGGACGATGGACGTGAGAATCGAAGCGGGGGAAAAGACAAGCACGAGCGGGAAAAACGGGTATGGCCCGGAAAGGAGAGTGCAAGGTGGCTTGTAGAGCAGGAGGTTTCGCACTTTTTGTCGGCGCAGTTCTGGTCGTGGTGCTATCGGGCAGCGTTCTCGCCGATGAGGCCGTCCAGAGTGACTGGTCGGGCGGTGACGGCATACCAGGGCCGGTTACGGCCTGGGGCGGCGAGTTTCACGTATCGGCAGGCGTATCCTGGCTTGCCGTTCCGGGCACGCTGGCCCTTTCGTCCTCGGCGCTCGCAAGTCCGCAGGGGCACCTCATCGATGATTCCTATGTGGGCACCATAGGGGTCGGCGTCGGAGATATCGACTTGGATGGCGACCTCGATGTGGTCGGCAGTGCCCAGACCTCGGCAATCCTCAGCTGGTGGGAAAACGACGGCGGCGATCCGCCCGCATGGACCGAACACATAATCGGCACACCCGCCGGCGCAGCCGGAGTGGATGTTGCCGATATCGACGGCGACGGTCGTCCGGATGTAGTCCTCACCATGGTGGCCCCCCGCAACAAGATAGTCTGGAAACGGAACGAGGGCGGCGATCCGATTACGTGGGGCAACCAGGTGATAGACGGTGATTGGCGCGACGCATGGGAGATCGGCACGGGTGATGTCAACGGCGACGGCCACCTCGATGTGATGTGTACGCTCTGGACCTCCGGTGATGTGGTCTGGTGGGAGAACGACGGCAACGACCCCATCATTTGGACCAAACACTTCGTGGACGATGCCCTGGGGGGAGCCCATTCAGTGCGCGGCGCCGACCTGGACGGTGACGGAGACATGGACTTGGCTGCCGCCGGAGGGACGGCGAACAAGATCGTCGTCTACTGGAGCGACGGGGCCGACAGTATCACCTGGACCAAGCAGGACGTCGAGACCGGTTTCACGGGCGCCCGGTCGGTCTGGATCGGCGACATAGATCTCGACGGCAATCTCGATATCGCAGGCATCTGCTGGACCAGCGACATCGCCTGGTGGAGCAATGATGGTGGCAACCCCGTGGTGTGGACGCGCCAGACGGTAACCACCACGGCTTTCGGAGGCCATGCCCTCTGTCTTGCGGATATGAACGGTGACGGCCGTCTGGATATCCTCGGTGCCTGCAATGAGGCCGGCAAGATCTCCTGGTGGGAAAACGGCGCGGCCGATCCCATAGTCTGGACCGAGCGCCCGCTGACGACACCTTATGATGGAGCGATAAGCGTGCGAGCGGGGGACGTGGATGGTGACGGCGATCTGGACCCTGTAGGGGTCTCATGGAGCGACGGCCGGTTCGACTGGTGGGAAGCCACGGAATTCGATTCGAGCGGTGAGTTGGATAGCTCGATTTATGATAGCGGGATCGGGACCTCAATGGGGTCGATCGATTGGGCAGGCGAGGAGCCTCCGGGGGCAAGCCTCAGGTTCCAGGTAAGGAGCTCCAACGACCCCGGAGACCTCGGGAGCTGGTCGGGTGATATCACTTCTCCCGCCGATTTCCCCGATGTACTGGATCGGTATTTCCAATACAGGGTGCTGCTGGAAACAACCGACCCGGATAAGTCGCCTCTTCTCTACGACGTCACATTGGGTCCCGCCCGCGCCGGCCTTGCCACCGATGCCGAAATCCTCAGAAGTGCGGGTCTCAGGGTCGAACCCAATCCTTTCGGCCCCCAAGCGGCAGTTTCATTCGCTCTGCCCGTTGCGGGCCGGGTGCGGCTCGAGGTCTTTGATGTCAACGGCCGCGCCGTGCGCGGGCTGGCTGACACATACCTTGCGGCGGGTACTCACAGGGTTGGTTGGGACGGCAGGAATGATGCGGGCCTCAGGATGGGCCAGGGTCTCTATTGGCTCTGCCTCGAAGCGGAAGGGCGGCGACAAAGCCGGGGGGTCGTGCTCCTCCGGTAGAGGCTTCGCGGATAAACATGGGAGGAAGTGCCCTACCCCGGGGGCGCTTCCTCAGGTCGATGGCCCATGAGACGTGGTCCTGGCCGGTGATGAAGGACAGAGTCGGAGCCCTTCGAACCGCTCCGGTGCCGCGTCTTATCCACAAGAACCTCATACAGCAGCCCGAACAGGCTGGGACTTTGGATCAATCTCGCAGGTTCGAGCAAGGTGTTTTGAGATATGCCCTGTATATGCTTCTACTCTTGCAGTTTGGCAGTGCAATTACGGCTACCGCCATTTCGTCCCACAGAATCGCGCTCTCAGACATTTGCCCGGGGAGCCACTTCAACTTTTGAGAGCGTGGTTCGGTTCCGGAGACCGGCCCGACCGCGGGTGGTCATCCGAATCAGGCAGAATTATGATCGGCCGGCGGACTCCGATGCGCAATTGAGTCGTGCCATCGATCAGCGTGAGGCGGCCTTCATGGACTTCGAGGATAGTGTAGATCTCACCGGCCATCTCCTGCCGGCCGAAGCCTTCGGTCAGAACAACGGTGAAGCCGAGGTCGGTGCCGATCGTGTCCTTTAGGTCGAGTCCGCCCACGATGAGGCCGGCCGCCCCACTCGCTTCGGTTGCCGCGAGCAGGCTGCTATCTGCGAAATGGCGGACGATTATCTTGCCGGGTTCCGGCGCTCCAAATGTCAGCAGGCCGGCAGACTCGCCTCCCAGTCCCCAAATGCCCTGTATGACCGTTCCTGAGCCGCGCACTACACAACCTTTGTCCGAGACCTCCTCCACGCTACCTGGGAGCCAACCACGGACTTCGAGTTCTTCGAGCAGCGGCTCGATAACGACCATCCCGAAATTGAGGTCTATTCGATTGACCTTGCCTCTGATAGGCGATGCACTGCAGCGAACACCACCAGGCCCCGTTTCCGCTGCGAGCCATTGGCCTCGCTCCACCTCCTGGCCCACCTTCACCTTCAGAAAGCGCTCGATCTGCCGAGGAGGTTTGCCCAGCTCCTCTGCGGCCTTGACGGTTACATACTCCCGCGCCAGCTCGGGGAGCTCACGAACCAGGACTGTACCGTTGGGAAGTATCCTCTCGATTCTTGCACGCACGTTGGAGCGCACAGTCTTGGACGGGAGCAGCTCCCGGGGTTTTTTGGCAATGACGTCGTCGAGTCCGATCACATCACCGATCTTCCTTGCCATGTATCTCTCTGTGTCTTCAGGCCGAATGTCCAGGATCCCGGGAACATCAATGAAGAAAGGACGCAGGAACTGACGGGTACCTCTAGCGACAAGTGTGTCTGTCTCCACCTTGTCACCGGCACAGACGAATATCTCACCTGGAATTGCGAGTTCACGCCTCAGGTTTATGGTGCCCTTCCGGGCTCGGGCCTCCTGCTCCACCTCGGACTCCCGCGGGGCCGGCAGGTACTCTCCCTGCAGTAAGCTATCCGCTGCGTGTTCGACTGGCCTGGATCGGTTGTCTACGATGAGGCCGCAGACGCCGCCCTTGACCGTGAACTCGCGGTCCTCGTCAGCGGGCTTCCATCTGAGCCCGAGCTTCTCATTCTCGCCGAGGGGCACCCGCATGACCTCGTCGGGCTTGACCGACACTCCGATAGCGCGGCCGCCCGCCGTCTGGCCGCTCACTTCTAACGGCTCCGCAGCCTCATGGCCTGCCGGTGCGAAGGCCGTCCCTAACCTAAGCAGGCCGACCTCATAGAATATCTGTTTGGCGAGATCCTCGTTCACTTCGGCCAAGACACCCAAGTGTGGGAACATGAAGGCGCTGTCCACGGCCAGTTCCACGATGCCATTCGGTTGGAGAGCATCGAGCAGCATCATCGCGGCCGCATCCCGGGGCGAATGGGAGAGGATCCCACCGCTGCCGATCACCATGTTGTAGTCTTCGAGCCTAAGTTCGACAAGGCCTTCGGGCCTGAGTTCGTCAATCTGGGCGGGTCTGCCGCCATGCAGCAGGATGTCGCTTTCCGGCCCGTGCGTCGCGATCTCTTCGGCCACTGTGTGCATGACTCTTAGGTGCTGGCTCACCGCCTCCCGGATTGCTATTGTCGCAACCGCCCGCTCGATTTCGACATCTTCACGTGTGGCAGGAAGCTGCGTTGGACTGATGTGCTTGTTGCCGATGTGGTTCCACATCTCGGTATCGGTCAGCTGCAAGCGGCGGAACCTGTTTATGCTTGCGATACCGCCGCTTTCAGCAACGTTCCGGATACTGTAGCTCATACCCATGTTTGCACTTACGGTCCTGAACGCCCGGCCGCCCACGGCAGTGAAGACATCGGTGGTAGCGCCTCCGATGTCGACCGCCATGACTGTCTTCCCCAGATCCTTCGACACGGCGCTCAGGATGTTGGCAAACGCAGCTGGAGTGGGTCTTATCGGCGCGGCCACCCAGGACTTGATGCGCTCGTATCCCGGCGCTTGCGACATCACGTGGTCCATGAAGAGGCTGTGTATGGCCTTACGTGCGGGCTCAGGATTCTCATGGCGGCCGTCCGGCCTGATATTGGCCACAGGATGGAACGCGAAGTCCTCCTGCAGCACCTCGGCTACGTAGTGGCCGGCATTGACATTACCTGCATAGACGATATCCAGTTTGGCATTCGGATCGAGTTTGGGATGGAGCTCGGACTCGACGATGAGTTCCGCAAGATAGACCGGGCCGGATATGTTGTCGCCGTCGAAGCCCCCGGCCAGCAGCACCATGTCCGGACGTAGCAACCTGAGATCTTCAATCTTGCGATACGGAGTCCGGCCGTCATTCATTGCGATGACGTCAAGCACAATCGCGCCCGCGCCAAGCGCCGCTCGGTCGGCACTCTCGGCAGTCAGGTCCCGGACCAAGCCGGTTACCACCATGGCGAGCCCACCGCCCGCGCTCGATGTGCAGAAGTAGGGGACACACGGAACCCCGTCCTTAAGCAGATGTTGTCCCGTCTCACGCTGAAGAGCCTCGATCGCATTGATCACTCCGATTGCCACATCCTCGTGAGGCCTCTCGACAGTCGTCGGTGCTTCCTTCCTGACGAACCGCCACTTCCCGTCTTTCTTTTCAAACAGTATTGCTTTGGTGGTGGTGCTGCCTACATCAGTGACGCAAAATCTGTCCAAGGTCGCAGATATTTCTGGCATGACAACATCCCTGACGCGCCGGATGCCCGGATCGCACTTGACAAACCGCTGCTTCCCAGATCCTAAGGTCGCCCGGCGCCGTATTCAAGCCGGATCACATACAAATATCGGGGACGTGGGTGGCAAGGTATCATAGAAGGAAGGCCGCGCGGAGATCTACGCCCGCTTTCTACCCTTGACGATGTAGATGTGGCCTGCGCCGCAGGCGAAGTATTTGCCCCCCTCGACTTGCTGCTGAAACACGCCTCTGATTCTATCCTGTATCTCCTGATAGCGGTCAAACTCAGCCGGGTCGCCCCCTCCGGCTACGAAGTACGCTTTCCTCCGCTCTCGCATAGTCTCAAAGCGTGCCTGGTCCAACCATTGTTTCTTCGCGCTATCCAGCAGGTCTCTTTGGCGGCGATCCAGGTAAGGCGGCTCGATATAGCAGACCGCATCATTCTGCCTGACACCTATTTCCGTGAGCCCAAGCTTGGTCATAATGAAGGGCACCTTGTTGCCGATGCTGCTGTCACCCTGACGCAGCTTTATGCCTCCTTTGTTACAGATGAGAGCCACCTTCCGGAGTAACATCTGGTCGTCTATATCGAGGTCCTCAAGAGACCAGTACCAGCTTTCCAACAACACTGACAGGTTGTCCGGTTCTATGCTCACAACAAGCCCGCCCGGTTTAGCCACGCGGGCCATTTCCCCAAGGGCTTTCTCCGGCCTGTCCAGATGTATCAAGAGAGTCTGGCACATCGCCAGATCCGCGAAATCGTCCGGAAAAGGCAGATCATATGCGTCGCCCACCTGAAAGGATGCTTCTCCCTCCCTGGCCCACCCTGCCGCCGCCTTCTCCGCATCTCCGAGCAGATCCGGGGAGACGTCAACGCCGAAGTACTTGCCCCCTCTGCCGAAATAGGGCCAGTACGTATAACCCAGGTGGCCCAAACCGCAACCCACATCCACGACCGTCATCCCGGACTCGAGCCCCATCCAGGCTGCCAGCTTATCAAGGGTGTCATCCAGCCACATGGCCTTGCGCTGGTAGACCAGCATTTCCTTCCGGCACGTCTCGGACCAGTCTATTCTGTCCTTATCATCACTCACAGTCTCATCCTCCATGAGCAATTGCCCGGTCATCGACAAGATCATCTACCACCCTACGATCCCGCCACCTGATCCTCACTACCTTACTGACGACGCTTGGAGTTCCGTCATTTGGAACAACGAAGTAAACACCAGGTGAGATTTGCCGGCCCTGGGCGTCTGTTCCGTCCCAGATTATTCGTCCACTGCTCGAGCATTGCCCATTGACCAAGGTTACCACCTCCCTGCCAAGTGGGCTAGACACCCCGATATTCAGTTGCCGGGTTCGTGGTAGACGATACGTAGTGGTAACCCCTATGCCCGCCGCAAGTCGCATTCCGACCTCCTTCTCACGACGGCGATGGATATCACCCATCTCATTGCGGCAATGACAACGACGAGAAGCTCCGTGTCGCAGGAGAGCCCCGGGAAGATGCTCACTGGGACAACGTGATAACCAAGGGCACGTTCTGTTTGGAGCATGTGGCCGTTGTCCATTCAAGAAACTGCCTGATACCTATATATCACCGGTTTCCCAACCAGTAGAGTGACACTACCGGTGCGCCACTGAAAACTGCTAAGACTACCTGAACAAAGACTTGACTCCGCCCCAGGTCTGGGCCCTGCTTGCGCTCGGACCAACAGGCGAGCAAGGATCGTCACCGACAAAGCCAGCCACTCCTGACATATATGGACAGCACACACCGTCAGTGCCGCCGTCGCAATCGTATGCCAAGACGGGACCATGGGTCCGGGGGACCGGATAGATGAAATGGGCGTCAACGATCTCGATCCAGACCCATCCGGGTATGACAACGGGGCCCGACTGGCAGGTGTCCCAGGTCTGTGTAACTCCGTCCCCCGGCCAGACGATATCGCCCACGACATGGTCGCTGCAGCTGTAGAAGACGCAGCTCTCGCTACCCGTCCAGGACAGGGCATAATCGACACCCTGACACTCCGTCAGATTGAAGAATACGGGGAACGCATCAACACTTGTGCCCAGCTCAGTAGTTATGATGTCATCACACCCGTCAATCACGGGATAGTTCTCTACACAGGTCCGAGCTTCGTGCGGGAGCACGTGAACCGCACCATAAGCCCAGGGGTTCCAGCCCGCCTCGGCGGAGCTCCCCAGACAACCAGGATCATTGCTGCACATACAATAGCTCTGTTCATAATCTCCGCACCTCCGTTCGCCTGAGCGACAATCACCTAAGCACCAAGACATGGACTCGGCACTATGCACTTGGACCTCGGCCTGTCACAGCCTCCTAACCGGCCTCCAATGGAGAACTGCAAGGACACATCGATTCACACGGCCGCGAGTTGAATCGTATGCATCCCAGCTAAGTTCCGAGTTCAAATGCAGCCTCTTCCTCACACCAAGATCCTCCGATCAGGGATCGCCCCCGACCGCACAATGCGCAATCCACTCAGCGGTTCAACGATACCCTGATCGCCAGACCTGCCGGCAACCCGATCGGGCTCCGAGTCGTGGTGTTCTGCCTGCATGTGAAATCGCGGCTCGCTCCCTCCGTCGGCCAAGGGCCAGATCAGTGCAGCAACCGCTGTCAATCTCTACCCCTATAGAGGACCCTCAGCTTCAGGTATTCCAGCCCGGAAAAGACGGATGCCTCCTGAGAACTGAATCCCGCATCGCTATCTCCAACGGGCCTGATCATCAGGCCGTAATCAGTCCGGCCCGCCATCACCGCCCGGACATACTCTGTAAGGTCAATGAAATGACCTGAAGAACCTACTCCCGGTTGGATTACCCACGTGCAAACGCAGGTGTCGCTGTAAGCCCCGCCCGACTTACTCCAGGGATAATCCCAACTCACGGTAGCCGCATCCCAGGGCTCCGTGACCGCAAAGACCTCAAGCGCTACCTCGGCTGAGTCCCTTCTCTTGGGTAAGACTATGCAGGCAGAGTCGATCCTGTGAATGTCGGGGATGCCTATCTCATCAAGCCCCAGAAGTATCCTGAACTCACCGTTCCTGTCGGAGATGACACCTGTTCGGGAGATATCGATATCCGTCACACAGCCGTATGCCAGTGTTACCGGGATGAATACAAAGGCAATGAGGGCAATCCAGCGCATGGGGTGCCTCCTAGCAAGAACCCCGGCGCGCTTGTATCCGGGGCTAAACAGAAGCATATGCACGCCCCACTTCCATCACTCACCTCTATGAATGAGGTGCGATCAGGTGCTCTGCCCCAAGTGTGACGGTAGTCTATTATAGGCTCAGGGAGGCTTTGATGTCAAGAGCCTCTGGCACGAAGTGCCTGCCGCTTGATGTATAGGAAAGTGTGGGGTTTTGGGTTGAGGGGGATTTGGGGGTGATGTAGAAATGGGTACAGTCTCCAGAGTTTTTTGGCTTGTCAACCGAAAGTAGGCCGTACCCATGCAAGAATTGTGTTTTGGGGATTATAGTAGCACAGAATGGCGGGAACTCAAGCGGATTCATAAGGCGATGTTTTGGGAAG
>CAZRAU010000027.1:0-18168 GCA_964598025.1 uncultured bacterium
TTCACGGAGCCCGGTGTCACGGATAACTGCGATCCGGCGCCGGCAGTGGAGATTCAGGCTACTACCATAGAGCCCGGGCCGGGGACCTGTGAGGAGACCCACACCAGGTGCTGGGTTGCGCGTGATGCATGTGGGAACGTCTCTGAGCCCGTCTGCCAGACGATTATCCGCAAGGTGGATACGGAGCCTCCCGTGCTCACATGTGCTCCGGACAAGACGGTCCCCTACGGCAGCCCGGTGATTTTCGACGACCCCGAGGTTACCGATAACTGCCTGGTAAGCAGCGGGTTGCAGGGCCTGGCGAGTTTAGCGGAGCCCACAGCCGATGGTCAGGAGACCTATACCCAGTGCTGGATAGTAGTTGATGACTGCGGCAATGTCTCCGACGAGTGTTGTCAGACCATAACCGTGGAGGCCGAGCCCGATCCATACTGCACCTTCGCCTGCTGGGATTGGTGTGCAGCGTGTCTCCAGGATGAGAACCGTGATATCTCGACGAAGCCCGCTTGCATAAGGGATGAGTACTTCTACGATGTGTTCCCTCAGGGGCTTGTGATCGGCGATCCGAGCCTTTATACGGCCACCTGGACGAGTCCCGAGGCCGTGGAGGAGTTCGGTTGCGGCTACGGTATACCATGGCCGCTACGGCGCAACTATGTGAATCCCGAGCGTAACGAGCTTGGGGCCCTGGCCGGGGAGATACTCACCCTGAGGCTCAACCGCGAGTTCTCATGCGCAGGCTATCTGGGCTCTCTGGGCTACGGCGGCCCCGACGCCTGTTATGGGACGTTCGTGATTCCCGACAGCGTCTTGTACTTCGGCGGGCTCACGGTGGATGAGTTCCTCGCCGTGGCCGATCAGGGCGTGGCCGGCAACACAGCAGCTGTGAGGGCGTATGGAGCCAACATAGACCATCTGTGGACAACTGCCGCGTATCTTAACTGGCTCTACAGCAACTGCGGCGGCCAATACATACGGTCACCGGAGCCTCCGGCGCTCACGATTTCCCCGGATGGAGAGGAGGCAGACGAGGCCGCAAGTGAGGTCCTGCCCGGCAGGCTGGAGCTTACGGTAAGACCCAACCCGCTCCAGGCCGGTACCAGCATCCAACTGGCGCTTCCCGCCGGAGCGGATGTGTCACTGGAGATCTATGATGTCCAGGGCCGCAAGGTGACGGCCTTGATAAGCGGCCAACTGACCGCAGGTTATCATACGACCGATTGGAATGGTGCAGACGAGCAGGGCGGCCGTGTGGGTGCCGGAGTCTACTTCTGTAGACTGCGTATCAACGGCCAGCCGATGCTCATGCAGAAACTCATGAAACTATAGGGGGTGTCTTGTAACACGAGGGTAGTAAGGGAATCAGCTCCGAGAAAGAGGGCCCGACCGGATTCACAATCCGGGCGGGCCCTCCCGTATAAACTCCGAGCACGTGTCACCCCGACGCGGGGTCGGGTTTCCGTGCCCCACACTGAAGCTACATCTTGACCAGTTTCATCAACACCGAAGATGTGCATCCAAGTTCCACTCTACAGAAGTAAACTCCCGATTCGACGGTGTCGCCGCTCGCGTCCTTGCCATCCCAAGTGACACCGTGGCTCCCCGAAGTCTTTTGACCGTCGAACAGGGTCCTGACTCTCCGGCCTTGGACATCGAAGATCGCGACCGTCACCCTGCCTTCGGCGGGGAGCGCATAGCTAATGGTGGTGCTCCCGTTAAGAGGATTGGGATGACTCCTCACGGCGAGTTCGGTCGGCGTCGCATCCGGTGAAGGCGCAGACAGGATATCCCTGCTTGGATCCGACCGACTGTCATCACACTCGCCGGTGCTGTCGTCTGGGCATGCCTTGACGAAGATGAACTGACAGCACTGACTGGAAAGGCCACAATCGTCGGTTGCCTTCCAGCACCTGATATGGACCTCCTTGTACTTGCAGACGCAGTCATGATCACCATGGTGTCCGTGACCGGGGCACTTCAAGAGAGCGTCGGGCACATCGGCCTCGTCCAAGTCGACAAGACCCATGACCTCATCGACCATCTCGGGGCCGACGCTCGAACCGTCGCAATCATGGCCGCCGTCATGGCCGCCATCATCACCGTCCTGGCAGCCGCCGCACCATGGGAGCACCCAGTCCTGGGTCACACAGACCTCGACGTCCGCATCGCAGTTATCTGTAGCAGTCGGCTCGGTGAAGACCACTTCTTCATCACACTCGACTACCTGATGCGGAGCACAACAAAGCCTGGGGCGCTCGCTGTCGAACACAGTCACGTGCTGCTCGCACCTTGCTTCGTTGAGACAGTCGTCGGTAAACACCCACGTGCGCAGGTAGTTGATCTCGCACGCGTGATGGCAGCCTATAAGGACCTGTGAGGTGTATGTTACGGTGAGATCGTCGTCACAGTTATCCTGGGCCTCGGCATGAGGCAATTGATCGACGTCGACAGAACAATCGAAAGTGTCGGAGGGGGGGCAGTAGGTTATCACGGGCGGCTCGGTATCGAGCGTCCTGACTATGGTTATGCAACATGGCTCGGACACGTTACCGCACGCATCCTCCGCCTCCCAACATGCCTCATAGGTTTCTTCACATGGGCCCGGACCCGGATATACTGTGGAGATCACTCTGACTTCGGGGTCCGGGTCGCAGTTATCGGTTATGACGGGGTCAGGGTACTCCACCGGCTCGTTGCAGACAATGCGCCCACCGGGGCCACACGTCACAACCGGAGGTTCCGTGTCCAGGACCCTTACTATGTTCTGGAAGCATGGCTCAGACTCATTTCCGCATGCGTCTACCGCCACCCAGCCTCTGGCGTGGATCTCTTCGCAAGGGTTGGGGCCGGGACCTATGGAGGATGTGCGAAGCTCGACCACCGGGTCCGGATCGCAGTTGTCTGTTGCCACCGGATCATCGAAAACCACGGGTGCGTTGCAGGGGATTCTCTTGTCCTCGCCGCAGGTAAGCACCGGAGGTTCCGTATCCACCGTCCTTATTATGGTCTGGAAACACGGTTCCGATTCGTTGCCGCAAGCGTCAATCGCCACCCAGCCCCTGGCGTGTGTCTCATCGCACGGACCTGGGCCCGGTCCAATGGATGACGTGCGAAGCTCGATCGCCGGGTTCGGATCGCAGTTGTCTGTTGCCACCGGATCATCGAAAACCACGGGCGCATTGCATACCAGCCTCTGGTTCTCGCCACAGGTAAGCACCGGAGGTGTGTCGTCCGTAACCGTGATTCTCTGAGTGCACTCCCTTGTCAGGCCGGACGCATCCGTCACGACCCAGTTACGTTCGATCGTGAATTCATAAGCACACGACCCCGGGATTCTGCTGTCTGAGTGATCGCTCTGGTAAGGAGGACACGTGCCCTCGATCGTGGGAACACCGGTGTCTTGGGGATCCGTAGAGTCTTCACAGCTGACAGCGACGTCCGGCGGACAGGTGATGTCCAGCTCACACTCGTCACCTTCGCAGTAGAGACCGCAGATGCTCGCAATGCTGGCCTCTGTGCCGGCCTTCACGCCGAACTCCATTTGTCCGACATCAAAGATCCCTTTGACCAGGAATGACAGGTGGAGGCTGGGAATCGCCGGGAGAGTCGTCCATCTGATCCCGTAGACTCCCGTTTCGAGGTCCACTCCTACCGTGTAGCCCGCAGGACAGGCACCTATGATGTCCGCCCGTGTTATCCGGTCGCACAACCCTATGACGAGATAGCCTACCGCCGGCGCGGTCTGATCCCACTCGAGCACATAGAACCAGTATGACTCATTGCGGACATAGTCATTATCCACTCCGGTGAAATGAAGGGTGAAATGACCTGCAGGGGAGTTCCACGTGCAAGGCAAACCCTCGATCATCGTCGGATCGACATCGAGATTGAAACCTCTCTGCTCTATGAGCTCACAGGGGTCGATCGGCTCCGTTCTCGGGCTCGCCGGACGTTTGTACTCCTTGGCCATGACCATGCCCGAGGTGGCACAGACCAAAACCGAAAGGAGTACGAAGGAAAGCAGGCTAAGATGCACTGCACGGCACTTCGCCAACATAACACTCACCTCCGTCTTGAAAGACGCGCGCTCTGCCTTGAGCTTCCCTCAGTGGGGGACACCGCATCCTTGAGAATGTCCCGTAACGATGGAGCATTCGGGCTCCCGCCCTCTTTGCAATCGTCAATTGTACCGCGCCCTGGAATCGATTGTCAAGAAAGCTGGTTTGGAGCCGGGGCCCATGTTTTCCGGCTTTTGCGCCAATTAGCGGTTTTCGACACACGACGTCGAGCATTTGTGGGGGCACTGCACCGACCACATGGTCTTTCGTCCTGAGAAGCACCGCCCATGGTGTATTCGAAGGCTTGCCCGGTGCCTACACCTATGCTTTCGAATCATTCCAGGCGGATCACCTTGTTTGACAAGACCGTCCGGTCACAGTTCAGGGTCAGAAAATAGACTCCGCTTGCCACACGGTGCCCGGCGGTATCATTCCCGTCCCATCGGATGGTGTGCGGGCCTGCCGCCAGTCGGCCCGCGTCTATATCCCGGACCATGCGGCCGGTCACGTCGTGGACGGTGACGACCACGCGCCCGGGGTTCGCCAGGTGGAAGGTCATATCGGTCGCGGCGGTAAACGGGTTGGGGAAGTTTTCCAACAAGATGCCGTGGGATCCCTGGTCATGCGGTTCCTTGCCCACGCCAGCCGGGACCGCTATTGAGTCTATGACGCCGGGGCTCGGATTGAGAAAGGTTCCGCTACCCGTGGTCTGGAGCTTCACCGCTCGGACCATATATACACCCCAGCCTGTCATGGGAGCGGCATCGATGTAGGTGGTATCCTCGACGATCTCCGAATCGAGACGCTCGAAAGCGCCCCGGAGGCTCTCCGAGCGATAGACATGATAGCCTAGCACCGTATCCTCGGACGCTTTCCAAGTGAGAGTTACCGCGTCGGCAGGATAGCCTTCCAGGCTGAGGTTGCCGGGCGGCCTGACGGGGAACATCCTGAGCGTGGGATCGCCCATCAGGGCTATGTGGATCTGGCTGCCGCCGTAACCTATCATGTAGAGAGTGTGATTGTTCTGCGTAACGAAGGTGCTGTATCCGATAGGGTAACCCATGGCCATGTGGTGGAAGTGCCAGGCCGGGCGGCCTGCCCAGCAGCAGGTAAGAGGATAGCCGGCCGCACCGAGGGGTGCGCGCAGCACATTGTCGGTGTTGTCCCAGTCACCGAAATAACTCCCCATCATCATGGTAAACACCGCATGGATTGTCTTGGTGGCGAAATCAGTGGTGGTGGCCACGCCGCCACAGCTTGTATAGCTGCTCGCCCCGCAACCATACGCACAAAGATAGTCATCGGTCTCGAGGGTGGGAAGCCAGTTGCCGGTTCTCACCTGTCCCAAGCCGAACATGGCGGTGGAGTTTCGCCAACCTGTGCAGGCGTAGGCG
This sequence comes from uncultured bacterium, assembly GCA_964598025.1. Classification (GTDB taxonomy): domain Bacteria; phylum Arandabacterota; class Arandabacteria; order Arandabacterales; family Arandabacteraceae; genus JALGWN01. The sequence goes on from CAZRAU010000027.1 coordinate 5,453, forward strand.
GCGCCGTAGGCTTCACCGACATTGTCGTCGATCCGGCCCCGGTGCCGAACATCCAAAGCGCCGGTCCTGAAGGCATGATCCTTGTCCAGGTAGCGCCGGAGGAGTCCAACTTCGTCCTCGGCGAAGGCCGGCATGCGGCTCAGGTCCACGCGCCCGACCTGGAGGTCCATGTGGGACGGGAGATAGGTCTGATCGAACTTACCGTCACCGGGGATGTTGTGGTTCGCGGGCCGAAGGGCGGCGGTATTGTCGACAATCGAATCGGTCCAGGCCCCGTCCAGTTCGCCATAGTAGACGTCAGCCGGCCAGGCCCCTTGGTGGTTGCTGTGGGCGCCATGGATGTCTCCGGAGTATGGCACGGTGATGTTGCCGAAGAGAAAGAGCGTCGAAATCGCAGGGTCGCTCCGGCATTCCGCAACGATGAGGTTCTTTACCTCCGTGACCGGGATGCCATGGGGCACGTTGCGCCGGCAGACCCGGTAACCGTCGCGAATCATGTCGAGCTCCAGGCGATCGAGCTGCGGAACCAGGGAATCGGCCACCGATTCGTCTACGAGCAGTAGGACGGTGCCCCAGGTCTCCGGTGCCTGATAACGAATGCCCGCGAAGATATGTCCGAACCTGGGTGAGGAATAAGGCCCGCCTTCGGCCAGGGTGTCCCCGGTCGCATCCTCGGTCAGGAACCAGGATGTCTCCTCACCCCAGATGTCGAGGGTGATATCGACTACGATTTCACCGCACGGGTCCTCCGGGGTGCCGACGGTGAACGGTGTGGATTCCGCGAAGCTGAAGGCGCCGCCCGACGCATAGCCGATACTGCATCCGGAGACCTTGTATGATCCCGGGCTGTGATCGCAGCAGATTCCGTCTCCCCAGGAGTCTTTGATGGTAAAGGTGACAGCCGTACCGCTCGCCACGGCGATGGTGTCCGAGATTATGCCCAGAGACTTACGGAAGCTATACTCGTAGGCTTCGCTCACCTCGATGTCGGTATCCGAAAACGACGTGGCGGCGCTATCAAGTACAGCGATGGGATCCGACCAAACCGTATCTCCCACGGGCTTTCTCAGAACACGGTACCAGGCCGCAGATGGGTCTTCGGCCCAGGAGAAATCGATTCTGGGGGGTGTCTCCTGGACCGTGGCGCTCACCTCCACTGCGAAGTCCCGCGTAGCTGCGCAAGCCTGCGTGGTCGTCGATAGGGCGACACAGGTTATGCCTATGATGCACCATGGTGTGGCAAGGCGTGTCATGGATGTGATCCTCCTGGGGATTGTCCGGCCAGTCTCCCAGCGACTCAAGCGGGTGCGCGGAGCCTCAGTCCAGGTAACCGGCCCGGATGGGCCGGCGCTCCACCCATACTATAACCACGATGAGCGGGCATGAGAAGGGGACATTCTCCATACGGGCTCTTGTAACACCGGGGGTTACGCCTCCGACGTTGGTCCGCTCTCGATGGCCGACGTTACTCGTCGCTGGCCCGCCGCAACTTCTGCTCGAAGATGCTATAGACAACGGGTATGAGCACCAGCGTGATCAAGGTGGAGCTTATGAGCCCTCCGATTACCACGCGCGCCAGCGGGGCCTGGGCCTCGCCGCCCTCGCCGAGGCCCAGAGAAAGCGGCAGGAGACCTAAAACGGTGGTGGAAGCTGTCATGAGAATCGGCCGAAGGCGCCTCGCCCCCGCGATCTTCACGGCTTCCATAAGATCCATCCCGCCCTCCCGGCGCATGCGGTTTGTGTAGTCCACCAGGATGATGGCGTTGTTCACTACTATGCCGGCCAGCATGATGCACCCTATGAAAGCCTGCATGCTGAATATCGTGCCGGTAAGGATCATAATGACCACGATTCCGGTAATTGCCATCGGGATCGAAAACAGCACGACGAAAGGATCGCGAAGCGATTCGAATTGTCCCGCCATTACGAGATAGATAAGAAGAATAGCCAGCACGAGGCCGAGCATCAGCTCGCGAAACGCCTTCTGCTGCTCTTCGTAGTCGCCGCCGAAGAGAATGGCAAATTCCTTGGGTACGGGTACGGATTGAAGGCGGTTGCGGATGTCCGAGATCACCGATCCCATGTCGCGGCCTGTGAAGTTGGCACTTACAGTGATTATACGCTCCTGGTCTTTGCGTTCGAGGCTGACAGGACCCTCAAGGGGGATGGTGTTGACCGCGTTCCTGAGAATCACGGACTCGCCACGATTGTTGAGAACCGTAAGGTCCAGCAAGTCGTCCAGATTACGGCGGTCTTCCTCGCTTAGGCGGACGAGTATGCGATACTGCTTGCCCCGTTCCCGGAAGTACGATGCCTGGGTCCCACCGACTGCGGTCTCCAAGGCCTCGCCGATGCGCGAGACTGTGAGCCCGAGATCGGCGGCCTTCTGCCGGTCGATCCGGATCGCCTGCTCAGGACTTCCCTCCTCACGGCTGACTCTGGTGTCTGTTATCCCGGGCACGCCCTGGATCGCCTTATCGACCTTGGAGGCCAGCTCCTGGGCTGTCTTGAGATCGTAGCCGCGCACCTCGACACTCACGTTATCGCTCGACGTCGAGCCCAGGCGCAAGATGAAAAGCCCCTGCCCGGCGCGCGTCCTTACAGTGAGCCCCGGTATGCCCTGGAGCGCTTTCCTCAGATCGTTAGCGACCTGTTCGCTGCTCCGATTCCGCTGGCTTTTGGGCGCAAGCGTCACCCGCACCTGGGCAGTATGGCCGCCGCTGGCCCTCCAGCCGCCGCCACCGACGCGCGAAAGCATGGAAACCATTTCCGGCACATGCCTGCGGACGACATCCTCGACGATCAGCGCTGCCTCATCCATGATCTCCATCCGGGTGCCTACGGCCATCTCAAGGTCGATGCTGACCTCGCCCTCGTCTGCGGCGGGTATCAATTCGACGCCGATGAAACGAATCAAAACGACCGAGACGACAAAAAGAAGACCCGCCACCGTGACGACGGTCTTTCTGTGGCTCAGTGCCCAGTGGAGAAGAGCGGCATATCGGGCCTCGACAAGGCACAGGGCCTTCTCACTAGCGGCGTAAACGCGCTGAAGTCCGCCCTTGCCGCGGGCCTGCCCGGCGGGCCGATAGCTCAGGAATCTTGATGAGAGCATTGGGATCAACGTCAGGGCCACGATCAGAGAGCACATCAGCGAGAAACTGACGACATAGGCAAGCTGCTGGTACATTATGCCGGCGATTCCGCGCATGAAGACCACCGGCAGGAAGACTACGATCGTGGTGAGCACGCTTGCGAGAATCGCCGAGGAGACTTCGCTTGTTCCATCGAGGGCGCTCTTCTTGGGTTTTTCGCCCTGCTCCCTGTGGCGGTAGATGTTCTCGAGGACAACGATGGCGCTGTCCACCAGCATGCCGATGCCCAGGGCCAGGCCGCCGAAAGTCATGATGTTCAGCGTGAACCCACTGAAATACATCAGGCCGAAGGTTGCGAGCACGGAAATCGGAATGGCCGTGGCTATAATCGCCGTGCTCGATATGTTTCTGAGGAAGAGGAAGAGCACGAGGACCGCAAGAATACCGCCCAGGACCAGCGCCGTCCCGACGTTGTTGATGGATTGCTCGATGTACTTGGATGTATCGATCAGCGAAACCAGCCGGATCTGGGGCAGGTCCCGATTGATCCTCTCGATCTCCGCGTTCGCCTCCCGAGCGACAGTCACGGTATTGGCGCCGGACTGCTTGTTGATGGAGATTCGAACGCCGGGTCGACCGTCTATCCGGTTGAGCTGGCGCACCTCCTCCCAGGAATCCACGACGTCGGCGACATCGCGGATCTGTATCGGTGTTCCCTGGCGCGTGGCGACCACCGTATTCTCGATCTCCTCGAGGGTGCTGAATTCACCCTGCGTGCGTATGAGGACCTCGGTGTTGCCCTTCTCAAAGAGGCCGGCGGGGATATTCCTGTTTTCGTTGTTCAGGGCTGCAAGGATGTCGTCCGTTGAAAGCCCGAGGGCCTTGAGTTGTGCCGCCTTTAGATCGACATGAATCTCCCGCATCAGCCCGCCCCAGATGTCGACCGCAGCCACACCGGGCACGCGTTCGAGTCTGTACTTGACCTGGTCCTCGACAATCTGGCGCAGATCGAGAGGACTCATGCTGCTCGACACACCCATTATGAGAATGGGGAAGGCGGAAAGGTCGAACTTGCGGATCATCGGCCGTTCAATATCCTCGGGCAGGCGCCCCAGAGTACGGTCGATACGATCGCGGATGTCGTTGGCGGCCACGTCCAAGTCCGTGCTCCAGCCAAACGCCACCCTCACCATGCTCCTGCCCTCGGTGGAAGTCGAGGTAATTTCCTCCACGCCCTGAACGGCGGCCAATGCCTCCTCGATGGGCCGCGTGACCAGTTCCTCCATCTCCTGGGGGCCGACATTGCCATAACTTGTGACGACCGAGATGGTCGGGTAGGTTATCTCCGGCATGAGGTCGATCGAAAGCCGCGAAAGCGATACGATGCCGAGGGTCACTACTATCAGAAAGATCACGGCGGTCAAGACAGGGCGTTGGACCGGCCCCCTAGCGGTGTTCATCTACTTGATTCCTCTCACGTACCATCCGGGCGATCATCGGGAGTTCCGCCACGGCTGCCCGGGGTCTCGGGCAGAATGACGGGGCTGCCTTCCTCGAGGAGATGTTGTCCCAAAGAGACCACCAGACCGTCGATCTCCGGGGATAGAATCTCGGTTCTGTCGGGGGCACGTATTCCTATCTCGACCGGGACGAAATGGGCAGCGGTTTCGCCCTCTCTTATCACGAAGACGCCGTCCGAGCCGTTGCGCGTGACGACCGCCTGGGTGGGGACGACCTGGGCGGAGTCCTTCTCCGCAAGCACCACGGTCACCTTGCAGAACATGCCCGGCTTGAGTAGAAGCGAGTCGTTCGCCACCTCAATCTCCATCTTCGCCACCCGCGAGGCCTCCTGGAGCATCGGCGCGATACGTGATACCTTCCCGTAGAAGGGCCTTCCGGGAAACGCGTCCACCTGGATTGCAGCGGCCTGGTCTATCCGAACCTGACCGTATACACGCTCTATAACCGTTGTTCTGACAATCACCGTGTCGATACCAATCACCGCCACAACCGGCGAATTGGGAGCCAGCATGGCGCCCTCATCGACATAGCGCTCGCCGATGAATCCGGGTTCGGTTGCGGCAAGGGTAGTATAACCCAGGCGGATCTTGGCCGAGTTGAGGGCTGCCTGCCGCTGTTCCACCTGTGCCTTTGCCAGCGCCATCCGTGACTCGAGGGCATCGTATTTTGTCTTGGCGGTCTCGAGCTCGGCCAGCGAAGCAATACGTTTCTCCTCGAGCGACTGCACGCGAACCAGTTCCTGTCTTGCCAGTTCGAGCTCGCTCTCGGTTTCCGCAAGATTGGCATAGGATATTCTCAGGTTTGCCTCCGCCTCGAGCACCAGCTGCTGGTATTCACCGTCGTCTATCTTTGCGATGAACGCTCCCCGCTTGACCCAGTCGCCGATCCTTTTGTCGATCCTGACCAACATGCCGGAGACTTTCGGGGCAACTATGTATTGGTAGAGTGGGTGGATACTCCCGGTCAGCTCGCGGGCCTCCTGGATTGGCTCATAGCGCACGCTGTCGACCTCAACCGCGACCGGCGGCCGGGCGAAGCTCCCGGAAGATCCGCCGTGGCCGCCCAGTATGAGAAGCGCAATGCGCCAGACGAACACCACGAGGAATATGGCTCCGACTATCCAGAGAATGTGCTTTCTCTTCATTAAATCACTTCCGTCTCTTTACAGGTTAGATTCACAAACACCTCTCGGGTATTGGTATTATAGTGCATCTTCGTCCCAGGTGCCCCATCTTCGTAGTGTCGCTGCTCCTGTGGCAACGAGTGTTTCCGCAGTGTCGGGTCCCTGCGCCCGACGTCGGCTGGCGTTCCATCCCCGACGCGACCTGCCGCCGCTCAGAGGACGCCCTTCAGACCGTGAGCAGCCGTATAGACACTCCCCACGCCGCTCACATACTGCGCGACCCGCAGGGCTTCCGCCACTTCCTCCTTCGTTGCACCCGCCTGCATCACCTGCTTGGCCAGTGAAGCGACTCCACCCACAGCGCCGTGAGCCGCATCCAGGGCCATCGCTATGAGCAGTTTGGTCTTCTTCGGCAAGGCGCCGTCGGCAAGGGCAAACTCACTTGTCTGATTGACGAGCTTGAGCAAATTCGGATCGAGGTCTTCGAAGATCTTCAACGGATGGTCGCTCATCTTGGGTACCTCCTTACTTCCATCGGTCGGTCTGGAAATTGGTCTACGCGGTGACAATCAACTCAATTCCCGGGAACTAGGTTAACTGTCGCCGGTCTCCTCAACGGTCCTATACTGCATGGGGTGCTCTCCATCCACGGAAGACGGTGTATGTGAAGAAAGCATAGTAGCCCGGGCGGTCGCCCATAAACTCAGGCGATGCCGGATCCGTCAGGCGCTTGTACAATCCCCAGTCTTGCTCGTCCGTATCGGCTTCGGCATCTCCCCAGCGCATCTCGAAGAGCAAACCAAGAGCGTTACGGCGAGCCGCGTCAAGGGGCGCGCGGATGTCGCCGACGAAAGACTTTGCGGTCACATCCTGAAGTCCCGCCCTCGTCATCCACCGGCTTGCCTGAAAGAGATGCTTCTCCGGATTCATGTTCTGCCTGAACGGTGCTATCCCTGCTGAAGTCGCATTGAGGCGGGCCTCGAGCATGGGGTAGCCGGACAGGAGGCTCTGTGAGCTCCATGCAAGAACGTTCACCGATCCGCCAGGACGAACGATCCGGGCCAGGGCCTCCACCTGTGAAAAGGGATCGCCGGCACCGGGCCCCACGCAGTCGGCACTCCAGGCCCAGTCGAAGGTGTCGGGATCGAAAGGCGGGTTGTTGATGTCACCCTGCTCGAAACCGGTTCGGTCTTCGCAGCCGGCCTGCCGTGCCCTCTCCCGGGCGATACTGAGGAGGTCGCCGGCAATATCGAGGCCGGTAACCTGTCCGCTCTGCCCGACAGCCTCCGCCAGTAGCAGTGTGTTGCTCCCGACACCGCAGCCCGCATCGAGGCCGCTGCTTGCCGAAGGCAGGTCAAGCCATGCTACTATGGTCCGGATCAGGTGCTCTCTCAGGCAGTCGGTCTCGAGAAGCAACCGTGCGCACTCGCTTCTGTTGTCATGCGGTGAAGCCATGATCTTACCCCCGGTATCCCCGTGCCGACATCTCAGGAGCCGGTCAGCAGGGGCTCCACCTTTCCGGGTAACAGCCGTTCCATGCGATAGATCTGTACGCGGCGGTGCTCCTCGGTTTCCGGGTTGAGCCAATCCCAGACGATCTCGCCCGCTGCCGTTACTTCAAAGGCTCTGCCCTCGTTGCCCTCAGATATAAGCGTGTTTCCATTGGGAAGGCGCTGGGCCGAGCCTTTCTCGTACGTATAGAAGCTCCCTGGGGGATCCCCGCGGTATTGCCACTCGATCCGGCGGGCTTCGGGGTCGACCTCGAGCACGCGTGATGATCTTCGCTCGACGCCGTTATCAAACACCAGGATATTGCCGTCTGCCAGCATGGTCGGGTGATGTGGCCACTCCAGTTCGCCCTCGCCCCAGGCCCAAAGAATCTCCTTTGAAACCATGTCGAGGATTGCTATCTGGTTGACGTTTCTGAAACAGACCAGGATATTGCCCGGTCTGAATCTCGGGTCTGCCGCCATTGGGGTCTCGGGAAGCACGCTGACCGCGTTGAGGTGGAAATAGTCATAGACCCGGTTTCCCCGTGCGTACTTCCGTAAGGGGGGCCGCTTGTGAAGATCCTCATCCGCAAGCGCCGCATCGTCGTGTGCTATGAGGCTATCGAGTACGGTGTCGAGGAAGGACCGCCGGTCGAGTGCCGCACTCATCTCGTCCATGTGATCGTAGGTGGACCACCTGTCGAGCTCAATGCCATCGGCGGAAAGATGGACTATTGCCGAGAAGCGGACCTGCAATCCCCTGTGCTCTCTGATCTCCCGGACAATCGCAAAGAAGGTCCCATCGGGAAGTACCATTACGTCATGATGGATCTCCATGGGATTCCTCCACACAGGGTGGGAATCCCAGTCCAGCCGGAGGAGACACCTGAACTTCTCGATGACGACGACATCTCCGCTGTCGAGCATTATCGCATCATCCCATGTGCTGGCACTATCGGGCGGGTAGGTCCATGTATGCACGATCTTGCCCGACATGTCCATGAGTCTCGCCTCGGGCCGGATCCTCGAGCAATAGAGGTTATATCCCTCGCAGGCGCGGTCACGGACATAGACCAGGACACCGGAGTCCGCCGAATCGACAGGTGTCTCGGTCACCGTTGTATAGGGCACCGACCGGAGTTTCTCGAGCCTTCGCACGGTCGAATCACGAGAACTGTCCGCGGTGCTTTCCGGCCGCTCGGATGCGAGGAGTATGATAAGCAGGACGAGTGCCGCGGCAAGGGGGGCCGCCCACAGCATTGTCTTGGTGATTCGGCTCACAGCGTCTCCTCGGATGTCTCACCTGGTCTTCTGCCGCCGTCCTCTACCATGGTTAGGTTATGCTACAAGCGGTGCCAAATGCAAGCCCAAGTGGAGGCAACAAGATGCTGTGGCAACGCTATGGGGCCCCCGGCTATCGACAGGTTTTTCACGAACCGTCCTGATATGTCGTAAACACCGGCTGCCGGGTTACCCGATCGCGAAGCGAAGAGCACCCTGGCGCCGGATACGGTCGGATTGGGACTCACCGGCATTTTGCCGAACTCCGCCCTGGCCGCATCGGCTGTGCCTGCGAGATCGGCGATTTCGAAGTCGCTGTCCCAGATGGCTTCGAACGCGTTCCCGTCATCATCGCCGGAGTTGGGTATGCCGTTGGGGACGTCTGTGTCGTACCGGGAGAAATCCACATATGGATCCGCCGGGGCTATGGCGTCCTCGGTCAGCTTCCTGGCATTGCGGGGGTAGCTACCGAGTCCCCGCTGCCCGTCGACACAGTAGGCATAGTCGCGGGGCATCCTGTGCCAGCCTGAGGCCTCACCCGTTATGTCAAAACCGCTTTGCCCATGGCCATGACCGTCACGCCGGATCCCGCCCCGAGTAGAGGTGGGGTATTGGAGAAACTGGGGTTGTTCATTCCACGCGAGTGGGCTTCCTCCATGAGGGCCTTCTCCTCCTCAAGTCCGCCCTCAAGCCGTAGTTTCTCAACTACATCCGGCCTTAAAGCACGGCATATACCTTAGCAGCCGGTGCGGTTAGGACGACCACCAGGTCAATCGACATAGCCGAGGCTCTTAAGAATACGGAGTCTTCCGGTCTCCTCGGCGGTGGGTATGCGGGCGGGGTGGAGGCCGCCGTTTGCCACAAAGCGGGTTAGCACCGAATCGAGGCGCGCGGCCGGCGGCAAAGCACCTGAGTAGAGATTGACTGTCTCACCGGGGTCCCGGATGAGATCGTAGTATGCCTTGTCAAGCGTGTCGGCTTGGGTTTCCTTCCAAATCAGTTTTGCCTCTGCAGTCCTGACGGCGTGGCGCGGGGGAGACTTCTCGGGGAATGGGAAGGTCTCTGAGAAAGCAAAGGCTGCGGTCGATTGTCCGGCTTCCCTCATGAGCGGGATAAGGCTTCTGCCCTCGAGTCGGTCGGGGACTTCCATCCCCAGAACCTCGAGCAACGTGGGCATGATATCGAGGCTCTGGACAAGCGGGCTTATCCTGGCCCCAGGGAGGCCCTGTCCAGGCACACGCATTATGAGCGGTATCATGATGCATTCGTCGTAGAGGCCTATGTCGTGACCGAAGTAGTGTTCGTGCTCGTAGAGGATCTCGCCATGGTCCGCGGTTATGATCACTATAGTATTGTCGAGAAGCCCTCGCGCGGCAAGGGCGTCGAGAACCCGTCCCACCTGGGCGTCGGTGAAGGCCACCTCTCCGTCGTAGCACCCCACAAGGTAGCTTACGTCTTCGCGCGTGAGGTCGATTTGTTCGCGCCAGACCTTCATGATGAAATCCGGATCGCTTGTAGCCGTCCCGGCATAGCCTCCGGTGAACTCACGAAGGTAGCGGGGGGGCGGATCGTAAGGGCGGTGTGGATCGAACCAGTGGATCCAGAGAAAGAACTCCGAGCCGATGGTTTCCCCAAGCCAGTCCAAGGCGGCGTCGGTCGTGGCACACTTCTCCTGGTTCTTCTGGATCTGCCGCTCGAGAGCCGCGAACTCTTTGTGCACCTCCCAGTAAGTGTCGAAGCCCTGGTCGAGACCGTACTTGGAGTCCAGGGCATGGCTGCTTATGAAGGCGGCCGTCCTGTAACCCTGTTGTTTGAGCATCTCGGCAAGGGTGGTGACATCCTCGTCCACGAAACTCTCATGGCTTATCACCTTGTGGCTTCGCGGGTTTGTGCCGATCATAATCGAAGCATGGGAGGGAAGTGTCTGGGATGACTGGCTGCAGACGTGCTCGAAAAGGACGGCCCCGCCGGCGAACGCATCTATGCATGGGCTAGTGGGCCTGGTGTAGCCGTAGCAGGTCAAGTGGTCGGCACGAAGGGTGTCTATGGTTATGAGGACAATATTGGGTCGGGCCTCCCTGCCGCACCCGGCCGAGAGCATAACGAGCGTGATGATGGCCGCTCCCAGGCCGATGGCCCGGAGATGCCCGCCCGGTAATAGTCGGAGGTTAGTTGCTTTCATTCCATAGTCAAGTTAGCAAACACCGGGCTGCGAGTCAATCGCGCCCAAGGAGCCCTCATTCCGGGGCGGTGTGGGACAATCCTCCTCCCTCAGATTGTGTTGAATCCGGGTGCGAGATCGGATATACTGAGATCATGAGAGGCTGCCCACGGAATCCGGGGTCTGAGATCCGTCGGCGGATCCGCCCGCTGCTGAACACACTCATCGTAGCGGTCGTAGCATTCCTGCCGGTTCTGGTTCTGCTGGATGCGGAACTCGCCTCGGCGGAGGACCACAACCGGCCGAATGTCATTCTCATAGTGGTGGATGCGCTTCGGCCCGACCATCTCGGTTGCTATGGCTACGCGAGGCCGACATCGCCCCACATCGACAGCCTGGCCGCCCAGGGTGTCGTGTTCGAGACGGCGATAAGCCACGCCCCATGGACCAAGGTCTCTTTCCCCTCATTCCTGACATCATTGTATCCTTTCCAGCATGGGATATCGAACTGGGAATCGCTTCTGCCGGACAGTCTCCTGACGCTGGCCGAGTTCCTGAAAGGGCAAGGTTACAGCACCGCCTGCGTGGTCCAACATGCCGTACTTGCGCCCAAGTTCAACATATTGCAGGGCTTCGACATCGTGGAGTCCTTGATCTTATTGAGGGAAGGCGCCGGCAAGGTGAGCCAAGCCGCACTGAAGTCGCTCGAGGCTTCACCGGAGCCCTTCTTCCTCATGGTGCATTTCTTCGATGCCCACAAGCCCTATAACATGCCGGAGGAATACATAGATATGGTGCGGCAAGGGGCCGACATCGAGCCATACCACTGGGACAAGGACGATTTCCTCGGGGTTTACGACAGACCGTCGGAGAAAGAGATAGAGGGCAATTTGCTGCTCTATGACGCGGGTATCCGGTATGCCGACGACGGGATCGGTGAGATTCTCCACTATCTGGACGACCGCGGCATAGGCGAAAATACGATTATCATTGTCACGGCCGATCACGGTGAAGCCTTCTGGGAACACGGACTTCCGCTTCATACCACCACGGTGTATGACGAGGCCCTCAGGGTGCCGTTGATCCTCCACTATCCTAAGAAATGGCCGGGCCGGAAGTGGGTTGAGGGGCAAGTGCGCATGATAGACATTTATCCTACCGTGGCCGATCTCGCTGTAGGGACCGTACCCTCCCAATGTGAGGGCTCCAGCCTTCTTGGCTTTATAGATGGGCGCGAGCGCGTAAGACCTGCCGGCAGCTTTCTGCCCGTCGATGTCGCTCTCACCGAATGCACTACCAATCCTGCACCTGCCACGAGGTCTCTCCGTACCGATGAGTGGAAGCTCATATGTGAATCCATGACTTATACTTTCGAGCTCTATGACCTGAAGGATGATCCCGGCGAGACCCGTAATGTCTTTGGTATGGATTACGCCGAGGAGGATTCCCTTCTGGCGATGATCGGCAAGGTTCCGGCCCTGAGATTCAGGGGATGGCGGCTTGCGTTCACCGGGAAAGAGGCCGGGACCGCGTACAGGGTCGATCTTGCACTGCCGGGTGGGGGCCGCTTTGAGACCGTCAAGGTGATGACTCGGCCGGCGGGCGTCTCGGTAGTGCTTAATGAGGACAGCACATCTTGCACTGTCGAAACCGAAGGTCCGGGAACACATGTTGTGCTGGTAGATACCAAGCCGCAGGGCGCGGCCGTCAGGTTCACTCCCAAGAACCCGGGCAAAGTCGGCTCCCCCGTCTTCTACGTCGGCGCGGCCGGAGAACACAAGATCGGTGAGAGACTCACGCTTTCTACCTTAGACGCCCTAGGCCCGCCGTCGAGTTTCGAAACCTGCCGGCGGCGCGGTGTCCCTGCCGTGCATGTCTGGTGGCTGCCCGGTACGAGGCTTACCGAATCGGGGAAGAAGGCCACGCTTACGGATAAAGAGAAGCAGCGGCTTAAGGCGTTGGGTTACATCCAATAAACCCCAGGTCGGTCAAGAGCACCCATCTGCTGCGTTACGCTCGGCATCTGTCCCTGCGGCGTACCATCA
>CAZRAU010000027.1:18268-28955 GCA_964598025.1 uncultured bacterium
AAGAGCACCCATCTGCTGCGTTACGCTCGGCATCTGTCCCTGCGGCGTACCATCAGTACGCCTCGCTCCCGCCGCCATCGCAAGCCTTGCATCTGGGCACTCTTGACCGACCTGGCCGGTAGGAGTATTGAAGAGCACCCATCTGCTGCGTTACGCTCGGCATCTGTCCCTGCGGCGTACCATCAGTACGCCTCGCTCCCGCCGCCATCGCAAGCCTTGCATCTGGGCACTCTTGACCGACCTGGCCGGTAGGAGTATTGAAGAGCACCCATCTGCTGCGTTACGCTCGGCATCTGTCCCTGCCGGGCACTCGCAGCGTCGTCGGGGGTGGAACCCCGACGTCACAACACAACGGCCCCATCGGTCACCGTATGTACCATCCATGTTGTCTATGGTGCACTTCCGTGCTAAAATAGGAGCAGGTCGGCCAACGGTGGTGCCTGTGGGCGGGGTGTGGTCGAATGGTCACGTGAGGTTATCGAGATGGTTGTGGAAGACCGCAAGTCCGACCGCATCTATAGTCGTTGCTTCAAGATGAGCATGCGGGTAGGTCTCCTGGCCATGCTGCTATGCGACGTGACCGTCCCGGTGTATGCCGAGTGGTTCATGGACCGGCCGGTTGACAAGATCTCCCTTGCTTCGACCGTATCCTCCAATCACGCCGACTGCATAGTCGCGGACGCTTCGGGAAACATACACTTCATCTGGATCGGATCGGAAGCATACAGACCCCATGTCTGCTATGGGGTCTTTGACGGCACCGCCTGGTACGGGCAGGAGACTGTGGGCGGAAGCGATGTGGTCGACCCGGACCTGGCGGTTGGGGCTGACGGCGCTGTACATGTTGTCTGGTATGAAGATCTTGCAGCGTGGGGTGGTGGGGCGGAATTCTACTACGGGCGGTCCTCCGGCTCTGGATGGGGCTGGCCCGACCTCATCGGAGCCACGACAGGTGGGGCGCCCGAGCCCTGTATCGCCATAAGCCCTGATGGTACGCTCCACCTGATTTGGCATGACGAATTCGATGGCCATCACGTGGTGTTCCATTGGGGGCTTTTTACCGGATTATATACGACTCCGGTGTGGTCCGCGGACAGCGTGGGTCCGGCGGCGCTTGCGGCAAGCGCTAACGGCGATCTGCATCTTGTTTGGTCCGTCTGTGTGGCGGGGAACTGGGAGATCTATTACAAGATGTTTGATGGGGAGGTCTGGGGTCCGGGGGAGCGCCTCACCGAGGCTCCCGGAGCTTCATCCGAGCCCTCGGTCGCGGTCGGGGCCGACGGCACTCTCCATGTGGTCTGGGTGGAGGCAGAAGGGGAGCGTCACGAAGTCTATCACAGGGTCCGGGAGGCGTCCTCATGGAATGCCGCCGAGGTTGTAAGTGACGGTGCCGGGAGCGCGCGGTCCCCGCGCGCTGCTGTCGATCATGACGGCTCCGTGCACGTGGTCTGGACGGACGGCCGGTCCGGCGACCGGCAGGTCTACCATAGAAAGAAGACCGCAGCCCTCTGGTCGCCGATCGAGCGGCTCACCGACATAGCAGGAGAAGCCGGAAATCCGGGGATTGCAGTCGACGGCGCCGGGAGCCTTCATGTGCTGTGGCACGATAACCGGGATGGTGTGGATCGGGTCTATTGGAAGGGGTCTTACCCCGGGACGATACCCGCACCGCGCCTGGAATCGGTGGAGCCCGACAGCGCCTTTTCCGGGGAGGTGATCGACAGCCTGAGCCTCCTCGGAAGCGGGTTTGTCGCGCCGGCGTCGGCCTGGATGGAGAAACGAGGCGAGGCCGCTGTCCCTCTGGGCGGTGTGCGTGTGCTCTCGCACGGCGAGATCCTGTGTGAAGTGGATCTCCTGCGGGTACGTCACGGTGATTGGGACATAATAGTCGAAAATCCGAATGGCCGGCGCGATACCCTGAAGGCGGGTTTCAGGGTGCCTCCCCTCCCGAGGCCTCTTGCGGTTTCCATCGAACCCGCAAGGGAGGAGAGCAATCTCGGTCTCCATGTCGCCGGTCTTGTAGGGGGCGAATTCATCCCGCCCATCCGGGTATGGCTGGACCGCGCGGGTTATGAGCGATCGGAGGCACTGAGCACGAAGGTGAGATCGCCGGATACTCTTGAGTTCACGCTAAATCTCGGTGGTGTGGCTTCGGGCCTATGGAATGTGGTCGTAGAGAATCCGGACGGCGGAAGAGACACGCTGGCCGCCGGTTTCGAGGTGCTCCCGGCTAGGTGGAGCGAAGACATAAGACTGACCGATGACGCCGGGGGATCCATGACGGGCTACTCCCACTCACGCACCGTTGCCGTAGACCCGCAGGGCAGGGTGCATGTTGTCTGGTACGATGACCGGAGCGGCCATTATGAGATCTATTACAAGGTGTTGGATGGGTCCGTATGGAGCCCGGATATGGTGCTCACCTCGGACGGGGCAGTTTCCGCCCATCCTGCGATAGCAACCGGCCCTGACGGAAGTGTTCACGTTGTCTGGCACGACCGGAGGCACGGCGGTCAACCGGCGATCTACTACAAAGAGCATACGCTCTCGGGATGGGGCCCGGATGAACGCATCTCCCTGGCGGACGCTGAAGCGATTAGGCCGTCTATCGCGGTGGACGGGGCCGGCGACGTCCATGTTGTCTGGTGTGAGGCCCACAAGGGTTGGCAGGTTCGCTATCGCAAACGGGCGGCCGGCGAGTGGCAGGAGGAGGTCGCGCTGACTGAAACACCCGGGAGTCATGCGTTTGCTTCTATCGCGGTTGATGACGTGGGTTTCGTCCACGTCGTCTGGCAAGGTGTTTTCGAGACATCGAGTAGTGGGTCGCAGATCTACTATACGTGGTTCGATGGGGTCACGTGGTGGCCCGCCGTGAGACTGAGCTATGTGGGCGATAATTGTCTCGCCCCGTCTGTGGCAGCCGACCCTGGGGGCGGAGCACATTTCGTCTGGCATGACGCGTGCGGTGAGGACATCTGCGAGATCCACTATATGGCATGGGTGCAGGGGCACTGGCATCCGCAAGAGGCGATTACTTGCGGGTCTGGTGCATCGAGGAACCCCTGTGTTGCCGTCGATGACACAGGGGGCGTCCATGTGGTATGGCAGGACGACCGCGACGGGAGCCAGGAGATGTACTATAAATACTACGATGGAAAGACGTGGACTTCAGATGTGCGGCTTAGTGCCACACTCAGTCTGTCCAGAAAGCCCTCAACCGCGGTGGATCATGACGGCCGGTTGCACGTGGTCTGGCATGATGATCGTGACGGCAACTGGGAGATCTACTATAAGTCACGCTCGCCGAGACCGGTGGGCTCATCCCCCAGGCGGGTTCTCATCCGGAGCATCGTGCCCAATCCCACGGTGGGGCCTTGTTCCGTCTTCGCAGAGATGAACGGGGTGGGCCTTGTTACCGTGAGCGTCTATGATGTGACCGGCCGGCGGGTACGGAAAGAAAGCACCAGGGCCGGTGTGCCGGGCCTGGTCGGGATTGCATGGGACGGGCGCGACCGGGACGGCAA
The DNA here is from genome assembly GCA_964598025.1 of uncultured bacterium. GTDB lineage: Bacteria > Arandabacterota > Arandabacteria > Arandabacterales > Arandabacteraceae > JALGWN01. The sequence continues at coordinate 21,793 of CAZRAU010000027.1, forward strand.
GGCTGTGGCTCCGGGCGTGTACTTCGTGAAGGTGACTGCGTTACGCACAGCTTCGACCGGCAAGGTCGTCGTTCTCAGGTAGGCGGCGCAACGGAGATAATGTAGTTGGCCCGCAAGATAAGTCTCACGATAGGCAAACAGGAAAAAGAGTTCGAGGTCATAGAGCGGCCCCATCCACACATCATCGTGTCTTCGCGCAAGCAGCTCCACGGCTGGTGGAAGGGCAAGCGCGAGTGCACAGGCGAACGCATGCTCATAAACCCTTATAACGGGTGCTCGGTGGGCTGCATCTTCTGTTATGCCCGGGCGCTCCCTGCTGCCTACTTCAGGCTTTTTGACACCACGGGAATAGTCACGGTCTTCGAGGATTTCGACCGGGCGGTCTCGGACCAGTTGGATTCGATCTCCGTAGCCTCGTGCGGTTACCTCTCGCCGGTCTGTGACCCTTTCCAGCAAGTCGATTCCCGGTACGGGCTTTCGGAGAAAATCGTCCAGGAGTTCGTCCGGAGGAATCTCCCAATCGAATTCATCACCAAGTGCAGAGTGCCGCGAGAGGTGGTGAGCCTCCTCAAGACCCAGCGCCACTCCTTCGGGCAATTCTCGGTCCCTACTGCGCGCGAGGAGCTCAGGAGTCACCTCATGGCCGGGGGGGCCGGCGTCGATGAGATCTTCTCGTCGATGAAGGAGTGTGCTGTTGCGGGCCTTCCCGTGGTGTTGAGAATCGATCCGGTGATTCCTTATCTGACCGATACCAAGAAGGAGCTCAAGCTCCTCGTGGAGAGAGGCATCGCCTCCGGGGCCCACCACGTGGTCGCAAGCGTGATGGACGTGCCCATAAAGATCGCGAAAGAAGTGTTTGCGCAATTCGGAAGGTTCGGTGTAGGATTCAGATACGACCTCGAAGGGTTGTATCGCGAGTCGATAGACGGCTATCTCCATGCGGACATCGATTTTCGCAAGAAGGTCTTTGACGTCCTCCGCAACCTTTGTGAAGCGCGGGGGATCACTTTTGCTCTTTGCATGGAATATGAGATGATAGATGGGACGCCGCGGGGACTGAACAGGGAGTTCATGAGTTCCGCAAACTGTGAAGGTGTCGATGTCCCCGTATACGTGAGGAAAGACGAGAGGTTTGCTCCCGCCGCCCGGTGTAACGGCGCTTGTCTCACCTGCACGGAAGCGTTCTGCGGAGTCGAAGATCTGGCTATGGCGCGCGGGGACGTGAAACGAGACTTCGATCTGAGAGACTACAGAAGATGGTCGAGGAACCTGGAGGGAAGGGATGGCTGAATTCAGTGCACTCAAAGAGCTGAAGAGGCAGGAACTGCGCACGCTCAGGGAGAGGGTGGAGCGCAGGGTTAGACTCAAGCCTGCTCCCAAGCGCATAAAGAGAATCGCCGGGGTGGATATGGTATTCACCGGGGAGGCAAACAAGATCCATGTATGTGCCTCGCTCCTTTCCTATCCTAAGCTGCAAGTGCTGGAAGAGGCTATCGCCACCGATGAGATGGATCCGGATCTGCTCGAGGACCTTGGCAACGTTATTTACATTCCACTGATTCTGAGCGTGCTGAAGATGCTCAAGCAGAAGTGTGATGTGATCATGATAAGGGAACTGCCCCTGGGAAGCGGACTGCCGCTTTCGGGCTATGTCGGAGTGATAGCGGGCCGCCCCACCATAGGCGTAAGTCCCGGGGGCGGCGGTTTCAAGAGGATAGCCAAGTGGGAGGGCAAACGCCGGGCGGGTACGGTCAAGATACGGGGGCACAGAACGCCCCTGGGTGTGGTAGCAGGTCACATGACCACGTTCAAGGACGGATCGGCGCTGGTCAAGAACTGTATTGCGGAGACGCGTATACCCGAGCCTATTCGTAATGCGGGCATGAGGGTGCGGGCGTGGGAACGGGAGTGGAGGAGGCTTAACATAGAAGGGGGGTGAGCTCGAGTTTCTTGACTAATTGCTAATGTCAGTGCTATATTTCTCTCTACGCAGTAAGGACTGGTTCAAGAGTCAGGTGGGCTTATGCACGATGTCGACCAGTTAGTGAATGAGAAGGGATGGGAGGTCAGCGTAATGGAAGGATCATTCCCTAAGTGCCAGAAGTGTGACGACGGTGTCCTTATACCTCTTTCTGATTACGGTCGTGAAGGGGCACCTATCACCTACAAGGCGTGGGTGTGTTCCAACCCTGAGTGTGGATTCAATCTCAGGATCGACAATGGTGAGATTAGTGTGGGGAAGACGATAGGCCAGTCCATGAAGTAGCTTCTGGGCAGTTTCTCCCCTTCGAAAGATACGAACGCTTCCGGGAACGACACATAGACACCAGGATATCGATCCACGGCCGTGGCAGGAGGTGGGAGCCGAATGCCATATCCGTGGCTGGGTGAGGAGTGACGGGGTCGGATCTTGAGATTTGAATTCGGCGGCTGAATTCGATTTTCAAGATCCGACCCCGTCCGTCGTGTGCCGCCGCGGCATAAGGCTTGACATCATCCTTGCAAGGTAAGGGACATTTCAATATGATACGCCGCAGGAGGAAAGCATGGGTGGTACGGGAAGTCCGGGTGTAGGAATCGATCTGGTCTCAATCGCGAGAATCGAGCGGATGGTGGGGGAGTGGGGCCGCAGGTTTCTAGAGCGCGTCTTCACCAGCGAAGAGATCGAATACTGTCAGAGCAGGTATGCACCGGCAGGTTCGCTGGCCGCCAGGTTTGCGGCCAAGGAAGCATTCATCAAGGCAGTTTCGGCGGTGGGCCCGGTCGGCATAAGGTATCGGGATGTGGAGGTCGTGGTGAACGATCATGGCGCACCCCGGCTCAGGCCCCACGGAGCCGCGAAGACCGCCTTGGGCGGATCGCATGCTCGGGTCAGCCTCTCCCATGAAGGGGACCTTGCGGTAGCCATCGTAATCACGTGTCCGGAGGTGACAAGTTGATACCGGTACTTAACGCTCGTGAGATGCGGCGAATCGATGAGGATACGATAAAGGACCATGTGCCCGGCCTCAAGCTCATGGAGAGCGCCGGGAAGGGCGTGGTCGGTGAACTTCTGAGACACTTCGAGCCCAAGAAGACCGATCCCACCGTAATCGTATGCGGCAAGGGCAACAATGGCGGCGATGGCTTTGTGGTCGCCCGGTTGCTCAAGAAGAAGGGGTATTGCGTCAAGACATATCTCGTGGGGAAACCGGAGGATGTGAAAGGTGATGCCTTGGTGAATCTCAAGAAGTGTGTGAGGGCGGGTATCAAGATAAACCAGGCGGTCGAGCAGAACCTGGACCTGCTCGGTGCGGACTTGATGAACGCCGAGATCGTAGTGGATGCTCTTTTCGGCACAGGTTTCGAAGGTAAACCGAGGGGTGTCGTCAGGGACATTATCGAGATGATCAACGAGAGCCCCGCCGCACACGTTGCCGTAGATATCCCCTCCGGAGTAGATGCCTCGACCGGCGAGGCCGAGGTCGCAGTGGAGGCTGATCTCACCGTGACCATGGCTCTTCCCAAGATAGGTCACCTCCTGTTTCCCGGAAAGGCTCTGACCGGCGAGCTCGTCGTACACGACATAGGTGTGCCACCCGAGGTCGTGGTCAGGCACGATCTTAAGACCTTCGCAATGGCCGGCTTCGATGTGGTCGAGTCAATACCGCCGCGGCCCCCCGATGCCCACAAATGGTCGTGCGGGCACGCCGTGGCGATCTGCGGTTCCACGGGTCTTACAGGTGCGGCAACGCTTACCTCCGTGTCCGCTATGAGGTCGGGTTGTGGCCTGACAACGCTTATCATACCGCGAAGCCTTAACACCGCGATGGAAGTCAAACTGACCGAGGTGATGACGCTGCCTGTCGATGATACGCCTGCGGGCACATTCGCCTACAAAGCTCGTAAGGCCATACTCGATTTCGTCAAGCGGGCGGATGCGGTGGCCCTGGGTCCGGGTCTTTCCACGAATCCGGATACCGTGAAGCTGGTTCGCTACGTCCTTCCACGACTCGGCAAGCCCTGTGTCCTGGATGCAGACGGTATAAACGCCTTCGCCGGGAAGCAACGGGAGCTCAAGAATGTAGATTTTCCCTTGATCATAACTCCTCATGCCGGGGAAGCGGCGAGGCTCTTCAGGGTGGACAAGGCCGAGATTCTGGCCCGGCCTGTCGATTTTGCGCGAAAGGCCGCCCGGGACCTGGGACTCGTGATGGTTCTCAAGGGGGCCCCCACCGTGATCGCCGGTCCGGAAGGCGAAGCCTTCATCAATCCCACCGGCAACCAGGGGCTGGCGACCGCCGGCTCGGGGGACGTGCTGACCGGCATAATAGCCGGTCTGCTTGCTCAGGGTGTGGATGCACTGGAGGCGGCGGCCTCGGGTGTTTACATACATGGTCTGGCCGGCGACATGCTGTTTCAGGAATACGGCTATTTCGGGTTTCTCGCCGGCGAACTGGCTGATGCGGTTCCGGAGGCCATAGGGTCCTTGCTGACCATGGAATAGAAGCCGCGGCGCCGGGCATTCCTGCGGCGGTGAGCCGTAGCGGCCTGTGGCAACGAGGTGCTGTTTGAAAGACAGGATTGTTTCGTTGTGTGACCGGTTCGAGCACAGGTTCATCCTGATGAGAAGGGCGCTCCATGCGATTCCGGAGGCCTCGTTCAGAGAAGCCAAAACCCAGGCCAAGGTCTCCTACTACCTCAGATCCGCGGGGATAGACCACAGGTGCACGCCAAAGAGCACGGGCATCCTGGGTCTCATCAAGGGAGGTAGCGCGAGAACGGTCGCTCTTCGATCCGACATGGATGCTCTGAACATAATGGAAAGAACCGGCCTGCCCTTCGCCTCGCGTCATCCGGGCTTCATGCATGCATGCGGTCATGACGCTCACATGGCGATCGTGCTGGGAGCAGGACTTGTGCTCAAGCATCTCGCCAAGGACCTGCCGGGTAACGTGCGGCTCATCTTCCAGCCTGCCGAAGAGACCTCACCCGGAGGGGCTCTTGTCATGATGAGGGCAGGAGCGCTCAGGTCCCCGAGGGTTGGTGCGGTCCTCGGACTGCACGTCGATCCTGTTATCAAGACCGGCAAGGTCGCCGTGAACGCGGGTATCATCTCGGCGGCCGCAGACGAGTTCAGGGTCGCCATAACCGGGAAGGGCGGGCACGGCTCCAGTCCGCATAAGAGTGTCGATGCCGTCATGGTGGCGGCCGACTTCATCACATCGCTTCAGGCGGTGGTCTCGAGACGAGTAAGCCCGATGGAGAATGTGGTAGTCTCGATCGGCAGGATAAGCGGCGGTGAAAAGAGCAACATCATCGCCGAAAGGGTTGACATGGAAGGGACCTTACGGACCAAGACCCCTGAGCTGCGGCGGCGTGTCCCCGCCATGATAACGAAGATGCTCCGCGCGACGTGCTACGCCTACGGAGCCAAAGGCGAATTCAGACTCGTGAAAGGCTACCCTCCGGTTTTCTGTGATCCCGGTCTTTCGGCGCTTGTAACCTCGGCATGTTCGGATATACTGGGGCGGTCATGCACCATAACATCGCCGGGCCTTGAGATGGGTGGTGAGGATTTCGCCTACTATGCGGAAAAGGTGCCTGGGGTCATGGTATTCGTGGGTGTAGGTAATCGTGCGAAGGGCAAGACGCATTTTCTCCACCATTCCAGGTTCGATATCGACGAGGGGGCGCTGAGGGTTGGCGTAGCCGCCCTGGCCTATTCGACATACCGCTATCTCACGGAGGGCAAGGGAAAATCTGATGACACGAGTAAGTGACATAGGTGAATTCGGACTGATCGAGCGGATACGCACGAGGACGTCCTATCAAGATGATGATCTTGTCGTAGGAATCGGGGACGACTGTGCCGTGGTGAGGCGGGGCCCGGTGCTCGAAGTGCTGACCACGGACTGTCTTGTCGGCGGCACTCACTTCGAGGAAGGCTGGCTCGATATGAATGACATAGGCTGGAAAGCTCTTGCGGTCAACGTGAGCGACGTTGCCGCAGTCGGAGGGCTTCCCAGGCATGCTCTAGTGACGCTCTTCCTGCCTGAGGACTTCACTGCCAAGCAGGTGGATGATCTTTATAGCGGGATGGAAGAATGCGGCGAGATCATGGGTGTCAGTGTTGTTGGGGGAGACATCGTGCGCACGGTTGGGCCTTTTGCGATCTCGGTGACCCTGTCCGGTGTGTGCGAGCGGGACCAATTGGTCCTGAGATCGGGTGCGAGACAGGACGATATCGTCGTGGTCTCGGGCGAGCTGGGTCAGGCGTCGGTGGGCATGAGACTTCTGCGCGAAGGCTGGTCCCCGGGTGACGCATCGGCTGAAGCGTGCGTGAAGAGATTTCAGCGCCCCATCCCGAGACTTAATGAGGCCCGCACCATCGTCCAGACACTGCTCCCCTCTTCAATGATAGACATAAGTGACGGGCTCCTCTCCGATCTCTGGCATATCATGGATGCCAGCGGTGTAGGGGCGGTGCTCGACGCCGACAGCATTCCGGTCGGCGGTTGCGTGATGGACTACTTCGGAGGCGACCGGGAAGAAGCCCTTTCCCAGGCCATGGCCGGGGGTGAGGACTACGAGTTGCTTTTCACCATAAACAGCCGGCACGAGGAACAGCTGGCCGAAGTCGGGCGCGGCTTGGGTGTCGACTTGACTCCGATCGGGAAGATCACGGTCAAAGGCACGGGCGTCAAGCTCGCGAGCGAAGGTGGCGAGCGCGAGCTCGGGCGAGCCGGGTTTGACCATTTCGGGCCGGCGGCGAAGTAAGGCAGGGGGTCGGAAATTGCATCTACGCGAATCTTATGTGAGACGGATGACAAGAACTGTTCATGTGGGAGAAGTGCCTATTGGGGGCGGCTCCCCCGTGGTTGTCGAGTCCATGACCAAGACTCAGACCACGGACGTGAAAGCAACCGTGAAGCAGATAAAGAGCCTGGAATCCGCCGGTTGCGACATGGTGCGCATAGCCGTACCTGATTACGATGCGGCCGAAGCCCTGGCCGCCATAAAACAGAAGACCAAGATACCGACAATCGCCGACATCCATTTCAACTATAAGCTCGCCCTTATGGCCATCGAGGCGGGAGTCGACTGTGTCAGGATCAATCCCGGTAATATCGGCGGCAGGGAGAATATCATAAGGACAGCCGAGGCTGCGAGACGCCAGGGTA
>CAZRAU010000028.1:0-930 GCA_964598025.1 uncultured bacterium
ATCTCGCGTTCCAGCTTCGGGACGATCTCGTTTACTATGTCGTTGTCGTCCGCAAGTCTGAGAATCGCCCGTTGATAGCAGGCAACCGCCTTGGCCGTTTCCTCAGGCGCGGGTGTGAAAGGCGGGCAGGTCAGGCGCTTGTTGTAGCCCCCGCAGCCGAACCGGCACTTAAGCCTCACCCAGGGCTCACATCGGATGGTCGAAGCCTTTATCACCCTGGCGCCGGCCGCACCCATGGCGAAGGCCTTGTCCAAGTAGACCTGAAGGTCATCAGATTCCTGCTGTTTGCGCCCGGTCATCTTTAGCCCGCTCCCATCTGAGTACGCTTGGTGCCGGGCTTCACCACTTCTATTCCCTCACGGCACATCGGACAGTCGGCGGGCTCGTAGTTCTCGATGTCGGCCTTCACCAGGGACACCGTCGGAACGCCGAAATCCACATCGGTACCCCTGTCAACGACCGACCCGACGGCCACGACTTTACCCCCGGCCTCCGAGACAACCGCCATGACTTCCTTGATCGATCCCCCCGTGGTGAAGACATCCTCCACCACAACGGCCCGCTCGCCTTCCGCGATCGCGAAACCCCGCCGAAGGGTCATGGTCCCGGCGACCCGTTCGGCGAAGATACATCGCGTACCGAGGGCCCTGGCGACCTCATGGCCGATAATCAGCCCGCCCACTGCTGGATTGACAACCACCTCGAGAGGCATGCCACCGACGGCCTCCTCGAGCAGGCGGCCCAGATACACACCCACCTTCTCGGCCCTTGCGGGATGCTCGAGCAGCCGGGCGCACTGAATGTACTGCCTGCTGTGAAGACCCGATGCCAGCTCGAAGTGACCCGTCAAGAGAGCACCGCTTTCCCTCATGAGATCTATGACACCGGACGACGCTATGGTCTCCTCAAGCATGCCTGACCTCCTCGAAG
>CAZRAU010000028.1:940-28112 GCA_964598025.1 uncultured bacterium
ATGCTGGAGAGCGCCGCCTGCGGGTCTTTGGCACCAAAGACACTCCGCCCGACAACGATGTAGTCCGCACCGTCTCGCGCGGCCTGTCCCGGCGTACCGACCCTGGCCTGGTCGTCCTGCTGCTGCCCGGCCAGCCTCACCCCGGGCACAACCGCCAGGAGTCTGCCTTCGGTCGCCTGCTTGACGTGTTTCACCTCCCGGGGTGAACACACGATGCCGTCGATACCGGCCTCGGCGGCATCATCAGCCAGCTCGAGCACGCGGTCCAGGGCATCCTCCCCGGCTACACTGGTAAGCACGGTCACGCCTATGATCTTGGGCTTGGAGGCGCCGCTTGCGGCCGACCCCTCTTCGGCACCCTCCAGGGCCGCAGTCATCATCGGCCCTCCGCCGGAAGCATGCACCGTGAGCATATCGACACCCCAGGCACACGCTGCTTTCACGGCCCCTCTCACCGTGTTGGGGATATCATGGAACTTAAGATCCAGAAAGACCTCCATCCCTGCATCTTTCACCAGCCGGACCGCATCGGGTCCGAATCTGGTGAAGAGGATCGAGCCCACCTTGTATGTGCCCACCTGGTCTTGTGTTGACTCGACCACGCGTCCGGCCTCTGTGAGGTCGTCGGTGTCGAGCGCGATCACCACCCTGGTCTTACTCGCTTGCACGCGGCTCCTCCTTATTATCCGGCTGCTTTGCCCCTGAAATCGTTCAGGCTCTCGTATCCCTTCTTCTCCATATATCTTTCGATGCCCTCCACTATCCGGGACGGAGCCCTATAATCCTTGAGCATCGCGCTCCCCACTTGGAATGCGCTCGCTCCGGCCAGGATGAACTCGATGGCATCTTCAGGCTGCTCTATGCCCCCGGCACCCACCACAGGCACATCGAAAGCCCCGGCGGCCCGCCACACAAGCAGCAGCGAGATTGGTTTCACCGCCCCCCCGCTCAGGCCGCCTGTAACGGCCCCGAGCACCGGCCTCGCACTCTCAGGATCTATCGAAATCGCCGGATAGGTATTCGCTATGGTAAGAGCGTCGGCGCCCGCTTCGATTGCGGCGCCGCACACGTCTTCCAGGCCCCAGATGATAGGCGGTACCTTGGCCAGAACCGCGCGCCCGGTCTCATCCTTCACGCCCTTTATCACCTTGCGCGTGCTCTCAGGGTCACTCCCGAAAGCCATCCCCCCTGCTTCAACGTTGGGGCAGGAGATGTTGACCTCAAGGGCGGATATCGAAGCTATCCCATCGAGCCTGCCGGCAAGGCATCGATACTCATCCACCGCGGCCCCCCCGATACTGACAAAGAGATTGCAGGGGATATCCAGCCCGGGAAGCCTGTCCTTGAGGAAAGCCTCGAGCCCGATGTTCTCAAGCCCGATGGAGTTGATGATCCCCGATCCCACATCCACAACTCTCGGAGGCGGATTGCCCACCCTCGGCTCCAGGGTGATGGTCTTGGTGATTATCGCCCCAAGCGAAGCGTAGTCGAGCAGGCCCTCGTATTCATCCCCGTACCCGAAAAGGCCCGACGCCCCTATGACCGGTGTGGCCAGATTCAGATCCCCAAGTGTCACCGCGAGATTCAACTTTCAAGCCACCTCTCGAAATCGATGTCCGAGGCCTTCATGACCGGCCCGTCTTTGCAGGCGTGGAGATAACCCCCGCCGGCGGCCGGCACGGCACAGGACATGCAAGCCCCCACACCACAGGCCATGATCTCTTCTACGCTGACCTCGCAGGCGATACCGGCAGTCTCGGCTATACGATGGACTTCCCCGAGCATCTGCTTGGGTCCGCAGGCAGCGATTCGCACCACCGCGGGATCGATATCGCTCGCACGCAACACTCTGGTAAGACCGTCTGTGGCCAGGCCCCGCGTGCCCTTCGACCCATCTTCGGTAAAGGAGAGGATCTCCACACCCTCACCCATGAGACCCACGGGGATGAGCAGGTCGGCCCCGGTCCCGGCGCCAACCACCAAGGTCATGCACTCACAGGCGCCGGCATAGCGCTTCAAGTAGAAACCGACGGGCGGCACGCCGATGCCGCCGGCCACCGCGATCACGTGCCGGCAGTCATCAACCGGCGAGAAGGCTGTCCCCAGAGGCCCTATGATATCAACCTTGTCCCCTCTGTTCAGCCCGGCCATCAGGGCCGTTGCCCGGCCGACCACCTTGTAGACTATCTCGATCGCGCAGTCGCCATCGGATGCATATATGGAGAAAGGACGGTTGAGGTACGGCCAGGCCTGCGCCTTGGCCCGCAGCATGACGAATTGCCCCGGGCGGCAGGTCTCGGCCACCGACGCGGCGGACAACCTCAGGAGATAGAAGCTCTTCCGGAGATGTTCGTTGTCCAGAACCTCGCAGACAGAGCCCCGTGTCATGGCCCTTGCCTTTCGCCGTCCCCGGTCGAATCGGCAGGCGCATTGGTCCCGGAGGTGTCGCTGCCGGGCCGGCGGCCTACGGTGTCTGCGCTATCGGCCTCGGCCGGCGGTGCTTGCGGCAACCGGATACCAGTGGGTTCGAGTATCGTACCGCGGATCCCAATCGAATCAGGGTGGGATCTGCGCCCGTGCACGGCACGTTCAGGCGCGGCCCCTTCGGGTCCGGGGGCCCGCGGCTCCGGAGGTCCCACCAGGGAAAGGCTGTCGGTGGCGGCCGGCGGCAAGAACGGACCGACCACCCGGCCTTCATCCCAGACCGCCTCGGTATCATGCTCTTCGAGCACCACGTCCTCCAGCGGCAACCCGAGCCACGAGCGCGCGACATTGGCATAAGCCGAGCCGGGCGAGGTTGCTATCACCTCGCGGTAGTATGCTTCGGCCAGAGTATCGCCTTGGGCTTCAAGCAGGGAAGCCGTCCTGAGCATTGCCTTCGGTCCGAACCTGGTGCCGGACAGGCTGTCGGCCACGATCTTGAATTCCCTGAGCCCTTCCTCCCGGAGCCCCAACTCATCCAGATAGGTTTCCCCCAGCATGAACCGATGCTCCGCCTCGTCCTCGGGTGAGTCAGGAACCGTGTCACGGAGAGCGCCTCTGAACTTCTGCACGTTCCTAAGAGCTGCCGAACGCCTCTTGGCGATCTTTCCATACTGGCTCTGTGATTTGGCGATCTGATCATAATCTGTCACCGCGGCGTCGAAATCCCGGAGGTTCTTCTCATGGATCAAACCCTTGGTAAAGATGATTTCATCCTGGAGATCCTTGAGCTTGGCGGTCGCGATCTCAGCTGCTTCATCAAGCACCGCGATTGCCCCCTCCGCTTCTTCGCGGGCCACCATGGTCCGCGCGGTTTCCATCTTGGCCCTGGCCCTAATGCTGTCCTCTGTCGCCTTCTCTGAAAGCCCCGTGAAGATATCTATGGCCTTGTCATTCTGGCCCATTTCCCTGTATGCCTCCCCTGTCATCAGGACGGCCTGTAAGCCGTCACCGCTTTGCTTCTTCGCCAGAGGCTCGAGGACGCTCACGACCCGGTCCGCCTGCCCCATCTCGAGCAGACATCCGGCCAGGTGAAGCCGGACCCTGTTCACCTTCGCTCCGTTGGGATACTCTGTGAGATAGGTCTCGAAGAAGGAGATCGCCTGGGCGCAGTCGTCCCGCTCAAGGGCAACTCTGGCCATCAGGAACAAGGCGCGCTGTCTCACCTCTTTGGACGGGCTCCCCTCATTGAGGCTTGCGAGCAGAGTGAGCCCCTGCTGGGTCGACCCGTCGCGTATTAATGTATAGGCCTTCATGTATCTGGCCATGGGGGCGAATTCGCTCGATGCGTAGAGCTGAAGGATCTCATCGTATTTTCTCAAGGCATTCTGATGCTCTCCCCTTATGACGAAACAGTTGCCCATCAGAAAGAGAGCGTCATCGACCCATCCGCTGTTTGGGTGAAGCAGGAGCAGCTTGCCGCACCGTTCTATGCACGAGGTGACCAGGCGATCGGAATCGCCCCTCAACGCCGGTTGATCGTAAGCATCCCAGAAGTCATACCCCCCCGCTTCCAGCGCCGTGTTATAGTCCGACTCGGCCATCCAGAAGATGTTGTAATAAGCACAGGAGACCACGAACATCAGCGCGGCCGAAGCAAGCATCAAACCCAGTCGCCGCATGATCAGAAACCCAGCTCTTCATTCACAAGGATTACCTTCATTCTGCCCTCGATCCGTGACTTCTCTATGATAAGTGTGAGATTGCAGATGCGCTCGGGCGAATTACAGTCCGAACATTCGGCGGTTTCCACGCATGGGGTTTTTGCGCCGAAACGCATCGCGTTGATGGGGGCCGCGACGTTCCGCACCCTGTAGAGCGCCGCATCAAGATCTGGTACGATCTTGTTTCTGCCGGCAATGATGATGACCCTGCCGGGGCCGAAACAGAGCCCGGCCAACCTGTTGCCCAGACCGTCCACATTGATGATCTTCCCATCTTGCGTAATGGCGTTGGACCCCGAGACAAAACAATCGGCATGCGTACCTTCTTTTCTGATGCGCATGGACTCCTCCCGGCTGAGGCCGTCCCGATACTGATCGCAGAGGGTGTAGTCCCCCTCCCTCAGGGTCTCCAGGAGGCCGATCTCCCCGGCCGTGCGCGACCCACCCAGGCCGACCGTGGCACCCTTGGGTATCAGTGCAAGGGCCCGGGCCAGGGCCTCCTCACTGGTGCCGGCCACAAAAGCCTCGATGCCGTTTCGCTCCAGCGCTTCAGCCGTCTTGCTCAGTCTTATCGACCAGTATTGCTCCTTCTCGTTCATGGCCTCGCTCCCGGCGTCTTCAGTTCGCCATCCCTCATGAGCACCCTGCCTTCTACTATCACAGTAATAGCCTTACCCTTGACCTTCCAACCGGAAAAAGGGGTGTTGCGCGATTTTGAGAAAAAATTCCGGGGATCGATTTCCCATTCCGCGTCGGGGTCAAGCAGCGTCACGTCGGCCGGGGATCCTGGTTTGAGACTGCCAAGCGGTAGTCCGAGTATGCGCGCGGGATTGGTGCTCAAGAGCCTTACCAGGTCCGGCAGCGTGACGGTCCCGTCATGATAGAGGGACGTCAAGACGATCCCGAGCGTGGTCTCCAAGCCGATCACGCCGAACGGGGCGAGATCGAATTCCTGGTCTTTCTCTTCCGGGCTATGCGGGGCATGGTCGGAGGCGATCGCATCCACAAGGCCCTCCTCGATGCCCTTTCTCAAGGCCGCAACCTCTCCCTTGCCCCTCAGGGGCGGTTTCATCTTGGTGTTGGTGTCATAGGTCATGACGGCTTCGTCGGTGAGCGCCAGGTGGTGTGGCGTCACCTCGCAGGTCACCTTGAGACCCGAAGTCCTGGCCCGGCTTATGAACTCCAGGCTGGTTCCCGTCGAGACGTGGCAAACATGCAGCCTGGAACCGGTGAGCCGCGTCAGTATGATATCGCGGATCACCGCCACGTCTTCACTGGCTCCGGGCATGCCCCTGAGACCGAGCATGGTCGAGGGCCCGCCCTCATTCATAACCCCGCGGGCGCTCAAGCCGGGATCCTCACAGTGGGCCATGACCGGCCGGTCGAACATCTTCACATACTCCAGGGCCCGCCTCATAAGGCCGCTTGCGGCAACCGGGTACCCGTCATCGGAGATACCGACCGCCCCGGCGCGGATGGCGGACCCGATCTCTGAAAGCGTCCCGCCTTGCTGCCCCTTGCTTACGGCCGCGATGGGGAAGACCCTCGCAAGGCCGGCCTCTCTGGCCTTGCCGAGAACGAACTTGACCCCTTCCTCACCCTCTGTGGGAGGCTGCGTGTTGGGCATGGCCGCCACCGATGTGAAACCGCCATGGATCGCCGCGCGTGCACCCGATTCAATTGTCTCCTCATCCTCGCGTCCCGGCTCTCGAAGATGGACGTGCATGTCCACAAGCCCCGGACACACGACGAGGCCCGTCGCGCCGATCACTTCCGCATCGGCGGCCTCGATCGAGGCGCCCACCTCCGCGACCACGCCCCCGTCTATGAGCACATCACAGGTTTGATCGAGATCCTGTGCCGGATCGATCACCCGTCCTCTCTTAATGAGTAACTTCACTTTCGAATTGACCTCCGCTTAAGAGAAAGAGCGCAGCCATCCTGACCGCCAGGCCGTACTTGACCTGCTTCAGAATAACCGAGCGCGGACCGTCCGCGACCTCGGGGGTTATCTCAACCCCGCGGTTCAGAGGCCCGGGATGCATTATCATGACATCGGGCTTGGCATGCTTCATCTTCTCGCCGTCCAACCCGAAGAGTTCGGAGTACTCGCGTATGGTCGGGAAATAGGATTCTTCCAGCCTTTCCTGCTGAATCCTGAGGAGCATTATTATGTCCGCCCAGGGAATCACCTCTTCTATATTATAGTGCACGCGGACCCCGGTGGACTCGATTCCCGGAGGGATCAAGGTGGGCGGACCGCACAGGGCGACCTCCGCACCCATCTTCCCGAAACCCCAGATGTTGGATCTGGCAACCCTGCTGTGGAGGATGTCCCCCACAATGGCGATCTTGAGGCCGTCGATCCCGCCTCGCTCTTTTCTCACCGTGAAAAGATCAAGCAGCGCCTGGGTGGGATGCTCGTGGGCGCCGTCCCCGGCATTGAGTACCGGACAATCGAGCACGTCCGCCAGATACCGCGCGGCTCCCGGGGCGCTGTGCCTCACTACGAGCATGTCGATACTCATCGCCTCGATGTTCTTGGCGGTATCCTTGAGGGTCTCCCCCTTCACGGCGCTCGAAGAGGAGGCGGAGATATTCACCGTGTCGGCGCTCAGGCGTTTTTCGGCCAGCTCAAAAGAGATCCGCGTCCGCGTTGAAGGCTCGAAGAAGAGATTCACGACCGTAAGGCCTCTCAGTACGGGGACTTTCTTTATGGGCCGTTCCGAGATCTCGACAAAGGAATCCGCCGTATCAAGGATGGACTCGATCTCCTCACTGGACATGTCTTCCAGCCCCAGCAGGTCTTTCCTGGCAAATTTCATTCCACTATCTCCTCAACGGTTACCTTGTCTTCCCCGTCTTCCTCCCTCACCATCACAGAGATTATCTCCCTGGCCGAGGTGGGTACGTTCTTGCCCACGTAGTCCGCCCTTATGGGGAGCTCCCTGTGGCCCCGGTCAATGAGGACGGCGAGCTGGATGGCCTTGGGTCTGCCGAAGTCCATTATCTCATCCATCGCCGCTCTGACTGTTCTCCCGGTGAAAAGAACGTCATCGACCAACACGACGACTTTCCCCTCAATGCTCCCGGGCATCTCGGTCTTCCTGACGATCGGCTGTTTGGCAACCAGCTGGAGATCGTCCCTGTAAAGCGTTATGTCCAGGATACCCACCGGCGGCCCCGTGCTCTCGATCTCCTCGATGATCTCGGCGATACGGCGGGCCAAAGGCGCTCCCCTCCTCCTTATCCCCACCAGTATCACATCATGCGCACCGCGATTGCGCTCCAGTATCTGGTGGGCGATCCGGATGAGGCCTCGACCCACTTCCTCCGAATCCATTATTTGAGCTTTCTCTTTCATATTCATAGGGGTTCCTCTCCGGAAAAGACCATCCAGGCAGGTGTCAAAAAAACGCCAGCAGCGAGCTGGCTTGTGGATCTCAAGATCGACTTCACCTTCCCTCCTTACTAGTCTCGCCGTACTAGTTTAAAGGAGACCGCCGGAATTGTAACCGCATCATGCCCTTGCTGCAAGCTAAAAAAGGGAGGTTTTCGTGGGGTTGCCGCTCCCGTGGCAACGAATGCTGTCGGCCCGGGGGATTCGTCGTCACAGGACAGGCTGACCGAGAATTTGGAGTAAGTCTCTGATATGGGTCTTGGTACCTAGTTACAGCCGGGTTTTTCTGGGAGTTGTCACCTGCTAGATGTTATTCACTCCGTGCCGATGCAACTACCCCCCCTCGGATCAACCTGCCGGGGCTAACAACTTGTTCATCCTCATCAGGTTGTACGCAATACACATCAACCTGAACTCACCCCTTACCTTCTCTATAGCCCTCAAGAGAAACTGCCTGTAACCCAGATTGTACTTCAAGTGCCCGAATACCGGTTCTATCGTATGAAGCCGCTTCTGGTATTTCCTACGTCCATCCTCACTCCTGAGCCGCTCCCGCATCTCATCTACCAACATCTTCCGCCTGTCTATGGCCAATCGCCGCACCTTGCCCTCTGTACACAACGCTTTCTTGGCACAACTCCCGCAGTCTACTCCCCGATAGATCACATGATCTATCTTCCTACCACCCACTTCCTCTTCCCGCTCACTGTGCCGCTTCAGCCGACATCCCTCAGGACAGATGTATTCATCACTCTCCCCATCATAGGTGAAGCTATCCCGTTCATAACGACCAACGCCTGACCGCTCTTGTCTCACCATATCTCGATCCGGAGTGTAGCCTACCGTGCCTCGCCGTTGCAGATACTCATAGGTCTCATAACTCGAATAACCTGAATCCGCCACCACCTCCCTGACTTCCTCACCCAACACCGCCTCCACACGCTCAACTATCTCTCGCAAGACCTTGTAGTCATTTGCCTCCGGCGTTACATCACTGCTTACTATTACCTGATTCTCACTCACCGCCGCCTGACAGTTGTAACCCACCTCTATGCGTCCATTACCTACTCGTACGAATTGTGCATCTTGATCCGTTAGATTAACCTTCTTACTCCCACCTCTAAACCGCTTCATCACCTCGTCCAACTTCCGCTTCATCTTCTCCTCGGCATTTATCTCCTCCGGTAACTCATCGCCTCGCTTATCCCCATACAGCCGGTCCTCCTCTGCATCCACATCATCCGCCTCACGAAGTATCTCATCCATCCGCTTCTTTACTCTCTCCAACCACTCCCGGTATTCCTGCTCACTCTTACTACGGCGCTTAGATGCATTCGCCTTCATCTTCGTGCTATCTGTATTGATCTGACCCAACTTCACCAGACCCAACTCTTTCAGTATCCCCACTATCCCTACAAAATACCCCGATAACTCCTCTATGTTGTTCTTCCGAAAATCATTTATCGTCCGAAAGTCAGGCTGGTAGGTCTGCGCCAAATACATATAGGCTGTATCTGTCTCACTGCGCCGTGCTATCTTACGCCCACTACGCTCGCCTATCGTATACCCATAAAACAGCAACTTTATCAAAAGCCGTGGGTGATACGTCCGCTGACCCAGATCTGAATACTTACACTCCAGACTCCCGGTATCCAACTGCTCCACTACCCGGTGTACTAACTTCGCCAAGTGACCATCGGGTATATAGTCGTGAAGGGAAGCCGGCAGCAAAAACGGCTGATCCACATTGTAAGGCTTGAATCTTGCCATCAGGACCTCCTAACCATGATGGCATAGTCTAGCAAACCTCTATACCCAACGACAACTGTACAAATTAAGAAAAACCAACCCCTATTCTCGGTCAGCCTGTCCCGTGGCAACGCTACGAAATACTCGCGACTACGGCGCGGGCAACGTCCTCTATGCGGTGGGGCCGGCCGGTGATGCGAAAACCGCTTGATTCCATGAGTCGGAGCAGCCGTATGAACTCGGGCACATGAGGGCCATCGGGCCCGGGATCTCCGTAGATAAAATCCTTGACGGGGCGGGGCCCTGAGATCTTGGCCTCGGCCATGGCCAGGACCATATCCCCGACCTCGCCTACCAGGTCGGTCTCATGGGTGAGGATCACCGCGGTCATGCCCTCCGCCTTCAGGCGCTCGATTACCGCGACCAGGCTCCTCCTGCCCGTCCAGTCAAGGCCGGCCAGGGGTTCATCCAGTATGAGGTAGGCCGGCCTCACGGCTATGGCCGAGGCAAGGGCCACCTTCCTGCGCTCGCCGAAACTCAGGTTGTGAGGATCTCTTCCCAGGAAGTCCGCCGACAAGCCCACGCAGTCCAGGGCCCATTGACATCGCTCCCGGATAGCCCCGGAGGCCAGGCCGAAGTTCCTCGGTCCATAGGAGATCTCCTTCTCGACGGTGAGTTCGAACATCTGGACTTCCGGAAACTGAAATGCGAGCTGAATGCTCTGTCTGTTGAAATGTTTCCCAGCCGGGTCGGCTCCGTCCACAAGGATCCTCCCCTTCTGCGGTCGGAGCAGCCCCACCAGGAGCAGGGCAAGCGTGGTCTTGCCGCATCCCGTGGGTCCGAATACCAGGTGTACCAGCCCCTGCCCGATACTGAGACTCACATCCTCGACCACGGCAGCGCCGTCATAGCCAAAGCCAAGATGCTCGACCGCTATGGGCAAGCCGCACCCCCCTTCGGGTTGTCGGCAAGGTCGGCGAGTGCCGCCGCGAGGCTGGCTGCCGAGAGGGCCCGACCCGAAGCCACCCTGTGCACAAAACCCGGCACCACCTCGTCCAACCGGCTTAGAAGCAGCGAAAGCCCGGTCAAGGGAAACCCCTGATCCCGGAGCCAGCCGGGCAGGGCAGCCTTGTCGCCTTCAAAGGCGATCGATCCTCCCTTGAGAAGAAGCGCGCGATCGCACATCCATACATCCTCGAGACGCATGGAGATAAAGACCAGACCGGCTCCTGTCTCCGCGAGCAGACGCTCGACCGAGGCCACGAGCCTGAGCCGGGCCCGGCCGTCCAGAAGTGAGGTCGATTCGTCGAGCACCACGTAGTCCGGTTGCATGGCAAAGACCGAGGCCACGGTCACGGTCTGTTTCTCGCCCGCAGAAAGCAGGTGACAGGAGCGTCTCCGAAGATGTTGGATGGCAAATACGCTCAAGGCCCGGTCCACTCTTGCCGCGACCTCGGCAGGGTCCAGCCCCAGGTTCCGCGGGCCGAAGCCTATCTCCCGTTCGACCGTGGTCTCGATCAGCTGGTCGTCGGGGTCCTGAAAGACCAGCCCCACGCGTCTGCGGATATCAAGGACCGCATCCGGGTCTTCCGCCTTGAGCCCGTCCACAAGCACGTTGCCGGCAACAGGTTTGAGCAGGCCGCACATTAGATGGGCAAGCGTGGTCTTGCCGCCGCCGTTCTCCCCCAAGACGGCAAGCCTGGACCCTCTACCCACGCTGAGGGATACGTTGCGCACCACCTGAGGGCCTTCAGGGTAGGCGAAGCTCACGTTTCGAAGTTCCAGCACCTTGCCCTACCTCGACCTCAGACTCTCCAGGTGAAGCCTGGCCTCTTCGGACCAGATAGAGTCGGGGTCCATCTCCAGATACCGTTCCCACTCCTGCCTGGCTTCTTTGTAGTTGCCGAGATCCTCATAGGTGAGGGCAAGGGCGTACCGTGCCTCTGCGTATCCGGGATCGCCCTCGAGGGCCTTGCTGAATTGCTCCAGTGCATCTTCATACTCTTTCCTGTCCCTCAATACGGCCCCCAGGCTATACCGGTAAGCGTGCTCGGACGGGAAGCTGTTGACCAGCCGCTTGAGGATGTCACCGGCCTCTGTGAGTCTGTCCAGCCTCTGGTAGGCCAGGGCCAGGTTATACCAGGCATCTATGAAGGCCGGGCTGGCCTCCACCGCCTGTTCCAGGTATGGTACCGCATCTTCATACTGCCCTGTCCTGGCCAGCATGGTCCCCCTGTTATAGAGCAGCTGGCCCTCCTGCACCGACTTTATCCTGTCCAGCTCCGCCTGATCGAAAGGCACCAGGAGCGTATGTCCGGGCTCCAGCGCCTTCGTAGGATCAAGACCGTTATATTCGCCGAGGGCATCGCCCAGACTGCTATCGCCGTAGTAACGTTCCGCAATCGATTCAAGCGTCTCCCCGCCGGAGATAGTGTGTGTATAACCTTCCTTGCCCGCAACGATTCTATAGGTCGGGGTGGGCTTCCGGCATGACGGCCCCGTGACCGTGAGAACTGCCAGAAGGAGGCAGATGCTAAGGTGTGGCTTCCAGTGTCTGCTTGGCGGCATGCCTGGCTTCCTCTATTATCCTGTCTATTGAGACGCCTCCGGCCCTGGAAATCCGCAGACAATCGTCATATTCCGGCACGAAACGACGGCCGGATTCCAGGGTGAAAACCTTCACCCGCACGCTTCCGTATCTTGTCTCGACATCAAGCGATGCGCGTGGGAGGCTGATTCTCCGGGCGGTCCTGAGTCTCACTCCCGACGTTGTCGTTCCGGCGAGCACGAGATCCGCCAGCCGGTTCGCGGCGATCGGCTCGGCCAGCACGCTCAGGAGAAACCCCGGCCTGCCCTTCTTCATCATGATATCCGTCACCCACACATCGAGAGCCCCGGCCGCGAAGAGGTCCTCATAGAGATGGGAGAAGAACTGCGGATTCATGTCGTCGATGTTGGTCTCCAGGATCGCGACCTCGTCGAAGTCACCACAGGGCGTCTCCCCCATGATGATCCGCATGATGTTCGGGATCCGCTCCAGATCGCGCCCACCTGCGCCATAGCCCACGCCGGCGATCTTCATCCCGGGGATGGATCCGAACTCGGAAGCTGCCGTCCTTATGATGGCGGCCCCCGTGGGTGTGGTAAGCTCGGCTCCGATATCCCAGCTCCTGACGGGCAAGCCCTCTGCGATCCGCAGGGTCGCGGGAGCGGGCACCGGAAGCGTACCATGCTCGCAATCTACCGAACCCGAGCCCAGGGCGAGCGGCGAGCTCACGACCCGTTCTATGCCGAGCTCATCCAAGCCGAAGAAGGCTCCGACCACATCGACTATGGAATCCACTCCCCCGACTTCGTGGAAGTGGACCTCCTGCTTCGGCAACCCGTGGATACCCGATTCGGCTTCAGCCAGCATGTCGAAGGCTTCGACCGACCTATGCTTGACGCTCTCCCCCAGGCTGCTTTGCTCGATCGCTTCCACTATGTCCCGATACGTGCGGGGCTTGGGGTCGGGCGGCGGTTTGACACGGAAAGCCTTGGCACGTACTTGCTTCCTGAGCACATCACTCACTTCAATATGCACATCCCCGATACCCAAGCCGGCGACACATTCAGCCAGCCGGGCCTGGTCGAGTCCAAGATCCAACAAGCAGGCCACAATCATGTCGCCGCTGGCTCCGGCGAAGCAATCGAAGTAGCCTACTCTCAAATCACCCTCCTCCTATGCCGGCCGGCCCGTCTGGTCCAAAAAGGACCGCGTCTCGGTCCGGGTCCCGGGGCGCATCACGTCCGCTTGGCGTTCATGAGGCTTGCGGCGACCCCTGCTCCGAAACCGTTGTCGATATTGACCACGGTAACCCCCGGAGCGCATGAGTTGAGCATGGTGAGCAGGCTTGCGATCCCACCGAAACTCGCACCGTACCCCACGCTTGTCGGGACACCAATGACAGGGCCTCCGACGAGCCCGCCCACGACACCGGCCAGGGCCCCTTCCATGCCGGCCACTACGACGATCACATTCGCTTGCTTCAGCAGGTCGAGATGCCCGAAAAGTCTATGTATGCCCGCCACACCGACATCAAAGACGCGGTCGACCGGGTTGCCCAGGAATTCGGCGGTTGCAACGGCTTCCTCAGCCACGGGGATATCCGAGGTCCCGGCACTCAGCACTGCGATCCGGCGTTTGGTCTTCCGGGGGTGCGGATTCACGGTTATCACCCTGGCCGTTTCGTTATACCCGGCTTTCGGGATAGACCGCTTCACGGCCTTGAAGGTCTCGGTATCGGCTCGCGTGGCCAGCAGCCTCCGGTTCCGTTTGAGAATAGACTTGGATATGGAGACTACCTGGTCACGGGTCTTGCCCTCGCAAAAGAGCACTTCGGATATTCCCGTTCTGAGGCCCCGCCCGATATCCAGGTTCGCGAAACCCAGCGACTCGTAGCACATGGAGAGCCTGGCCACGGCCTCACTCACGCTGAGCTTGCCCGATTCGACTGCCTTGAGGATCTCGACAATAGCCTTGTTGTCCATTCCGCGTTCCTTCTATCTTATACCAGGAGCCGGGACAGGACCTCCCTGATCTCCCGGCGCGATCCGACATGTGACATCGCCGGTCTCAATGCTACCACACCGGGCACACCCTTTGTATACCACAAAAGGTGCTTCCTGAACCGAACGGCGGCCAGGCTCTCGCCGTGTTGCGCGATCGCCAGATCAAGATGCGCAAGTATCACATCGAGTTTCTCCGCCACCGAGGGTTCTTCCGGCGGCTGACCGGCCAGGTGCCGGTGAATGGATCTGAAGATCCAGGGGCGGCCATACACCCCCCTTGCCACCATGACCGCATCGCAGCCTGTCTCATGAAAAGCACGCTCGGCGTCTTCGGCCGAGAAGATATCTCCGCTCAGGATGACCGGGACTGCGACCGTGCGCTTGACCTCTGCAATCTTGCTCCAGGAGGCCCGGCCCCTGAAACCCTGTTGCCACGTCCTGCCGTGGACGCTCACCGCGGCCACACCGCTTTGCTCGAGCACCTGAGCCAACCGGACGGCGTTGACGTGCTCCGCATCCCATCCCAGACGCATCTTGGCTGTCACAGGGAGGGCGGTGGCCCTGACAACGGCACGCGCAATCTCCTGTACCCTGGCGGGTTCGCGCATAAGCGCGCACCCCGCGCCTTTGGCCACTATCTTTCGAGCAGGACAGGCGAGATTGATATCGATGAAGTCGGGCTTGTCGGCCTCTATGATGGCCGCCGAAGCCGCCATGCGCCCTGGATCGGTGCCGAAGATCTGGACACCTATGGGCCGCTCCTCATCGACGAATCCGAAGATATCCGCAGTTTTCAGGTTGCCTCTGGTAAGACCCTGGGCACTGACCATCTCGGTATAGACGGTGTCGGCACCGAAGCGTTTGCAGATCCGCCTGAAGGAGGAGTCGGCCACACCGCTCAAGGGGGCGAGGAAGATGCTGCCCAGTTCACACGAATTCAGGATCATCGCTTCGACAGCGGTGTGCCGATATCCGAAGACCTCAGGTGCCCGGCAACCTGGGTCAGGTTCTCGAAGGCCACGTGCGGAATATCGTGTTGGCGGCAGTAGGCCTCGAGGTCACCTTTTGCAAACACTAAATCGGCCTTGCCGGCGGCGCACTTGTCGGAGAGCCCGTCTCCAATATAAACGATGAACGCCCCGTCGCGCTTCGCCCGCTCCACATGGCTCGACTTGCAGTTGCCGCAGGCGCCGCATTCCGCGTTGTGGTAAGGAAACCGGAGGTTTCGTTGCCCATCTGCGACCTCGAGCCGGTTCGAGAACAAGGGGACATCCACTCCATGCCGGGCGAAAAACGCCTGTATATAGAAGTCAAGGCCGTCGCTTACAACAAAGACCTCCATCTGCCGCCGGCGGCATTCCTCCCGCAAAGCGTGGAAACCCTTGTCGATGGGCTGCTCCCGGGTGAACTCCCTCAGCATCTCGATGTCCCCTTCGAAGGCATCGAGCTCTCTCCGGAGACACTCACAGGAACTTATCATGCCCTGCTTCCACTCCTCGACTGCATCGGCGGCATCCCGGCCGGCAAACCGGGTGAAGAAGGTATTAGAGATGTCCACCGGCGAGATGGTGCCGTCGAAATCGATGAAGACTGCAGCCAGGGTCATTCCGTCACTGTCCCGGAGAACTGGTCCGCGGAGGCGAACAGATCCGAGAGCGTGGTCGCCTGCCGCACCAGGTCGATGGTCTTCTGAAGCTGGCTGTCACCTTCCAGCCTTATGGTATATGAAGGATCATCGCCCCAGATCTTCCTGGCGATCTCCGACCTGAGCATGATGTCGATGAAGTCCCTGCCCTCTTCCAATTCCTCTTCGGTGTATTCGAATTCCTTCTCGCCGAGAAACTCCAGGAAACTCTGCATCAGTTTGGGATCGTCACCGAAGTCCTCCGGAATCTCACTGTTAGCGGCCACATAAGTGACGGCGAATTCGAACACCAGGCCCTGTCTCGCAAGCCTGCCTGCAATCTTCGGCAACTCGTCGGGCTCGATCTTGACGTCCGGGCGTATCCCACCGCCGCCATAGACCGTACGGCCGGCCGCGGTGTAATAGGCCTTGGTGGAGTCCGCCGCCCCTTCGGGCAGAATAAAGGCGTCGTCTTCGCTGAATTCCTCATACTTGTTGATGCATCGTCCGCTCGGCGTGTAGTACTTGGCCGTGGTGAGTTTCAGGGCGTTCCCGCCGGGAAGCCTCATCACACTCTGTACCGTGCCTTTCCCGAAAGTCGTCAAGCCGACGACCAGGCCCCGGTCCAGATCCTGAATCGCGCCGGCGACAATCTCCGAGGCGCTTGCGCTCTGGTTGTCAACCAGGACAACCAGGGGGTAGCTCCCTCCCTGGGCTCTCGAACCCGCTTTGAACTGGCGGTTCTGCTGGGGCTGCCGCCCAACTGTGGATACGACGATTTGGTCCTCCTTCAGGAACTGCTCGGAAACCTCAATGGCCTGGCTCAGGAGACCCCCGGTGTTCCTGCGAAGATCAATGATCAGCTTCTGCATACCCTCCGAACGGAGCCGCTTCAGCGCCTCCCGAAGCTCATCACTCGTATCGTCGGAGAACGCGGCCAGCCTTACATAGCCCAGATCGTCGTCGATCATCCCGGCGAACGGTACGCTCTTTATCTTTATGACGTCACGCGTAATGGTGTAATCCAGGAGTTCAGGCTCCCCCACGCGCTGGATGGTTATGGTAACATCGGTACCCTTAGGGCCCCGGAGTTTCTGGATCGCATCGGTCATGGTGATGCCGCGGGTTGACTTCCCCTCGATCTTGACGATCCTGTCCCCGCCTATTATCCCAACCTGGTGCGCCGGAGTCCCTTCGATCGGGGCTATGACCGTCAGCCAGTCGTTCCTTATGTCGATCTCTATTCCCAGACCGCCGAAGCTGCCGTGCGTACTGACCATAAGGTCGTCATACTGCTTCTTGGTAAGGAACTGACTATGGGGATCGAGCGTGTTCAACATGCCCCGTATGCCGCCGTAGATCAGTTTCTCCAGATCCACCTGGTCGACATACTCGTCCCTGATCTTCTGCATGACGTCCTGGAAGAGGAGCATCGTGTCCCGGACGTTGGCTGCCTTCGCCACAACCAGACCCGCCACGGTGATCGTAAGAACAGCCAGGGTCAGTATCAAGATGGTGGAAGAACGCTTCCTGAGCATCATCCCTACCTCACTTTCTTAGGGGAAATCAGTTTTTCGACAAGACGCTTGACATCAGAGAAAGTATCGTCAGCGGTGCCGGCTGCGTCCACCACTTTCACCCTATCGGGTTCGTCCTCGGCAATCCGCAGATAACCCTGCCGGACCCGATCGTGGAACTCAACCGCCTCGCGTTCTATTCGATCCAGGTTCCTTCCCAACCGCCTGAGCCCAACATTCACCGGCAGGTCCAGCACTAAGGTAAGATCGGGTTTCCGGCCTCCGGTCGCAACCAGATTGAGCTTGCCGACCATCTTGATCCCCAGGCCGCGCGCATACCCCTGGTAAGCGGTCGAGGCGTCAAAGAAGCGGTCGCAAATGACGGTCTTGCCGTCATCGAGGGCCGGCCTGATGACAGCCTCAACATGCTGGCACCGGCTGGCCTCATAAAGGAGCAATTCGGCGAGGGGAACCATGCCGTGATTACCCGGGTCCAGAAGTATCTGCCTGATCTGCTCGCCGATAGGCGATCCACCCGGCTCCCTTGTCACCAGCACTTCCAGGCCTTGTGCTTCGAGAAAAGCCTTGAGAAGGGCCGCCTGGGTGCTCTTGCCGCTGCCTTCGATCCCCTCAAACGTTATGAATGCTCCGTTGCCCACCCGCTGTCCAACCTTTCGATTCAGATCTACGCTGTTTTAGACGCAAACAGGGGTTGTTCGGGATACTCCTATTTGAATTCTACCCAGAAAAGACTGCGCATTCAAGTCAAACCCGCAGAGCCCCCGGGGGTTCCTACGAATTAA
Organism: uncultured bacterium; assembly: GCA_964598025.1. Lineage (GTDB taxonomy): Bacteria > Arandabacterota > Arandabacteria > Arandabacterales > Arandabacteraceae > JALGWN01. The sequence goes on from CAZRAU010000028.1 coordinate 18,730, forward strand.
GGTGACAGTCAACTTAACTCTCCGAGAATTGAGTCAACTGTCACCTTGATTCAGGCTGTTGAGATGTCTACCTTACTTGCGCTTGGCGGCCTTCTTGCGACTGGTCTTGCGCGGCTTCACCCCCGGCTGCCCGGGCGCGCCCTTCCGGCGCTTTGCGCCCGCACAGCGCTCGATGAACGCCTCGACCATCTCCCTGGCTTCATCGTCTCTGAACTGCTTCGGCGGCGACTTCATGAAGTAGGAGCTCGGCGCCTCCATGGCACCCGACAGCCCGGCGTCCAGGGCCAGCTTACAGCATCTTATGGCATCGATCATGACCCCGGCGGAATTGGGTGAATCCCATACCTCGAGCTTGATCTCCGCATTCAGGGGAACATCTCCGAAAGTGGTACCCTCCATCCTTATGTAGGCCCACTTCCTGTCGGAAAGCCAGGCCACATAATCGCTGGGGCCTATGTGGACGTTGTCCGCACCGATGTCGTAGTCCAACTGCGAGGTCACCGCATTGGTCTTGGAGATCTTCTTGGACTCCAGCCTTGACCGTTCGAGCATATTGAGGAAGTCGGTGTTGCCGCCCACATTGAGCTGGCTTGTGCGCTCGAGCTTGACCCCGCGATCCCTGAAGAGTCTCGTCAGCACCCTGTGCACGATGGTGGCACCGACCTGGCTCTTTATGTCGTCGCCAATGACCGGAAGCCCCTTCTTGATGAACCGCTTCTGCCAGTAGTTCTCCCTGGCAATAAAGACCGGTATGCCGTTCACAAACCCGCACCCGGCCTCAAGAATCTGCTCGACGTACCACTTGGTGGCTTCCTCACTGCCCACCGGGAGGAAACTGACCACCACGTCGATACCGTTGTCCCGCAGGACCCTGACGATATCGGCGGTCTGGCCGGGAGCCTTCTTTATGATCTTGGAGAGGTAGAGCCCGAGGCCGTCGTGGGTCATGCCCCGCACCACCTTGACACCCATCTTGGGGACGCTGCAGAACCTGTAGGTGTTGTTGGGTTTGGTGAAGATGGCTTCCGACAGGTCCTTGCCCACCTTGTTTATATCTATGTCTACGGCCGCGGCGAATTCGATGTCACCGACGTGATACCCGCCCAGATTGGCATGCATGAGACCGGGTATTATTTCGCCTTCTTTGGCATTCCGGTAGTAGTGGACCCCCTGAACCAGCGATGACGCGCAGTTACCCACGCCTATGATCGCAGCTCGCACCTTTGCCATATCAGACCTCCAGTCTTGAGCAATCTCTATTGCCCGGCAGCGCGCATACGCGCTCTCACACGTATGAGTCTTTCAATCGCCGTCACGTTCGCCAACAGGGCGATCACCCAGATCGCCCACTTGAGGAAGCTCACACCCAGCAGGGCACCCAAGAGCACGATAATGAGTCTCTCGGGCCGCTGAAGCATGCCGGAGTCACACGTGGAACCCAGCCCCTCAGCGCGAGCTCTCACATAACTTACCATCAGGGAACCACCCAATGCAAGGATCACCCCGTAAAGGGTCAGAGTCTCCCTGAAGAGTATCGCAAGTCCTATGAATATGGCGATCTCAGCGAATCTGTCAAGCGTAGAGTCCAGGAGAGCGCCAAAATCCGTCTGCCTATTGCCAACCCTGGCAACCAGACCGTCGAGAAGATCGAACAGACCCGATACCCCGATCAACACACCGCCAAGCCTGACCATGCCCCCGGCAAACGCATAGCCTGCAGCTATCGCAGGTAAAAGGCCGATCAGGGTCAGCGCATTCGGGCTCACCCGGCCTGCAACAAACGCACGTGCCAAGGGTTCCAATATATGCCTAAACTTGAGCCTTATGCTCAAAGGAATCATCGTTATGGTCCCTCGATTCCGAGACGCCTGATCTTACTAGTGCCCTCTCCGCAATGTCAAGCGAACTCGGACCGAGGCGCAATGATTCCACGACAACGTCACGCACCGAACCTGCTGCCCGCCCGAGCAGCAGGATGCTTGGGCCTAATGCGGCAAGAAGAGCTTGACGAAAAAAAGACCGTATGGTACAATGTCTATGTAGTCGATAGACTAAATATACTTAATACACAGTGCCTCGGCACCTGAACAAGCGAGGTCTCGGACGAAATGAAGTTCGAAGAAGTCCCCAAGATGACGGCGAATCCAAGGAAAGCTGACTTGAAGGCGAAGAGAAGGGAGGTTTGTTTTTTTGCTCGAAAGTCTATCAAACCTGTAGACTTGATATAGAATCATTCAACGCGCCCAGCCGTCGTAAAGGACCGCAGACACCGATCGCAAGGGGGAAGACACGATGAAACAAACAGCCGCCATTGTTTTAGGCCTTGCCGGCCTGCTGGCCATAGCCGGCATTGTCATGGCTGAAAACGACTGGGAATACTGGAGCCAGTATGAGGTCGCCTGGAAAGCCGGAGACGATATCCAGTTGAGGCTAAAACCGGAACTCCGGTTCCGGGATGACTTCTCCGATCACTACTACACCCATGTGGAGATCGGCATGGATTGGAAAGCCAGGGATTGGCTGGTACTGACGCCCTCATACCGGCACATATCCACTGAGAGCAAGGGTGACTGGAAGACCGAAAAGCGCCCGCAGGCGGACGTGGGCTTGGCCCGGGACATCAGAGGATTCGGCCTCAGCGACAGGAACAGGCTCGAGTACAGGATCAAGACCGACAAGGAGACCTTCAGATACAGAAACAGGTTCTGGGTGAAGTTCCCGCGGACCGGGCCGGCCGGCATTCAGGCCTTTCTCGGAGAAGAAGTCTTCTACGATTTCGACGCCGACGAGCTCAACAAGAACCGCGCGTACGCCGGCTTCAACATCGGGTTGGTACGCGGGGGCAACGCGGATGTCTACTACATCATGGATAGCAGCAAGACAGACGATGGATGGGCGCGCATCAACATGCTTGCGACCGCCCTGAAATACAAGTTCTAACTCGGCCAAGCGGAGGTAGCAGGAATGAAGAAGATGGGAATCGCTATTCTGGCAATCGGGCTCCTCGCAGGCCTCGCGGCCCCGATGGCCCAGGCCCAGGAAAAACAGCAGCAGGGCGAGGTGCTCGAGGGCACGATAACCCTGTCGGGAGCCTGGGCGCTTTACCCCATGGTCGTCCGGTGGGCGGAGGAATTCCAGGGGATCCATCCGAAAGTGAAGATAGACATAGGCGCCGGCGGCGCGGGCAAGGGAATGGCGGATTGCCTGGCGGAGGTCGTGGACATAGGCATGGTCTCGAGGGCAGTCTACCCGGAAGAGGTGAAGAAGGGGGCCTGGTGGGTCTCGGTCACCAAGGACGCCGTGGTCCCCACCGTGAACCTGGACAATCCGGTCATCGAAGCGCTGCTCGCCCACGGAGTGACCATGGAAGACTGTCGCAAGATATGGATTTCGGGCGAGATCTCCACCTGGGGTGCCATCACCGGCTCCGATGTCTCGCACATCATCCGTGTCTACACCCGTTCCGACGCCTGCGGTGCGGCCCAGACATGGGCCGACTATCTGGGCGGCAACCAGGAGGATCTCCTCGGTGTCGGTGTCTACGGCGACCCGGGTCTGGCCGAAGCGGTGAGGAAAGACATCCTCGGTGTCGGCTTCAACAACATCAACTATGTCTATGATGCCAAGACCAAGAAGCAGGTCGAGGGTATCAAGATCCTTCCCCTCGATCTCGACGGGGACGGCAAGATAGCCGAGGACGAGGCTTTCTATGAAGACCGTGACGCCATCGTCCAGGCCATAGCGATGGGCAAGTACCCCTCTCCGCCCGCAAGGGACCTCCATTTCGTGTGCCATGGCAAACCCGAGCGGAAGGTCGTCTGTGAGTTCATCAAGTGGGTATTGACGGATGGACAGCAATACGTCCCTGAATCCGGTTACATCAACCTGACCGGAGAGAGACTGGCACAGGAGATGATCAAACTCGCCGGTGAATAGGGCCGGCGGCATTCGGTTTCAGTGCAATGCCCATGGGGGTGCGACAGATGTCACAGCATGTATGGCAAATGAGGTTGGTCGGAGACAGGCTGAGCGCCGGATTGATGCGGATCCTGACCATTCTCTCGTCTCTCATCGTCTTTCTTATGGCCTTCGGTCTCTACTTCCGAGCGCGACCGATCCTCGCCCTCAAACCCCTGAGCGAGCTCCTCTTTTCCTCGTCCTGGCATCCCCTCAAGGGCGATTTCGGTTTTCTTCCGTTTATTACCGGTACGCTTTGGGTCACAGGCGGAGCGGTCGTTATCGCCGTGCCGCTCTGCCTGCTCGCGGCGATCTATCTGTCCGAATACGCCCACAGGCGGGTGCGGGACCTTGCCAACCCCTTGATCGATCTGCTGGCGGGCATACCGTCGGTGGTCTACGGCATGTGGGGGATTCTCATCATAGTGCCGCTTGTGAAGGATCATATCGCGCCCCTTTTCGGAAGCCTTTCGACCGGCTACTGCGTGCTGTCGGGGAGTATCGTGCTGGCTATCATGATCTTCCCGATAATCATTCATGTGTCCGCAGAGATCTTCAGGACGGTCCCCAACGAACTCAGGGAGGCGTCCCTGGCGATCGGGGCTACCAAGTGGCAGACCGTGAAGCACGTGGTCATGCGGAAAGCCATGCCGGGGGTAATGGCCGCAGTCGTGCTCGGGCTCTCGAGAGCCTTCGGCGAGACCATGGCAGTCCTCATGGTGGCCGGCAACGTGGCCCGGACGCCTTCGTCGGTTTTCGATCCCGCTTACCCGCTTCCGGCTTTGATCGCCAACAATTACGGTGAGATGCTATCGGTGCCCCTGTATGATTCGGCGCTGCTTCTGGCCTCTCTCGTGCTGCTGCTCGTGGTCCTCGGCTTCAACATCATAGCGAGGCTTGTCCTCATCCGGGTGGAAAGGAGCATCCAGTAGCATGCCGGCAAGAAAACTCGAAGAAAACGTGTTCAAGGCCCTGATGGTGGCATCCACCATTCTGATCCTCTCGACCCTGGCCGTGATCCTCGTGACGGTCGCGGTCAAGGGCCTCCCGGCCATGAGCCTCTCCATGGTGACCCAGACACCCAAGGGCGGGTTCTACCTGGGCAAAGAGGGCGGGATCCTGAACGCCATCCTGGGCTCCCTCTATCTGGCCGGCGGAGCGACGGCAATAGCCATCGGCGTAAGCCTCCTGGTGGTGCTTTATCTTAATGTCTATGCTGGGCCGCACTCGCGCCTGGCCTCGTTTACGCGCTTCTCCTTCGACGTGCTCTGGGGCGTGCCTTCCATAGTCTACGGTGCCTTCGGTTTTACGATAATGATCTACCTGGGACTCCGGACATCACTCCTCGGGGGCATAATCGCGGTGGCTCTCCTTATCCTCCCCATGATGAGCCGGGCCATGGATGAGGTGATCCGGATGGTGCCGAAGGAGCTCTTCGACGCATCATACTCGCTTGGGGCGACCAGGCTTGAGACCGCCTTCAAGGTGATCGCCAGACAGGCCCTGCCCGGGATAATAACCGCGGTGCTGATCGCCCTCGGTCGCGGGATAGGAGATGCGGCATCGGTCATATTCACAGCCGGCTTCAGCGATTCGATCCCCTATTCGCTGCTTCGCCCGGCCGCCACGCTGCCTCTCGCCATATTTTTCCAGCTGGGCACCCCGATCCCCGAGGTTCGGGAACGCGCCTATGCATCGGCCCTGATACTGACCCTGATCGTACTTGCCATCAGCCTGGGCGCCAGAATGATGACACGCAGGTTCACAAAGCACACGGTGAAATAGGAGGCCGTCATGAACTTTCAGACCCACATAAGCGTCAGAAACCTCAACGTTTTCTACAGCGGCCAACAGGCCTTGAAGGATGTGTCCGTTGACATCCCGGACAAGAAGATAACAGCCATCATAGGTCCATCGGGCTGCGGCAAGACGACGCTCTTGAGGTCTTTCAACCGGCTGGTGGACTCCATGGACGGCGTCAGGGTGACGGGAGAGGTCCTCCTGGATGGAGAGAACATCTTCGATCCCAAGACCGAGGTCACCAGCGTCAGGAAGAAGATGGGGCTGCTGTCTCAGCGACCGTACCCGCTGCCGATGTCGATTTACGACAATGTCGCGTATGGCCCGAGAATACACGGCACAAGAAACAAGCGGGAGCTTGACCGCATAGTCGAACGCTATCTCAAACAGTCGAGCCTCTGGGAGGAGGTGAAAGACCGTCTCAACTCTCCTGCTTCGGGCCTTTCGGTAGGCCAGCAGCAGCGACTTTGTCTTGCCAGGGGCCTTGCCGTCGAGCCCGAGATCATTCTCGGCGACGAGCCGACCTCGGCCCTGGACCCAAAGTCAAGCCAGCGGATCGAACAGCGCTTCATGGAGCTTAAGGAGAAGTACACCATCGTCATCGTGACCCACATACTCAGGCAAGCGACGCGGCTCGCCGACTATGTGCTTTTCCTCTATCTGGGCGAACTCGTGGAACACGGCCCCGCCGAGCAGGTGCTTCAGTCCCCCCGGGAGCGGCTGACAAGAGAGTACGTGCAGGGGACGATAAGCTAGCCCCATCCTCTTTAGCCGGGGGCGTCAAAGGGTCTTGGCAATCTCGTCGCCCTTAAGGTCGGGAAGCCTCGCCCGCCTGCCATGCCGGAGCCCACGGAGGCCCTTGCCTCCAATCCTGCCTATTTCGGCACACTCGACGCCGAGGGCCTCTATGGCCCGGACAACCTTGGGCGCGCTTTTTCCGGATGCCACTATGAGGAGCGAGCCCGAGGCGATGAGCCCCAGCGGATTGAGCTTGAAGTAGTCGCAAATGGCCCTGGTCTCCTCGAAGATGGGCACACGGTCCAGGTCTATTTCAATACCCAGGCCGGTGACGTGCCCGAGCTCCGTGAGCCCCCAAAGCAGCCCGCCCTCGGTGGGGTCGTGCATGGCATGTATGGGTGCGGTCTCCACGGCGCACCGAGCTTCCCTAACGACACTTATGCCCGGACGGAAGAGCAGGTTGCGCGCCTTCGCGGCCCCCCTCCTACCGAGGATGCGTTCGACTTCGCGCCTCCGCTCCCTCGCAATGATGGATGTCCCCTCGAGCGCCAGGCGTTTGGTGAGGAGCACCTTGTCCCCGGCCTTGACCCGCGCGGGCCTTACCAGCCGCCGCTTCGAGACCGTGCCCAGCATTGTCCCTACGATCACAGGCTGTGTGACGGCCGACGTGGCTTCGGTGTGGCCGCCGCACATGCTGATCCCGAGATCGGCACAGGCTCTGTCAACCTCGGCGAAGATGCCGCGGAGGGCCTGTTTGCGCATCCCCGGAGGGAATAGCAGCGTGGCCACAAACCACCGGGGCCGGGCGCCCATTGTGGCCACATCGTTGGCATTTACATTGACCGAGTAATAGCCGATGCGGTGCTCGGTAAAGGTTATGGGATCGGATGAAGCCACAAGGAGGTCGCCGCCCGTATCGATCGCACAGGCGTCTTCGCCCAGGGCCGGCCCCACCACCACTTCCCTGCCGGGTGGGGTCAGTCTCGACAGGAGATCCCCCAGGAGCCGGTGCGGGATCTTGCCTCCGACTATGCGTGCCATGTCACTTGTCGGCGAGGCTTACCTGAAAGACAAGCCCCGTATCGTCAGGACAGGATGCATATGTAACATGTGGATCGTCTTCCCAGAAGAACTTGCCTCCGCACTGAAGCACCAGTATCAGCGGAAAGAGGGCGTCGAAGGCTGAGGTACATATGCCTTCGGGCGTGCGCTCCCCCACTATCCAGGAATCGCCGACTTTGTGGAATCCCTGGTTACACTCACCGCTCTTTACAGTCACCTTGACTTTCTTCATGCCGAACCCCCTTGCTTGGACTCCGTCACAGACGGTACCACAGCCGTCCTAAGTCTCGGCTTTCTCCCCCTCTTCTATGAAGGCCTTGCCCTGCCATTTTCCCGACCGGAAGATGAGCCACATCAGAGTCGCGCGCCCTATCCAGTCTATGAGTGTACCGTACCATATGCCTTTCAGGCCAAGCCCAAAATGGATGCCGAGCAAGTAGACAAGCGGCAGCCTGAAAGCGAAGGTCCCTGCCGCCGAGACAAGCATCGGGCTCAAGGTATCGCCCGCCCCCCTCGATGCCCCTGCGAAGGTGAAGAGCGCACCGAAGGCCGGGAGCTCGAACGCCCCTATGACGACACAGGCGACTGCGAGCGCCCGCACGCTTTCCTCGGGGCCGAACATGCCGACAGCGAGGTTTCTCAGGAGAATCAGCATAGCCGTCAGCGATGCCATGGTGACAACGGCGAATCTCAGGCTTTCGTATGCCTTCTCCCTCGCGGCCTTGAGATCCCCCCGTCCAACGGCCTGACCCACAAGTGTGGTAGCCGCGATGGTAAACCCGAAACCCACGGTGATGAAGATGGATTCCAGCCTTACCGCCACCGTGTTGGCCGCGAGGGCCACGGTGCCGAGAGAGCTGATTATCCTCACGTAGAAAACGAAACCGAACCGCATCACCATCCGCTCGACGGCGACAGGCCAGGCAAGGGCGACTATCCTTCCCAGAAGGTCCCGGTCGGGCGAGAACGACTCGAGCCTCAGCCTGAGGCCGTCAAAGCCGGCCCGGAGCTTCGCCATTATGAGCACGGTGTTAAGGCCATAGGCCAGAAGCGTGGCCAGGCCCGCGCCTGCGACCCCCATTGCGGGCAGTCCCAGCTTGCCGTATATGAAAACCACATTGAGGGCGATCTTGACGATGCTGGATATCAGCGTGAAGACCATGGGCGTTCTCGTGTCCCCCACCCCCTTCAAGATCCCTCCCCCCGTGAGCGCGGCTGCATAGAAAGGAGAAGCCAGGAGGTTGATTCGCATATAGGTGGCTCCGGCTTCCCCCACAAGGCCGGCCGCACCCATGGCCCGCATGGCGGGCGCCGCCACCAGCGCACCCGCGCCACCAGCCACTATGCCGACCAGAACAGCAAGGGAAATCGACTGACCGGCTCCATGCTCGGCAAGGTCCCGGTTATGCGCCCCCACGGCCTGGGCCACCACGGTGGTGGAAGCCACGCCGATGCCGAGGAAGGCCTCGTAGAAGACGCGGAAAACGGTAACCGACAGGCCCATTCCCGCCAGCACTTCGGTACCCAGGCGGGCGAGAAACAAGGTGTCGGCGAAAACCACAAGCGTCGCTACCAGGAATTCTATGCTTGCGGGCCAGGCGATCCGAATCGCGCTCAGATCCCTCTCCGGCCCGCCGGCCTGTGCCGGACCTCCGGCACCGTCAAGTCTCATCGTATCCATCCTTTGGAGGGTCAGGTCTGCGTCGGGGGCAGACCCGGCCGCGATGATGATACAGGCCCACGGGCGCTTGCCGCAATAAGGGAATGGGGCCGGACCTTCAAAACCGAATTCGATTTTCAAGATCCGACCCTCTTGACACACAGGG
>CAZRAU010000029.1:0-18359 GCA_964598025.1 uncultured bacterium
CCCCGGGTGCCCCTTGCTCTGTACCTCAGGCATCGACTGCGGACATCCATTGCATTCAAGGCGTGAGTCGTCTGGGAATTCGGACTTACCCATCCTTCGCAGCGGGCATCTATAAGACCGGCGGCACAACTAGATCGGTTTTGTGTCACCGGATTCGCCTAACACATAGGGTACGATCTGAACCGGGTCCGCTGGAAATAAGCCGGCCGGCCCCCGGATGCAGTCGCCTACGTCGGCCGGCGTGGCTGATGCCGACAGGGAGCTCGCAATCGAGCACAAGTGGCAGGACCTTGACCGTGACGGAGTCCGGTACGACCGACATTGCATTTTGCAATCAGATGTTTCGTTCTGCAAACCGCCAGTGCACAACGCTACGCCACCGCATGAAGCGGTTCGTATAATACCTTGTATCGAAAGAAGATAAGACCCCCTCCACATGGCATGTTGCTTGCACGAAAGCCGGTCGGGGGAGGTATGAACGCGTGGCGGAATTGAGAAGACATCCGGTCTCCGGCGAGTGGGTAGTGATCTGCCCGGAGAAGGACATGGCCAGGAGCCGGGAAGAGGGCAATGGCTGCATATTCTGTCCCGGCAACGAAGGTCTCACAGGTCGGGAAGTCTATCGCGTAAACGGTAACGGCTCCCACAGTCCGGACTGGCGTGTCAGGGTCGTAGCGGAGTCGCCTCCGCTTTTTCATGTCGAGGGCGACTTCTTCAAGAAGGCCGCTGGGCTGTGCGACTGTATGGAGGCCATAGGCGCCCACGAGATTCTGGTGGAAAGCCCGTCACACGGCACGGAGTTCGAAGGCCTGGGTGAGGAACAGATAGCCTCGGTTCTCAATGTTCTTCGTATACGTGCGGCCGATCTGGCCGGGGATGAGAGACTCCGCCAGGTCCTTATGTTCAAGGTCCGGACTGCCGACTCCGTCACCCATCCCAGGTGGCAAATAGTATCCACACCTTTTGTGCCCGGGTCTATAAAGGAGGAGCTCAAGGGATCGGCCAAGTACTTCAACTACAAGGAACGGTGCGTGTTCTGTGACTACATCAGCCAGGAAAGGAAATCCGGAGCAAGGGTTATTTGCGAAGAGCCGCATGCGGTGGCAATATCCCCCTATGCGGCGCGGTTTCCGTTTGAGGCATGGGTTCTGCCTACAAGACATTCCCCGGATTTCAAGAGCGTATGCCAGGACGAGATTCACAGTCTGGCGCGAATCCTCAAGCGACTTGCTGCGGCCATGGTGAAGCTCCCGGAGTCGCGCGGCTATGTCATCAGCTTACATACTGCTCCTTTCAGGAAGCCCAAGCCGGGGGCATGGGAGACAATCGACCGCGATTATCACTGGCACCTGGACCTGAGACCACGCCTCGATCTTCTGAACGGTCTCAAGGAAAGCGGCGGCTTCCACCTCAATCCGGTGCCTCCCGAGGCGGCCGCAAAGACCTTGAGCGAGCTCTGCTGACCCCGCTTTCTGCAAGCCTCATTACAGCTTGACTCATGTCGCAATGCCGCTACAATACTCATGAAGTCGAGTAGCATGGTAAGGAGGGTCTGATGGAGGATGTGACGAAATTCACCAGTGAGTTCGCGGAATCCGTCACAGTGGTCACTGTGGAGAAGGACGGAAAACCTAATGCTATGACCGCCGCATGGGCGGTTCCCGTGTCTCATCGGCCTCCTCTTGTTGTGGTCCATATCGCTCCTCAAAGATACACTCATGATATCATCGTGGAAACCAAGGAGTTCGGTCTGTGCATTCTGGCCGATGACCAGATGGACATCTCGCAATATGCCGGAACGATCTCCGGCAAGAAGGTGGACAAGTTCGTCGGAGAGCTGATGAAACGGAAGCCGTCGAAGGTAATAAGTGCACCGGTACTCAAGGGCTGCGCGGTGACCATGGAGTGCAAGCTTGAGAAAGCGATTTCCATGGGTGATCACACGATCTTCGTCGGCAGGGTGGTGGCGATCGATAGAGACCCGGGCAAGAAGCCGTTGGTTTTGCACAGAGGTGCCTATTACAAGCTTGGCGAGTCTGTCGGCGAGTATTACTGAGTAGGTTCCCGATCTGCCGGTGACTCCTCGGCGGGAGGCATTCTGAAATGAGGACCATAGCCGTAGCAAACCAGAAAGGTGGGTGCGGCAAAACGACGACGGCCATAAACCTTGCCGCCTGCCTGGCAACAAAAGGGCGCACGGTTCTGCTGATCGACCTCGACCCGCAGGCCCATGCCACTATGGGCCTGGGAATAGACGTTGAGGAGGTGGACCAGGGAATCCACGCGGTTCTGATGGGGGAGACAGGGCTCAGGGAGGTCTGCCGCACTGTCAGCACGGGCTTCGAGATAGCTCCGTCCACGGTTATGCTGAGTTCGTTCGAACAGAGGTTGGCAGGGCAGTCCGATCGAGAGAACAAGCTGATGCATGCGTTGCGCGGCCTCGAGGTCGACTATGACTATGTGATTGTCGACTGCCCCCCGAGCATCGGGCTCTTGACCTTCAATGCCCTTCGTGCCTGCAACGAGGCCATCGTCCCGATTGAGGCCAGCTTCTTCTCGCTTTGGGGTGTGGGCAGGCTTCTGGACATGCTTGAGCTGATACGTGAAGAGCTATCCCACGAAGTGAGACTCAAGGCCCTGTGCACCATGTACGACGGCCGTGCAAGGTTTTCCAGAGAGATTGCCGAGGACGTGGAGAATCACTTCAAGGACAGGGCATATAAGACCATCATTCACGTGAATGTCAAACTCCGCGAGGCCGCCAGCTATGGGCAGTCTGTTGCCGATTATGACAGGCGCGCCCGCGGGTTCAGGGAGTATCTGGCATTGGCTGAAGAGGTGCTTGCGGATGAGGATGAGGTGAGAGTCGAAGAGGCGGTACAGGTTTCTGCAGTGGCTCAGGAGAAGGAAGCGTATGGACCGGTTCGCGTGCCCGGTGGGGTGCTCTTTAAGATCGAGGCTCCCGAGGCCCGGCGCGTGGCCGTGATAGGGGATTTCAATTCATGGCAGGAACCGATCGAGCTGAACGATGATGATGAAGACGGCATATGGACGGCCATTGCTCGACTGGACCCCGGAGCCTACCAATACAAGTTCATGGTGGATGACCGATGGCAGCCGGATCCGTGTAATCCGGTCGAGGTCGACGACGCCCATGGAGGGAGAAACTCGGTAGTGGTGGTGAAATAGGATGGCTCCGGAGGAGCCCAAGAGGACGAGAAAGCGCAAGAAGCTCGGCCGCGGCCTGTCCGACATTTCCCATATTTTCCTTTCAGGCGCCGACAAGCCCGATCTCGAAGCCGGGCCGGACCGCGATCCCGCATTCTGGAGTCCCGATGTAGATATCCTCAGTATTACCTCCGGAGAGGGTGTGCGTGGTAAGACCTTTCTTGCGGCAAACCTGGCCTTTGGGCTTTCACTCGAGGGGTACAGGTTGGCCCTTGTGAGCGCCGACCCCGGCAGGCCCGACATACTCGACATAACGGGGGCCGATCGTGCCGATGGCAGCCTGGATGCCATGATCTCGGGTCCGGAATTCGGCGGCATTCTGGAAGCCGATCTTGTGGGAAGGCATCCCGCCGGCCCCGGCAGGACAGAGCCGGCTGTGTCGCCGATGGAAGTCATCCAGAGCCTCGCAACGAAGGTTCAGCGTGTCATCGTTGATACCTCACCTCGAGCGGAGGCCGGTTTGAGCATATGGAAGTTTGCCCGGCTTGTTTTGGTGCTGACCGAGCCGAGTTCCGAGGGGATGAAGTCGTCCTACTTGACCATCAAACACGTCCATGCGGCGTCGCCGGGGCTTAGGGTTGGTGTGGTCGTTAACTTCGCCGGGGATCGCAATGAAGGCGACAGATGCTACAGAAAGCTCTCAAACGTGTGCAGACGATTCTTAAAGACAAATCTCCGGAATTATGGTTACATTGTACCCAGCGAAGCGGCGGAGGCGGTTTGCGGAAGAGCAGTGCCTTTGGCTCGGGAATACCCCGCGTCGAAGATCACCAAGTGTATCGACTATATCGTTAGACTCATAGTTATGGATCAGCTGGCCATAGCCAGGAGGCGGAGGGAGGTGACTGTAAAAGCGTGCGCATCGAGAGAAGGAAGATAGAGAATGTCGGTGAGTTGGCCAAACTTGTGACCGAAGTCTTGGAAGGAGTAATCGCCGGGATCAAGGTCGTGGATCATGTGGACCTGAGCGATCGGGAAACCGAGGTCGGTCTTCTTGCCGGAGACTCCGACGGGCGCTTGTATATGGTGATGGCAAAGGAGGCTTCAGGCGATAGCCTGGTCTTGAGCTATGGAAGGCATCTTGAGTGGTTGAAGGCCAATAGGGAACGCGTGGCGAAGAGTAATCCCAATCTGGATTGGTCCGGCGATCCGGGAATCGTCATGCTGGCCGATGATTTCAGCCCATATGCGCTCACTCTCACTTCTATGTTGGCGGTCGAGCCGGCGCTGTGTTTCTCCATGAAGTGTCTGGGGATAGGAGACCAGAAGGGGCTGTACATAGAGGCTGTGGACCTGCCCAAGCGCGAGCGAATGCCGCAGGCCGTGTCCGAGCCGGCAGCTGCCGGCCTGCTTACGAGAGCGGTTAACGGTATGGCAGGTGTCGCGGAGGATCTGTCGGTCTCGGCATCTTTCGGCTATGTGAGTGAGTCACTTGACTGGGTGCCGGTCGCCAATCTGAGGAGCCGACGAGGCACTTTGTGGATCGAGTCCGGCCCCGGCAAGTGGACAACCAAGCGCATAGAGGATGAAACGTCCCTGGGGGAGGCCCTTAAGAAAGTGGAAGGGAGTTATAGGGAAGTGATCAAGAACAAAGGTGGGGCCAAGAACCTCGGAGACAACGAGTTGTCCGAAGCGGAGCGCAAGAGTCTGAGGTGGGATTAAGCTGTCCGGTGAGGGAAACGATTTCGGAGCACCGGCCGGCCGGATACCGGATGAAGCACGCACCCACATGGGGGTGGGTGAAGCCATAACGATATCCATCATATCCTATCTGGTCTATGTTGCTTCGAGTCTGATTCTCTACTGTGTGGTGTCGCTCAGGGCCGGGGCGGCCATCTCTTCAGTCCTGCTGGCAGCGACGGCGTATTACCTCGTGTGGAGGACAGTCGGGCGGCCTGGGGACTATGCAAAGATCAGGAGACTGAGACCCAGGGTGGCCCTGTACTCGGTGCTTGCCGGCCTTGCGTTGATACCTCTTGCGGCTTCCCTGATGGCCGTCGTGATCTCCTATCTTGACCTGCCCGAGAAGTGGCTTGAATCCGCATACGAACTAGTGAGAGCGGACGACCTGCGTGGGCTCCTCTATGCCTGGGTGGTGGCGGCGCTTCTGGCCGCGGTGGGTGAAGAATTCGTCTTCAGAGGTGTACTTCAGAACTCGCTAGGCACGAAGTACCCTTCCTGGGTGGCGATACTCGTGGCATCAGGTGCGTTCGGCGCACTTCACGTCTGGAGATTCCCGGCCGCATTTGTGTTCGGTGTCTTCTTGGGAACGCTTTATGTGATGACCGGGTCACTATTAGCCCCGATCGTTGCTCACCTTACTATAAACTCGGTGGTGGTCATCGGCTCCTTTGTGCTGGAGCGGGCCGACCCGGAATCCCTGCCCGACTGGATCGTCCAGGACGCCGCTGCGCCTCCGGTCTTGTTGGCGGTATCGATTGTCGTCTTCGTCCTGGCCATGGGTCTCATCTGGAAAGCTACTTCATCTGCCCGCCTGACCAGGTTGAAACATGATTCAGGCCCTAGCCCGGATGATGCCCTGTGACCTCCAGAGAGCGCGTGAAGATGGTATTCGATGGGGGTATACCGGATCGCGTGCCCATCCATGATGGGTATTGGGAGGATGCACTCATACGGTGGCAGGGTGAGGGACTGCCTCCGGACGTGGCAGCCGATACCGCCAGCAGCCTGGGTGAGTACTTCGGCACCGAAATCAGGCTGGTCCGGCTTGATTCCTCATTCCTGTTCGAGGAACGCGTTGTGGAGGAGGACGAACGATACATAACGAAGATCTCCAAGAACGGCAACGTTCTCAAGTACATAAAGGGCCGCACATCGACGCCCGGCCTGATCTCGTTTCCCGTGAACTCCCGGACGGAGTGGGCGGAGCTGAGGACGCGCCTGGATTCTGTTGAGGGAAGGCTTCCGAAGGATCTCGCCCGACTCTACCAAGACTACAGGAAACACGACCGTTTCGTAAAGGTCTGTGTGCACGATCCCTATGAAGCTTCATGGTCCAAGCTGGGGCCGACGTATCTATTGGAGGCTATGAAGACCGACCCGGATCTAGTCAAGGATGTGTTTGAGACCATCACGGAGCTCAATATCAGAGTATGCGAGGAGCTGTTCGGATTAGGCTACGACGTGGACGGGGCATGGATATGGGGAGACATCGCCTACTCCCGGGGCACCCTGTTCTCGCCCCAGATGTATAAGGAAATCCTCTACCCCAGTCACCGCAGGCTGATGGGCTACCTCACATCGCGGGGTTTGCCGATTGTGTATCACAGTGACGGTGACATACGCAAAGTGATCCCACTCCTGATTGATGCAGGGGTCCGCTGCATCCAGCCGCTCGAATCCAAGGCCAACATGGATCTAATGGAGCTCAAGCGGGAGTATGGCGACAGACTCGTCTTCATGGGTGGTGTAGACTATGAACGCATAGCCCTCGGGCCCGAAGAGGCAGAAGAAGAGATACGCATCAAGGTGGGAGAGGGAAAGCTGGGTGGGGGCTATATCTACCACGCCGATCACTCGGTACCGCCCACTATGAGTCTCGAGCAGTATCAGTGGGTGTTGGGGTTGGTACGTAAGTACGGCACCTACTAGCAGGCCGGTTCCAGGCCGGTTCAGAAAACCCGTCTGCTGCGTCACGCTCGCCATTCGTCATTGCGGCGTATGCAACTATACGCCTCACTCCTCATGGCTTCGCAAGCCTTGCATCCAGGCATTCTGAACCGGTCTGGAAGCGGACCCCAAGGGCTTCCTTTGCTCGAAACTGCCTTTGCCTTGCGTCTGAGCATTCTTGGCCGGCCCGTGTGACGGTCCCCCATCGGTGAAGAACGCCCGTTAAACTTGCCCCTCGCAACTGCGACGCACGCAAAAAGCGTGCCTCACTCCTCGTGGCTTCGCAAGCCTTGCATTTGCGTATTCTTGACCGGTTTGGGGCAGATTGCGCATCTTTGAGCATCCTTGAGTCGGATCTGGAAACTCGGATTCAATCTTCAACATCTGACCACGGCGCGATCTTGGGGTGGGGGAGAGTGTGATTTGCATGGAAAGAGCCCAATTATGGGCAGAGCGCAACACTATATCTCAGGGTATTAGCTAAGGTGGCCACCCCGAATACGTCGATAACCCCTTATGGAGCTTAAGGAAGGGCGCTGCCCGGCACTGGTGGCATGCCTGATGCAGGGTTTACTATGTCGGGTGAAAAGTGTATGGACATGAAGGCTTCAACTCTTGCGATTTCAGCAGTAATCCTCCTGGCTTTGGCGGGAATCAGCCATGGCTCACACGAGTATCCCAGAGTCGGCAATTACTTCACATCTTCGGCTAGGGTCGAGTACTGCGAAGTACTGAGCAAGTGGGACGTCGTAATACTGAACCGGAAGGTGCGCTACAACAAGCCGGAGGTGTTGACCACACTCAGAAACATGAATCCGGATATCGAGATTCTACCCTATTTCCCGTGTGCTTCCGTCTGGGCAGGGTACGATACTCTGGATGCGGCGGCTTTGGGCTTCGGGGAGAAGGTGGCGGCTTGTGACTGGTGGTTATACGACGACAAGGGGAACCGAATGGGGGACCCTTCGGATAGCTGGCTGATCAACTTCTCCAGCAAGTGCCCCATAGATGAAGACGGCAAGACCGCCGGCGAGTGGCTTGGTAAATACATAGCGGATACGATACTTCTTGGAGGGCCGTGGGATGGTGTCTTTCTCGATAGGCTCTTCGATGACCCCTGGTGGCTGAATAGCAGCGACTGGTTCCAGGACCCGCCCGCGATGTTGGATATCGACCGGGATGGCGTAGCCGACGACCCCGACAGCGCGCGCACCTGGTGGAGAGCGGGCGTCCTCTCGTTTCTGGAGATTCTCAGGCAAGAGGCCGGCCAGTCCTATATCCTGGTCGGAAACGGCAAGCACTGTCTGTCGGACTATCTGAACGGGGGCGTTCGTGAGGATTTTCCCCACATGCACGGTGGTTGGGAAGAGAACATGCTCTCCTACTACGGTTATTTTGCGCTGTGCCGGGAATTGCTCGACTACCCGATGCAATGCACATTGATGCTGTGTTTCTGGCGAGATGACGAGAATACGATGTTCGAACCCAAGCGTTCCACCACCTACGAGCGGTTCTTGCGCTACACGCTGTGCAGCGCTCTTCTGGACGACGGTTATTACTTCATGTATGGAGGAACGAACACCCTCTGGTGGGAGGACTACTATGATCTGGATCTCGGAGCCCCGATGGCGGCCGCCTGCCGGGACTCGGTCTGGAATCAGATGTACTCCCGTTTCAGTCCGGTATGGCGGAGGGATTTTGAGAACGCCACGGTATACTGCAATCCCTACCAGGAATATATATGCTTCGATGGGGGGTGGTTAGGCCCGGAGGATGGGTTGATCAAGATGCACGTAGTACCTTCATCGGTGGGCATAAGCATCCTGTCGGTGAGCGTGCCGGCGCGAAGATTCGACCAAGGCGATCCCTATGTTACCTATGAGATGTCCATCACTAACCTATCTGACAACGCCGTCTTTGCAAACGTCTGGGCGAAGCTTACGAGGGAAGGCACAACGTTGGTTTCCGGAAGTCAGCTTGAATACCTCGTGGGCGCCCAGGACACGACGGTGAAGGAGCGGGTGCTGAGACTCCCACCCACCCTCGGCCCCGGGACATATTGTCTTGAGGTTATGGTGGGCGGCCCTGACTTCGCCGAGGTCGCTCGCGACACCATGATGCTCACGAAAATAATATCTCTTGAGAAACAACAATTCAAGCATGACAGCGGTGTGGTTGGCGGTAGCGTTACGGTCTATCCCCAACCTGCGGTAGCATCCGGGGGGAACATCAGCGTGGAGATAAACCCCGGCAGCAGCTCGGGCCACTTCTGTTCCGTCAGGTTATATGATGTCAATGGAAGACTTGTGAACAGAGCTTTCGGACAGAAGCTCGCCAGTGTTCTGAGTCTGGATATCAATCTTACCGGAAACGGAGGTGCTCCGCTGGCCCCCGGAGTCTATTTCCTCTCGGTAGATCTCGAAGACCAAGCGCTAACCAAGAAGCTCGTCGTGCTTCGCCGTTAGACGCGTCCTGCCCCAAACTCCACTCTTGACATTCCACCAGGTGAATGTTAATAAACCTCGTGATTCGGGGGTTGATCTGATGACTACAGACGAACTGCTCTCATATGTGGTTCTTGGAATCCTGGCCGCATTCCTGGTCTCGGGACTGTGGTTTGTGGTCATAAAAGGGCTCACAGGCTGAGCCGACCGGCTGGATGAGATTATGATCAGACTGGTGGAAGTGATACTAGGCTTGGTTCTCATTTATGTGGGTCTGGACAGGTTTGCGGGTGCCGACCGCATCATGGGGCTGATCCTAGGGGCACTGGCAATCGCGGGCTTGGTACTGGCGGTGCACGGCATCCTGCTGTTTGGTGTTCCGGACTTCTTTGAGGTCTCCCTCTGAGATCGAAACGGGGGCTGAGGGCGCATACAGATGCGGATCACACTGATAATTACGGATTTTGAGAATGTCGATATCGAGGAAGAAGTCGAGGTGGAAGAGGGGGACACGGTCCGGGTATTCTATGACCGTGACAAGGACGAGTTCGATTGGGAAGTCCTCTGAAACCAAGCGCTTATTTCCTAAAGACCTCGATGTAGTCTGCCGAATACCATCGAAGAGACACATGTAGCAATCACCGTTCCAAACGAACGCACCGGAGTCTCAGGGAGTGCCTGTGACGGAGAAACGCAAGATACTGGTTGTGGATGACCAGGAGAGTATGCGGGTTCTGCTCCAGGACATGCTCGAGGTGATCGGCTACGAGGTGATTCTGGCCGAAGGCGGAGAGCAGGCCCTTGGCATACTCGGTGAATCCGACTTCGATCTGGTGCTCAGTGACCTCAATATGCCGGGCATGGACGGCACAGCCCTTCTTAGGTCGGTCAAGGCATCGAAGCCTGGTCTTCCGGTTGTGATCATCACCGGTTACGGCACCTTCCACACCGAAAAACGCGTCATGCGAGAGGGAGCCGACGGCTATATCTCCAAACCCTGCACACTCGGCAAGATAGACAAAACCCTCGCCACGATCTTCGGCCACAAAGTCGGATTGAGCTAAATACCCTCAGGATGCCTGCCGATAGGTTCTGTGTGGTTTCCACGTCTAACCTAACGGAGGAGTGACAATGGCCGCTTGCCCGTATCTTACCGGTGTCTGGACCTTCCGTTGCCTCGCAAGGTCCAAGATGGTGATTCCTACGATCACCGAGGAGACCCGCTACTGCCTGAGCAAACGCCCCGAGCGGTGTCCCCATTATATAAGTGCAAAGGGCGAGATTACACGGACCGACCTGGTCACCCGGAAGAGGTCCGGCGCAAACCCGAATTGACAGGTGTAACATCCGGTTTACATTCTCGGCAGTCGTCTTTCTTGCCCCGCGTCCCGTCTTGTATTGGCTTTCGACTCTGGATTCCCTCTGCTATTCGGCGCCCTTGTTGACCATCCCGGCTGATCACCTTGTGTGAAGTGGACATTAGCCGCGCAGGCACAATACCGGCATCCTTTTTGCTACCTCTCTGCCCACTGGAAGAATGGGGGCATCTTGCGAAGGCCGTCGGTATTTGTGATAAGCGCCTTCTGGGCCGGTCTGGCGGTCGCCGGGTCGATCCCGCTCAACCTCTGGGTGCCGGTGGTCATCCTGGCTGCGGCCGCCCTTGTGATGCTGGTGGTGAGACGATGCCGGATGGCATTCCTGCTGTTTCTCTTGTGTGTCTTCCTGCTCGGATACATTAGAAGCCCCGATGCCGGATGGAACAGGCTCGAGCCCTCTACTCGGGATCCGGGTGACGGCAGTTTCCCCTGCATCGTCAGAGTTTCCAGTCCGTCGCCGCTGGGAAAGTGGAGAGAACCGGTCAGAGTGAGGGCCGAGAGCATATTGGTGGGATACTCCTGGCTGGAGTCCAGGCGCCTCTTTCTCAGCGGTGTCGGTGCCGCGCAGACGCTCTGCGGCCGGGCAGGCACAGCGCTGGGCGCCTTCTATGCGCCCCGTCCCAGGCTCAATCCCTATGGCTGGAATACGGCATTGCGCTACCGGAGGGAGGGTGTGGCGGGTACCATGGTGGTAAGGTCCTTTGCCGGCGAAGCCACCTCGGGTCTGCCGCTGCTGTCGCGGTTCCGCGAACGTGTCCGGGGTCTTATTCACTCGGCAGGCACGGACAGGACCCGGGGAGTGTTGGAAGCTTTGCTTCTCGGTGAGCGGACCGACCTCTCCCCGGAGGTCAAGGATGCCATGGTAAGAGCCGGTACGTACCATGTCATTGCGATATCGGGTCTTCACGTGGGGATCGTAGTACTGCTTGTGACTTCCCTGATAACGATGACGGGACCACCCAGGGGGCTACGCATAGCGCTTGCAGTCCTCTGTGTCTTCACCTACGTCTTGCTTACCGGGGCAAGGCCGTCGGCCGAGCGGGCGGGCGTCTTGTTTCTGATTTTGAGCGTGGTCAGATACCTGCAATGGAAAGTGGACATTCCGAATTGCGTTTGCGCCGCGGGGGTGTTCTTGCTCATGGCCTTCCCTTGTCTGGCGTGGGACATAGGTTTCCGGCTCTCACTGGCAGCGGTCTTCGGCATAACGCTTCTCGTGCCTCAGCTGTATCGAACAAGCAGAACCTGTGGCTGGTTCGCGAAGATTATGGAGTACATACGGCTCGGACTGCTCGCGACTTTCACCGCCCAGGTCGCGACATTGCCCATCCTGCTTTACCACTTCGGACGGGTATCGCTCATGGGGATGTTTTCCAATCTGATCGCACTTCCGCTGGTTACCCTTGCTGTTGCGGCCGGTCTGGAGGCTTCGGTTGCGGCCATTCTATGGGAACGGCTGGGACTGGTCTTCATGAGAGGGGCCTCGGCCCTTGTCGCACTGATCATCATGGTGGCCTCGGCTTCGACTCAACGCCTCGATCTCGTGGTATTCAGCGGCAGACCCAACACCGCCAAGCTGCTCGCCTACGCTTGCGGACTTGGCTACATCGGATTTGCGACCCCCCGACTCAAGCGGCACTGGAAGCTTCTATCCCTGGTCGCGCTCTATGTCTTCCTTATCGCTCCGGTCTTCACGGGGGGCAGACGGGGGATGACCGTGACATTCTTACACGTCGGAGACGGGGATGCCTGCCTGGTGGAGATTGAACAGGGTGGATCCCTGATGATAGACACCGGCGCCGGAGGGGACGACTACGACGCAGGGAGGCTGGATGTTCTGCCTCTTCTGGCGATGAAGGGGTTGAAACGATTGGATGAGGTCATAATAACCCACTCCCACAATGACCACTATGGCGGGCTTGCCTCGCTCATAGGGAACGTAGACATAGGGCGGGTTCTCATAGGTGCTCCGAACGGCGAAGCCGGGTATCTCGAGGTGCTGAGACGATGCGAGGAGCATGGCGTCGAAGTGGACCGGGTCGCGCGGGGCGACACGCTTATGTTGGGAGATGCTGTGATTGAGATCTTCCACCCATCGGAAGCTTACCTGGGTGACTGGATCGGCGATCCGAATGCCCAGTCGGTCGTCCTTAAACTGGTTTACGGCCGGACGAGATTCGTCTTCACGGGGGATGTGACCCCGGACGTCCAGCGGGAACTCTTGGACCTCGGCTTCGATCTCACCTGTGACGTGCTCAAGGTCCCACATCACGGCGCGCCCGCGGGCGTCGATCCGGGGTATGCACGAAACTGTGGGGCTCGTTACGCTGTCATATCCGTCGGCTCGCGTTTCGCATCCCACCCGTGTCCGGACATCATCGAACTCCTGGAGAGGTCGGGAGCCCGGACGCTGATCACGAAGACCCATGGTGCGGTAACCATCGTGACCGACGGGGATAGCCTCTGGGTCCGCACTGAGGTCTTGGGGCCTATTGGTGCGGGTCCCCGATCGCCTCTGACCTCTCTGCTTGACGTGATCGGGCGAAGGTGGTAACCTGCCGGCGAACGGGTCTTTGAGACTGCCCCACCCGATAGGAGGTCCATGCAGTGGCTCGTATGAGGCTGGGTGTACTTGCATCCGGGCGGGGATCGAATCTCCAAGCCCTTATCGACTCCTCCCGCGACGGCCGCATGAAGGCGGACGTAGTAGTCGTGATAAGCGACGTGGAAGCGGCCCAGGCCCTTGCGAGGGCTTGTGACGCGGGCATCGACGCCCGGTTCGTGGAGCCCGGGCCCAAGCGGGCGTATCTGAGTGAGGAAGCGGAAGGCGCGATAATAGGCCTCCTCGATGAATTCAAAGTCGACCTGGTCTGTTTGGCGGGATTCATGCGAATTCTGGGCCCGCGACTGATTCGCCACTTCAAGTGGCGCCTGGTAAACATCCATCCTTCGCTGCTCCCGGCGTTTCCGGGGCTGAATGTCCAGCGCAAGGCACTGGAATATGGTGTGAAGTTCTCGGGTTGTACGGTCCATTTCGTAGACGAGGGTGTGGATACGGGCCCGATAGTGATTCAGGCGGTCGTACCGGTTCTTGAAGGGGATACCGAGGAGAAGCTGGCTCAGCGCATACTCAAGGAGGAGCATCGCATATACACCGAGGCCGTGAACCTCTTCGGGGAAGGCCGCCTGAAGATCGATGGGAGGGTGGTTCGCGTGCTCCCGGAAAGGAGTCGGGATGCAGGCTCTGACGGGAATTGAGCTTAGCGGGCTCGACGTTTTCGCTAGAGGCAAGGTTCGATGCGTCTATGATCTGGGGGAGAAGCTCCTCATTGTCGCCTCCGACCGAATCTCGGCTTTCGACCATGTGCTCCCTTCGGGGATACCCGACAAGGGCAGGATACTCACGGGTGTTTCCGCGTTCTGGTTCAAGAGACTGGCCCCGATATCGGGGCACCACATGATTACCGACCGGGTTGAGGAGTTCCCGGCGGAGCTCATGACCTATGCCGAAGTCATTAGAGACCGGTCGATGGTGGTATGGAAGGCAAGACGCATAGATATCGAATGCATTGTCCGGGGGTATCTAGCAGGGTCGGCTTGGAGTGAGTACGCCTCCGGCGGGACGGTGGCGGGCGCGGATCTGCCGCCCGGACTCAGGCGGGACGCCAGGCTGGAGAGACCGATCTTCACGCCGTCGACCAAGTCCGACGACGGCCATGACAGGAACATACGTATCCAAGAGATGATCGATCTGGTGGGTGTCAAGCCGACCGAATACATAATCGCCAAGAGCCTGGACCTTTATATGGAAGCTTCGCGCATCGCCGAAGAGCGCGGCATCACGATAGTGGATACCAAGTTCGAATTCGGCTACCTCAAAGATGATATAATCCTCATCGATGAGGCCCTGACTCCGGACTCCTCCCGTTTCCGTATCAGGGAGACACCCGGGTCGGAACCCATAAACGCGGACAAACAGTTCATCAGAGATCATCTCGAACAAACGGGTTGGGACAAGAACTCCCCGCCGCCGGCGCTGCCGATGGAAGTCGTTGCGGAATGCAGGCGCCGCTATATTTCACTCTATGAGAGATTAATAGGGAGTCGACCCCGATGGCTCACGTGAAGACTGCGCTTGTAAGTGTGTTCGACAAGACGGGCCTGGCCGAGTTCGCCGGACGCATCTGCGGCCAGGGTTTCAAGATCATGGCCTCCGGGGGTACCCGTCGCTATCTTTCCGAGCGGGGAATCGATGCCGTGGAAACCTCCACCGTAACCGAGAGGGTGGAAGTACTCGGCGGTCTCGTGAAGACGCTCCACCCCGGTATTCATGCCGGCATTCTTGCCGACAGGGCCAACCCCGATCACATGAGGGAGCTATCCGATCTCGGTTATGAGAAGATAGACATGGTGGTCGTGAACTTCTATGCTCTGGGTGAGCGACGAGGTGAGAAGGACCTGTCCTTTATAGACATCGGCGGCCCGGCGATGGCCAGAGCGGCCGCCAAGAACTTCGGATCGTGTGTGCCTGTCCCGGCCCCATCCTGGTATGACCGCGTCGCCACGGCACTTGAATCGGGAGGCGGGGTCGAGATGGACCTTCGCTGGGATCTGGCCCGCGATACCATCCGGCGCACAGGCATGTACGATGCCGCGACGCTTGATCTGATTCCAGGCGGATCACGGCCGGCAGGGGCGGAAGATTCCATCTTGCTCGGCCTCACCAAACACACGGATCTTAGATATGGTGAGAACCCGCACCAGGCCGCCGGTTTCTATGCGGGCGGCAAGGAACCGGCATTCAGGCCGATAAAGGGGGATCTCTCATACAACAACATTCTGGACCTGGATTGCTGTATCTGCCAGCTGGCGGAATTCGAAAACAATGCCGCAGTGGTTGTTAAACACGTCAGTCCTTGCGGAGTGGCGGAGTGTGGAGACAAGCCGGAAACCCTCCGTAGAGCCTATGCATGCGATCCGCTCTCAGCTTTCGGGGGTGTTATCGGAGTGAATTTCACCTTCTCGGAGGAGTGCGCGGCTTTCGTGGCGAAGAAGTTCGTCGAGTGCATCGTGGCCCCGGCCTTCGAAGCCGTCGTGCTCGAAAGGCTCAAGAAGAAGAAACGAACAAGGTTGGTGGAGGCGCATCTCGGCTGTGGGGCATCGGATGCGGTTCGGACGGCCGCGGGCGGCACGCTTGTACAGGCCTATGACGACAGTCTTTTCACCCAGGACCTCGAGTTCGTGTCCGGTGACGAGCCGGAGAAGTCGCTTATCGACGATCTGATATTTGCCTGGAAGGCGGTGAAGCATGTCAAATCCAATGCAATCGTCTTTGCCGCCTCCGGCGCGACAATCGGGATCGGGGCAGGCCAGCCCAGCCGGGTCGATTCCACCAAGATCGCCATCCGAAAGGCGAGAGAAGGAAAGCATGATCTAGCCGGTAGCGTGATGGCAAGCGACGGCTTCTTTCCCTTTCCCGATTCGATAGAACTCGCCGCTGAAGTCGGAGCCCGCGCAGTCATCCAGCCGGGCGGCAGCATCAGAGACCATGACGTGATAGCCAGGGCCAAGGAGCTAGGTATCGTAATGGCCCTTACGCGTACCAGACACTTCAAGCATTAGTGAGGGGATCTCCTGCGTGCAGCATACCGACCACATACTGGTTTTGGACTTCGGGTCCCAATACACGCAGCTGATTGCCAGGCGAATAAGGGAGGTCGGAGTGTATGCCGAGATCCTGCCATTCTGGGTCTCGCCCGCCGAGATTGCCACGCGCAGGCCGAAGGGCATCATACTCTCCGGCGGACCGGGCAGTGTGTATAAGCCCCGCGCACCGATGCCCGATCGCCGGATCTTCGAGCTTGGTGTCCCGGTGCTCGGAATATGCTATGGGTTGCAGGTCGTCGCGCAGATCTATGGCGGTCGGGTGGGGGCTGCGCCCGAGGGTGAGGAGTACGGTCCCAGCTTCGCCACCGTGACGCGCAGACACGTTCTCTTCAGGGGGTTGAGTAAACGGCTGAGAGTCTGGATGAGCCACGGTGACTGCGTGCTTCGTCCGCCGAGGGGCTGGAAGGTGATTGCCGGAACCGACACGTGCCGCTATGGTGCAGTCCGGAGCCCCGACGGGATGATACTCGGCGTGCAGTTCCATCCTGAAGTATCGCATACCGATGACGGCACCAGAATCCTGCGCAACTTCACCGTTCACATATGCGGAGCGTCCCGAACGTGGAGCATGGAATCCTTCGTAGAGTCCTCGATTTCCAAGATCAAAGACGATGCCGGCGGGCGTCCGGTGATCTGTGCCCTGAGCGGGGGCGTGGACTCATCGGTGGTCGCGTGCCTGGTATCACAAGCCGTGGGTAAACACCTGACGGCTGTTTTTGTGGACAACGGGCTTCTGAGGAAGCGCGAGAGCGATGATGTCATTGAGCTTTGCAGGCGATTCCGTATCAAGCTCAAGCATGTGAAAGCCTCGGGTGTCTTTCTGTCGAGCCTCGCCGGTGTGGTATCCCCCGAGCGTAAGCGTCGGATCATCGGACGCGAATTCATCAGGGCTTTCGAGCGGGCCACGCCCGGGCGAGGGAAGGGCGCGTTTCTGGCCCAAGGTACGCTCTATCCCGATGTCATAGAGAGTGTGTCGGTGAGAGGGCCGTCAGCCAGGATAAAGACCCATCACAATGTCGGCGGCCTCCCCGAGAGGATGAAGTTCGGACTCATAGAGCCTTTGCGCGAGCTCTTCAAGGACGAGGTCAGGGAGGTGGGAAAGATAATCAAAGTGCCCGACGGTATCCTCGAGCGCCATCCCTTCCCGGGCCCGGGTCTCGCCGTGAGAATTCTGGGAGAGGTCACAAGGTCCAGGCTCGCTATTCTCAGAGAAGTCGACTGGGTTTTTGTCGATGAGATAAAGCAAGCCGGGCTCTACAACGACATCTGGCAGGCTTTTGCCGTGCTCCTTCCCATAAAGAGTGTGGGTGTAATGGGGGATAAGCGAACCTATGAATACGTCGTGGCCCTGCGGGCCGTCACCAGTCTGGATGGGATGACGGCGGACTGGGCCCGCATACCGCCCGAGATCCTGGAGCGGATGTCCACCCGGATAGTAAACGAGGTGAAGCGCATAAACCGGGTTGTATATGATGTGACATCGAAGCCTCCGGGCACTATTGAATGGGAATGATCAAACGACAGTTGAGGTGCCCCACGGCAGTGGAAAAGAAGGGGGCAACCTTGCCGGTTGCCCTCCGCTGTTTTTTGGGGAGTTCCCCGCGATATTGGAACGTGCTTCCTTCACTCTTGAACCCAGGGGCGCTTTTGCGTCTGTCCTTGCGAGGATCGGTTCAAATTCGCGCGAAGTCACGAACCAAGCAGGGAACTCTCTTCGCTAATATCAAGCTTGACTGAAAGTGGCGTAAGATGTCAAGAAGTTTCTTGGGAAATATCTGAACGCGTACACCATGCGTAAGGTGGCCGGAATAGGCGAAGAATATTCGATTCTGAAAGGTGTTCAAACTGCTTGACATAAGTTCGTGGTTAGCGTAAAGTCTAAGAGTAGTTTGTGGCCCGTTTTGCTTTAGGCAAGAAGGAGGGTAGTCAGAGGATGCCACGTGGTAAAGTAAAGTGGTTCAATGAAGCTAAGGGCTACGGCTTCATTGAGCAGGTTGACGGGCCTGATGTGTTCGTG
>CAZRAU010000029.1:18369-28025 GCA_964598025.1 uncultured bacterium
CTGCCATCGACGATCAAGGCTTCAAGACACTGTCCGAAGGACAGGAAGTCGAGTTCGAGGTGAAGCAGGGAGAGAAGGGACCGCAGGCAACAAGAGTAGTCAAGTTGTAAGAGTTAGTCGTAAGATAGACGATTTCTCAGACAGCGTCAAATCCCGGTCGGCGTATAGCCGACCGGGATTTGTTACCTAAGGGCTTGCCCGCGATTATGGGTTTTGATAGATTCCTTGCGGAGCCAGACATCCTATGGTTACAAACCTTCTAACCAGAATATTCGGTACCAAGTCCGAGCGGGATCTCAAGAAGTCCGGGCCGGCAATAGACGAGATCAACGGGCTCTATCTTGAGTACCATCTTCTCTCCGATCGCGATCTCCGCTATAAGACTGAGGAATTCAAGCACCGCCTTGCAGATGGATGTGATCCCGATGATCTCTTGCCGGGGGCATGTGCTGTCCTGAAAGAGATGGACCGAAGGCTTGTCGGCAAGTCCTGGGATGTCTGTGACATCGAGACCCGCTGGAATATGGTTCCTTTCGATGTTCAGCTCCTGGGGGCCATCGTGCTGCATCAGGGCAAGATTGCCGAGATGGCGACGGGTGAGGGTAAGACCCTGGTCGCAACCATGCCGCTCTTCCTGAACGCCTTGTCCGGCCGCGGAGCCCACCTTGTGACCGTGAACGACTATCTGGCCAGGAGGGATTCCCAGTGGATGGGCAAGATCTACGAGATGATGGGCCTCACGGTGGGTTGCATACAAAACGACATGGAACCCGCGGAAAGGAAGAAGGCCTATTGCGCCGACATAACCTATGGTACCAATAACGAGTTCGGTTTCGATTACCTTCGAGACAACATGTCGACCCGGATCGAGGACCGCGTGCAGAGGGGGCACCACTATGCCATAGTGGATGAGGTGGACAGCATCCTGATCGATGAGGCAAGGACTCCCCTCATAATCTCAGGGCCGGTTTCGGTCTCCAGACACAAGTTCGATGTGTATAAGCCGATCGTCCAGAGATTGGCCAAGGAACAGATGGGGCTCGTCAACAACATGCTGGCCGAGGTGGAGGATCTTGTCGGTACGGACGATGAGTACACCGCAGGCATCAAACTGCTTGCCGCGCGCCGTGGGGCTCCCAAGAACAAGAAGCTCTTCAAGTTCATGCAGGACGGAAATCTCCGGCGCCTGGTGGACCGCGTGGAACGCGACTTCATGCGGGACAAACGCCTGCACGAAATAGACGAAGACCTCTATTTCGCCATAGACGAGAAAGCCAATAGTGTGGACCTGTCCGAGAACGGGCGGCGCTTCCTGGAGAAGAACTCCGGTGGTAAGACCCTGGAGAGGTCACGGCGGGGCCCCTCGGGTCCCGCGCCCGAAATCCGAGTGACCGGCGGGGAGGGCAGCCTGGATTTCACGCTCAAGACCAAGAAGGTGTTGACCGATGAGAGCACGCTGGATTACCTGGTTGAGAAAGCCTATCCGCAAGTTGTGGTCTCGGAGCACGGCGGGGACTCCTTCTTCATGCTGCCGGATTCTGCCCTGGCCTTCCAGCGGATAGATGCAGAGGCCGGCGATCTTCTCAAGAAGGCGCTTGTCGAGGAAGCCCGGCCGGAGGGTGGCGAGAAGATCGAGCAGGAGACGGTCGAAGATCACCTGGAGAAGTGGCTGGAGATCAACGCGGGGCTGGTTTCGGTCTTTCAGGTCAAGCTCAGACGGAAATTCGAGGAAGACTATGGCGAGAGCAGCGAACGGCTACATAATATCAGCCAGCTCCTCAAAGCCTACTCGCTCTTTGAGAAAGACGTCGATTATGTTGTGAAGGCCGACAAGGTGATGATTGTCGATGAATTTACCGGCCGGCTTATGCCGGGCAGACGATTCAGCGACGGCCTGCATCAGGCCCTCGAAGCCAAGGAAGGGGTCACGGTTGAGAGAGAGACCCAGACTCTGGCCACGGTGACCATACAGAACTTCTTCAGGCTGTACGAGAAGCTCGCCGGGATGACCGGGACGGCCGAGACGGAGGCCGGGGAGTTCCTCGAGATCTACAAACTCGACGTCACGGTCATTCCCACCAATGAACCGGTCAGAAGGATGGACTACGAGGACGTCATCTACCTCACCAAACGAGAGAAGTACAACGCCATCATCGATGAGATAGCCCGGATGCACGAAATGGGGCGGCCGGTGCTGGTTGGAACGGTCACCGTCGAAGTATCGGAGGTTCTGAGCAGGCTCTTGAAGCGCAGGGGCATAGACCATTCGGTATTGAATGCCAAGTATCACGAGCAGGAAGCCAGGATAGTGTCCCGCGCCGGCGAGCCCGCCGCAGTTACTATTGCGACCAATATGGCCGGAAGGGGAACCGACATAAAGCTGGGTGATGGAGTGGTGTCCTGTGACATGTGCTGTTACAAGTGTGTTGACGGCAATTGCTCCGAGTGCTCCAAGGGCGAGAACACTGCCGACAAGTGCGTCGAGGACATGCCGTGCGGACTTCATATCATGGGCACTGAGAGGCATGAAAGCAGGCGGATAGACCGACAGCTCAGAGGCAGGGCGGGGCGCCAGGGTGATCCGGGCTCTTCCCGGTTCTATCTCTCACTCGAAGATGATCTGATGAGGCTTTTCGGGAGCGACCGTCTCTCGGGTATCATCTCCCGACTGGGTATTCAGGAGGGCGAGGCCATCCAACATTCGCTGATCACTAAACAGATCGGACGTGCTCAGAAGCGCGTGGAGGCCAACAACTTCGCCATAAGGAAACATCTCCTCGAGTATGACGATGTCATGAACAAGCAGCGGGAGGTTGTCTATGCAAAGAGGCTGATGGCTTTGGAGAGTGAGGACATCAGCTCCGAAATCAGAGAGATGATAGAGGGGGTCGTGGAGCGCAAAGCAGAGGCGCACGTGTCTCAGGGCTCGCATCCCGAGGAATGGAGTGCCGAAACGCTCAAGCGGGAGATGGAAGCGCTTTTCTTGTGGCCCTTTGATCTGGGTGACACCTCCGATCCCCGAATGAGTCCCGAGGATTTGACTCTCAGGCTCAGACGCACCTCACTGGAGGCATACGCTGCAAAGCAGAAAGAGGTGGGCTATGAGGGAGTCAAGAATATCGAACGGGGTCTGCTTCTCTACGTGATAGACAAGCATTGGAGGGACCACCTATATGATCTGGATGGAGTCCGCGCGGGGATCGGACTGAGGGCTTACGGTCAGAAAGACCCTCTGATAGAATACAAGTCGGAAGCCTTTGAGCTCTTCCTGAAGATGCTGAACAGCATCGACGAAGAGGTTGTCACCTTGCTGTTCCAGGGAAGATGGGTGAAGTCCGAGCCCGAGTCCCGTGCATCGCGCCCGGTGATGCGGGCCTTCAAACCGGACGCAGTCGGCCCTCAGCCCCCCCCGGTAACCGACCCTGCTGCGGGGCCTCGTCCGGACGGCGGAGCCTCGAGGCTTGCGCGAGGGAGACGGGGCGAACCCCGCGCGCCGCAGGTGACAAGCGTCAAGGTCGGCAGAAACGATCCCTGTCCGTGTGGGAGCGGCAAGAAATACAAGAAATGCTGCGGTAAGTAGGCCATTAGAGCTTGCTTTTGAAAGAGCCATATGCTAACCTTTGACGCACTGGAGAGGGTGGGTGCGAGGCTGACCATGGATGAACGACTTGTTGAGATAATAGTGGCAATTGTAGATAGATTGGTGGACCGGAAGTCCACCTCCGCAACTGTGGACGGTCTGACTCGCTCCCTGGTGGCCGAGGGTTACAGTCTCGGAGAAATCAACACCGCCTTCATGTGGCTTTATCATACCGTGGACGAGAGCTTCTTTGAGGAAGGATCGATTCTCGGCAGCTGTGCGGAGAAGGCCAGCCTCAGGATGCTGAATGAGTTCGAGAGGTCCCTTATCACTCCTCAAGCCTATGGTTATATCCTTCAGCTCAGTCAGCTTGGTTTGCTCGATGACCTTCAGATCGAGGAGCTGATAGAGAGAGCGATATACACCTGCGTCGACATCGTTGAGATAAGTGATGTCAAACGCATCGTGCCCTCGATAATCCTGGAAGGCGTGCCGGGATTCCGCCCCAAGCTGATTTCGTGGAGGAGCGGCGAGACCGACGGGTCTCTCGCGCACTGACAGACTCCACTTGCGTATCCTCGGTCTCTGACTTATGCTCTGGTATAGTTACGTAAGGAGTCTCTGATGAGTTCTGACGGCAAGTCTCTGGTGATCGTCGAATCACCTGCCAAGGCGAAGACAATCAACCGTTTCCTCGGTCCTTCATATACCGTTAAGGCGTCGATGGGGCATGTAAGGGACCTTCCCAAGTCCAAACTCGGCGTGGACGTGGAGAAAGACTTCGAACCGCGCTATGTGATGATCCGCGGCAAGATGAAGGCCGTGAAGGCCCTTAAGGCGGCGGCCGCGAAGGCCAAGGACATATATCTTGCTCCGGACCTGGATCGCGAAGGTGAGGCGATCGCCTGGCACCTTGCCGCCATTCTGGACAAGGGTGAACACCGGATTAAGAGAGTTATATTCAACGAGATAACCGAAACGGCGATCAGGGAGGCGTTTGAGAACCCCACGGATATCGACATGCGGAAGGTGGACGCACAGCAGGCCAGAAGGGTGTTGGACCGGCTCGTTGGCTATCTGGTAAGCCCCCTTCTCTGGCAGGTGGTGGCCAAGGGCACAAGCGCCGGACGGGTGCAATCGGTGGCGCTTCGCCTCATCTGCGAAAGGGAAGACGAAATCTCCAGGTTTGTGCCCAGGGAGTACTGGACCGTCGATGCCGATTTCAAGACCCCGAAAGCCGAGCATCTACAGGCAAGGCTTGACAAGATAAACGGAGCCAAGGCAGAGCTCGACACCCTTGAGCGGACCGAGGGGATTGAGGCCGATCTCAAAGGCCGGACCTACACCGTCGCCGGGGTCGACAGGAAGACCAGGAAGAGGAATCCGCGCCCTCCATACATCACAAGCACACTGCAACAGGATGCGGCCAGACGGTTGGGCTTCAGTGCGCGCAAGACGATGGTGGTTGCCCAGGAACTCTATGAGGGCATAGATGTGGGGGCCAAGGGTCCGGTCGGACTTATTACATACATGCGAACGGATTCGATCAGGGTGGCGGCGAGCGCCTGTGATTCTGCGAGGGAGTATGTCAAGGATACCTTCGGCAAAGAGTACATCCCGTCTCGAGCGACCAAGTTCCGAAAGCCCAAGTCCTCCCAGGATGCTCACGAGGCGATAAGGCCTACCGATGTCTTTCGCGTGCCGGATGAGATATCCGGCCACCTGTCGCGGGATCAGGCCAGGCTGTATAAGTTGATTTGGAGCAGGTTCCTGGCGAGCCACATGGCCCAGGCTGTCTTCGATGTGACCCAGGTGGAGATACAGGGAGGACCCTATACCTTCAAGGCGACCGGGACCGTGATGAAGTTTGATGGCTTCCTCAGGGTCTACAGCGAAAAATCAGAAGAGAATGAAAAGGTCTTGCCTATTGTTGATGAAGGTGACCCGCTTGACCTCATAGGTCTTGACATACAACGCCACGAAACCCAGCCGCCTCCTCGGTACACGGAGGCGAGCCTTATCAAGGAACTGGAGGACAAGGGAATCGGCAGGCCGAGCACCTATGCCGCCATCATAGGTACGGTTCTGGAGAGGAAGTACGTCGAGAAGAGCAACAAGGCGCTTCAGCCCACGGAGCTGGGACAGGTTGTGGTGGGAATACTGCTTAAGACCCTGCCGGACATATTCGAGGTGGGGTTCACCGCCAGGATGGAGAACCATTTGGACAGGATTGAGTCGGGCGAGGATGACTGGGTGAGTGTGGTGCGGGAGTTCTATGAGCCCCTTGAGCGGGATCTCGAGCAGGCAAAGGCTATTAAGAAGGAGCTGAAGCGGGCGGTTGAGGAAGAGGTGGATGAGAAGTGTGATCTGTGCGGCAGCCCGATGGTGAAGAAGTGGGGAAGGCACGGCAGGTTCCTGGCGTGTAGCGCTTTTCCAGAGTGCAAGAATACCAAACCCCTGGAAGAGGAATCCGCGGGCGACGCCAAATGCCCGGAGTGCGGCGGAGAGATGATCGTTCGTACCGGACGATACGGGAAGTTCCTTGCCTGCAAGCGGTATCCCGAGTGCAAGGGCACGAAGCCTCACACCCTGGGCATTAAGTGTCCGGAAGAGGGTTGTGGTGGAGAGATCAAGGAGAAGAGGACCAAGAAGGGACGGGTCTTCTACGGCTGTGAGAACTACCCTAAGTGTAAGTTCGCTTCCTGGTATAAGCCTGTGGCCGAGCCGTGTCCCGAATGCAAGTACCCCATAATGATAGTGAAATCAGGCCGCGACAAGGGGGCCGACCTTGTCTGTCCCAGGTGCAAGAGCGAGGCCGAGTCATGAGCAGAAGGACGGCCGACGTGGTCGTCATTGGCGGCGGCCTTGCGGGTTCCGAAGCGGCCTGGCAGGCGGCCCGTCTCGGAGCAACCGTGGACCTTTACGAGATGCGGCCCGCCAGGATGACTGAGGCCCACAAGACCGGGTTCCTCGGGGAACTGGTGTGTTCAAACTCCTTCAAGTCGGACAGCATAGGCAACGCCAACGGGCTCTTGAAGCTGGAACTCAGAATGGCCGGCTCGCTGCTTATGGAGATCGCCCGGAATACCAGGGTGCCGGCGGGTAGTGCCGTATGTGTGGACAGGACTGCTTTTGCGTCCGAAGTCACGCGGGCGATTGAAGGAAATCCAGCCGTAACTCTGATAAGAGAGGAGAAGACGGATCTGACCGATGGCGCCGTGAATGTTCTGGCACCGGGGCCACTGGCCTCACCGGCTATTGCCGGTGTGTTGGAGGGCCTTGTCGGGTCACCCAACCTTTTCTTCTATGACGCTGTCTCTCCTATCGTTGACTCGGATTCAATAGACATGTCGAATGCATACATGTCATCCAGATACGGAAAGGGTGAAGCAACCTATCTTAACCTTCCTCTGGAGCGCGATCGATACAGGGAGTTTGTGGAAGGCCTTAAGGCCGCCGAGAAGGTCGCGGCGCGCGGCTTTGAGAAGCGCATGTTCTTCTCAGCTTGCATGCCGATCGAAGAGCAAGCGGAAATGGGGGACGACACACTTGCACACGGGTGTATGAAGCCGGTCGGGCTTCCCGATCCCCGGACCGGCAAGCTGCCCTATGCGGTCGTCCAACTCAGGCCTGAGAACCTCGACGGCACTATGTATGGCATGGTCGGTTTCCAGACCAGGCTCACGTATGGAGAGCAGGAACGGCTTCTTCGGAGACTGCCGGGGCTGGAAAGCGCCCGCTTCCTGCGGCTCGGAAGCATCCATAGAAACACATACATCAGGTCGCCGGGGATCGTCTCGAGTTCCCTCGAGCACAGGTGCCGGCCCGGTGTCTTCGTGGCGGGTCAGATCACCGGTGCCGAAGGCTACGGCGCAGCCGTAGGAACAGGTCTCATCGCCGGAATCAATGCGGCCCTCAAGGTGCGGGGGAAACAACCGGCAGTCCCTCCGCGTGCAACGCTAATAGGGGGGCTCTTGAGGTATGTATCCAATGCCTCTGCCTCCGATTTTCAGCCTATGAATCCCAACTTCGGACTTACGCCGCCGCTTGCCGCAAGGGTGAGAAACAAGCAGGAGCGGCACCTGCTCAGATCCGAGCGGTCGGTCGTGGCGATGAAGGCATGGCTTGAAGAGGTAGGGTTCGGCAAAGGTACGAAGGTGACGGTGACCTAGAGTGGATACCCATCTCAAGAGATTCTTGCTGCATCTCGATCTTGAGAGGAATCTATCAGGTCACACGATAAGTGCTTATGAGAATGATCTAGAGCAATTTATGAAGTTCCTGCGGGACCAACTCGGATGCAACAAGATCAATGTCAATCTGATCGACAAGCTCTCGATTCGGCATTTTCTGACCCATCTCAAGACCCGAGGCGTCAAGGGGAGCACCCTGCGAAGGAAGCTTGCGGCCATACGGAGTTTTATGAAGTATCTTTGCACCAGGGAGGACCTCAAGACCAATCCGGCTGCGGCTGTCCGCATGCCCCGGAAAGAGAAGCATCTAC
The DNA here is from genome assembly GCA_964598025.1 of uncultured bacterium. Classification (GTDB taxonomy): domain Bacteria; phylum Arandabacterota; class Arandabacteria; order Arandabacterales; family Arandabacteraceae; genus JALGWN01. Next base: position 26,454 of record CAZRAU010000029.1, read on the forward strand.
CTTCGTTTCTTGATATGGTCGATGCCGAGAGGATGATGGACCTTCCATCCAGGAACACATTCGGCGGATTGAGAGATCTGGCCATACTGGAGACATTCTACAGCACCGGGATACGCCTCAGTGAGCTGTATCAGCTTGATGTCTCGGACATGGACCTTTTCGGAGAGGTCATAAAGGTGAAGGGCAAAGGGAGGAAGGAGCGCATGGTCCCCCTGGGGAGGATGGCGGTCAAAGCCATCAAGTCCTATCTTCAGGAAAGACACAGGCATCTTAAGCGCTCAGGCAGGATGCGTGAAGTTGCGCTTTTTGTTAACAGGTTCGGGAGAAGGCTCTCCCGAAGGGGAATTCAAGGGGTTGTGAGGCGCTATCTTGAGCGCGTCTGCAATCTTAAGCAGATGAGCCCGCATGTGCTCAGGCATACGTTTGCCACTCACATGCTGGACCGGGGGGCCGACCTGCGCGCAGTGCAGGAGCTTCTGGGACATGCAAGTCTTTCCAGCACACAGGTCTATACGCACGTTACAACCGAGAGGCTCAAGCGGGTTTACGATCAATCCCATCCCAGGGCATGAGGTGTTGACCATGGACGAGGACATGATCATAAGAAGTACGACGATCATCGGCATTCGCCGGGGTGGAATGGTGGCGATGGGGGGTGATGGGCAGGTGAGTCTGGGGGAGACGGTTATGAAGCACAAGGCCCGGAAGATCAGGAAGATCTACGGTGATAAGGTGCTCGCCGGCTTCGCGGGCGCATCGGCGGATGCGCTTACGCTTTTTGAGAAATTCGAATCCCGGATCGAGCAGTATAAGGGGAACCTTACCAGAGCTGTTGTGGAGATGGCGAAGGAGTGGCGGACGGACAAGATTCTGAGGAGGCTTGAGGCCCTGCTGGTTGTCATGGACAAAGAACATGCTTTTGTGGTCTCGGGAAGCGGCGAGATCATCGATCGTTGCTATAGGATCGGGGGGGGGCTTCGCGCTGGCGGCGGCTCGGGCGCTGCTCAAGCGCTCCGATCTCGACGCCCGGGGCATAGTTGAAGAGGCGCTCGGAATCGCCGCCGGCATTTGCGTCTACACCAACGACCAAATCACGGTAGAGGTATTGGAATAGATGTCTGCTGAACTCACACCAAGGCAAATAGTAAAGGAACTCGACAAGTACGTCATAGGCCAGAAGGATGCCAAGAAGTGTGTGGCAATAGCACTTCGCAACAGGTGGCGGAGGCAACAGGTCACAGGGGATCTCCGGGAGGAGATCATGCCGAACAACATCATCATGATAGGCCCAACCGGAGTGGGCAAGACCGAAATCGCCCGCCGCCTGGCCAGGCTTGCGCGCGCCCCCTTCATGAAGGTAGAGGCCTCGAAGTTCACCGAGGTCGGCTACGTGGGGCGGGACGTTGAATCGATGATTCGGGAGCTGACCGAGCTGTCGGTCAACATGGTCCGCGAAGAGAAGATGGATGAGATAGCGGATGTGGCCGAATCCAATACCGAGGAGCGGATTCTCGATCTTCTGCTTCCGCCTCTCAAGGAGCGCCGCAGCGCCCCGGCAGAGGATGTCACAGC
>CAZRAU010000030.1:0-583 GCA_964598025.1 uncultured bacterium
AGGCTGAAGCTCTTGGCCCCTCAGTCTCGTGAGGGGCCAGGGGCTTTCCTGTAAGTCAGGAGGTCAAGCTCGAGAAGTGCCAAGAAAGCAGATTGACGTATCCGATGTCGATCAGATCAAGGTCTTCGGCCGGAACGATGCACACCTAAGGATCCTGAGAGACGAATTCGGGGTGAAGATCGTCGCCCGCGGCGAGAAAGTCATCATCGAAGGCGATCAGGACAAGGTGGAATCGGTCGAGCATATCCTCGGCGATCTCTTGGTGAGCGCGGCCAAGGGCATACAAATCGGTGAGGGTGATGTGCGCTATGCGATATCACTGGTCCGGGATGAAGAAGCCGAGGATTTGGCGTTGCTTCACGAGAGCCGGACGGAGTACCACGATCTGAAGAAGGTCATAAGGGCAAAAACCCTCGGCCAACAGGAATACGTCAAGGCAATGCGGGCTCATGACATCGTATTCGCCATCGGGCCTGCAGGTACGGGCAAGACCTACCTGGCAATGGCCCAGGCCGTTTCCTCCCTCCAGCGAAGGGACATTGACCGGATACTCCTGGTGAGGCCCGCAGTCGAGGCCGGGGAG
>CAZRAU010000030.1:593-27869 GCA_964598025.1 uncultured bacterium
ATCGCGGTAGGACCTGCCGGTACGGGTAAAACATATACTGCCATCGCACTTGCCGTCAGGGCTCTCAAGAACAAGGAAGTCAGGAAGATAGTGCTTACCAGGCCTGCTGTTGAAGCTGGTGAACGACTGGGTTTCCTTCCCGGTGATTTTCAGGAGAAGGTGGGCCCCTACCTCCGGCCGCTCTATGACGCGCTGTATGAAATGATGCCCGCCGAGAAGATACGGAAACGGCTGGAGATGGGGATCATAGAGGTCGCGCCTCTGGCGTATATGAGGGGGAGGACCCTCAACAACTCCTTCGTCATCCTGGACGAGGCCCAAAACACCACTCTGGATCAGATGAAGATGTTCCTCACTCGGCTGGGGTTCAATTCCAAGGCGGTCATTACAGGTGACGTCACTCAGATCGACCTTTCCCGCAAAGAAGATTCCGGACTAGTGCTGATCCAGTCGGTTCTCAACGATATCGAGGGTATCAACTTCATCTACCTTACCGGGAGGGATGTGGTAAGGCACAGACTGGTCCAGGACATAATAAGGGCGTTTGATGAGTATGACGGCGGCGCCCCGTCACCAAGGAAGAGGTCCGGGAGGCGGTGAGACATCCGGACCGGATTGACCGCCGATCGGCCGGGGTAGATAGGGGGTTGCCCACCCGGAAGCGTTGGTTTAGGTTTCCTGATGGGTAGGCATGGGGGCTGAGTCCGGCCGAGATATGGGGAGCATGGAAGAGTCAGACCAAGCAACCTCGATTGACTTCAGAGGGTTTCCTGCGCGTTTCAGGAGCCACAGGCGCTTGTTTGAGCGAGTCACGCGCCGCCTTTTCGAGGATCATGGCGTAACATCCTACGCAGTCAGTATCTCATTCGTGAAAGACGGTGAGATAACAAGGCTGAATCGGGAGCGACTCGGCCGCATGGGGCCAACCGATGTTATAGCGTTCGATCTTTCCGAGCCCGGTCTCCCGTTTGCCAGGGTCGGGGATGTATACATCTCGAAGGATACGGCTATGGCCAACAGCGCGCGTTTCAAGGTCAGACCCGAGGAGGAACTGCTGAGGCTGGTGGTCCACGGTGTGCTTCATGTCCTGGGATACCGTGATGATAGGCCCGACGAGGCCCTTAAGATGAAGCGCAGGCAGGCTGCTATGCTAAAGGAGTTTCAGTTGTTTGCCGATTGTGACGAATAAGAGTCAAGGAGAGTCACGGTTTTGGATCCATCAGCACTGCTAGACATCCTGCTTTTTCTGGTGTTCCTGGGGCTGTCCACGCTCTTCTTTGCAGGTGAATTCGCGTTCTTCTCAGTTTCGGTGGATGTGCTGGAAAAGAACGGGGGCAACCGGTCGAGGCTTGTCATGCGCATGCTGGCAAACCCGAATGATCTGATGATAAGTCTGCTGCTCGGCAGCTCGCTCTGCAGCGTTCTGGCGGCCCTCTTCGCACTGAGACTGACCTGGCTCTTCTGGCCCGATGGCCTCGCAAAGATCGTGGCCTCAGCGGTTTGCCTGGTCATAATAGGGCTCCTGGTTGCGATACTGGCGCGGCTGCTTCCCAGGGTCTGGGTGGCCCAGGACCCGGAGGCGGCCGTCCGAAGGCTGGCAGCACCCATCTTCGTGCTGTTCATCCCCATCTATCCGATAGTCAAGGGTGTGGCGCTCGTGACCCAGAAGCTCTTCCTGGCGGGTTCACAGGCAAGAGAACTGCTGCTCAAGGCGGGCCAGCTCAGAGCCATAGCCCGCGCAGGCGAAGAGGGGGATTCCGGAGAGCGGGACGAGCGGGAGATGATAAACGCCATATTCGAGATGCGGGAGACGATAGTCCGGGAGATTATGGTGCCCCGCATAGACATGGTCTGCACTGAGGTGACCACAACCGTAGGTGAAACCGTCAAGGTCATTGTCGAAGGTGCCCACTCGAGGATTCCGGTATATAACAAGACCATCGACGACATCACGGGGATCCTGCATGCCCGTGACCTCTTCGAGTTTGTCCTGGGAGGCGGTCTTGACACGGGGATCAAGGACATTCTGAGGGAAGCCTACTTTGTGCCGGAGAGCAAGAAGGTCCGAGATCTTCTCAAAGAGCTTCGATGCCGCAAGACCCACATGGCAATCGTGGTCGATGAATTCGGAGGGGTCGTAGGTCTTGTCACGCTCGAAGACGTTCTGGAAGAGATAGTCGGTGAGATTTACGACGAATACGAGGAGGAGCTGGAACTTGTCCACGTGATGGGCGATGACGAGGTCAGGGTGGACGGCAAGGCGAGAATCGACGAGCTCAATGAGACCCTGAGGACTTCGATAACCGAAGAAGAAGACTACGATACCCTGGCAGGGTATCTTTACAACCTCCTAGGCAAGGTACCTTCCGAAGGTGATGAGTATGAGGCCGACGGCCTGCAGTTCAGGGTGGAGAAAGTCACGGGGCAGCGAATCGAGCGAGTGATCATAAGCGGAAACGGGGTTGGAAGGGCCGCGAGGCAGAGTGTCGAGCAGGAGAGGGGCCAGCGCACGTCATGAGATGGTTGAGGCGATACATGTTGGCCGGTCTTGTGGTGGTTCTGCCTACCGTATTGACCGCGTATGTGCTCTGGTTTCTCTTCACCAAGCTGGATGGGATTCTGGGGTCCTTCCTGAGAGCCAAGACCGGCCTGTCTTTCCCGGGGATCGGTCTCGCGGCGATCATAGTGATTGTCCTGGCCGCCGGCATGATGGCGAGCAACCTCATCGGGAAGCGCCTGATCCGGTTTCTTCAGAAAGGCCTCGAGTCCATTCCGCTCTTCAACAGGGTTTATATCGCTGTGAGACAGATAAGCGAGACGCTCTTGAGCGAGCGGTCCAATGTCTTCCGGCAGGTTGCCCTTGTGGAATACCCGCGCAGAGGCACGTATTCTCTATGCTTTGTGACATCCGAAAACTGTGGGGAGATCGCCTCCAAGCTGGCCAGGAAGACCATCAATGTCTTTGTGCCGACAAGTCCGAACCCGACTTCGGGTTTCATGCTGGTTGTGCCTGCGGAAGATCTCATACCGCTCGAGATGAGCATTGAAGACGGTATGAAGATGGTTATATCAGCCGGTTCTTTCACACCGTATGACACCCACGGCCGTCTGGGACACCCGGTGAAGGAGTTTCACAGGCAGGAAACCGTATGAGCATCCACCGCACCCACGCAATCGTCTTGAGAACCAGGAAGGTCCGGGAATCCAGCAAGATAGGCGTCTTCTTCACGAATAGGTATGGCAAGATCTCTGCCATTGCCAAGGGAAGTCTCAAGCCCAAGAGCAAGTTCGGATCGAGCTTGGAGCTCTTCACCAGATCGTCCATCATTTTCTACAAGAAGGAAAACAGAGAACTCCACACCTTGAGCCACAGCGAGATGCTGGAATCGTATCAAGGCATCAAGGACGATGTCTTCAGGCTGGCCTACGCCAGTGTGGCCGGTGAGATGGTTGAGCGCTTGATGCCGACCGAGGAACCCAATGAGGCGCTGTTCGGCCTGCTGGCATCGGTGCTTGCGGAGATAAGCCTTGCGGAACGGTCCGATCTCGAGGTAATACTTACATCTTATGAATTGAAAACGTTGTACCTTGTGGGTTACGGACCGGAACTCGCCGAGTGTGTTCGTTGCGGGAAGCCGGTCGAGGACCGCGCCTCTTTCGGGCTCCTCTCGGGAGGCGTGCTCTGTCCCGACTGTAGGAACAAGGACCTCAATGCCCTGGCCATCAGCGGGGAGGCTTTGGGCCTGCTTCGGGCTTGCCGGAGGGAGGCGATCAAGAAGATCAGGAAGACCTATTCGGCCGGCCGTGTGAGCAGGGAAGCGGCGGACATCCTGAATGCGTTCTTCCGGGCTCAGATAAGCGAGGGTGCGAAGGTGAGATCGCTCGATTTTCTGGAGAGGATAAGGGATACTTCTCTTGGCCAATAGACGTCCGAAGATGGAAGGCATGTCGCTACAGGACTTGATCATGACCCTGGAGAAGTTCTGGGCGGATTACGGCTGCGCCATCCATCAGCCCTATAACACCGAGGTAGGAGCCGGGACCTTCAACCCGGCGAGTTTCCTCAGAGCCCTGGGTCCGGAACCCTGGAAGGCCGCGCACGTGGAGCCTTCGAGGCGCCCCAGAGACGGCCGCTACGGCGAGAATCCGATGAGGGTCCAGCAGTTCCTCCAATACCAGGTCGTGGTCAAACCCTCTCCGGCCGACATCCAGACCGTATATCTGGATACCCTGGTCAGGATGGGCATTGACCCGCGCGTGCACGATGTCAGGTTCGCCGAGGATGACTGGGAGTCCCCCACACTCGGTGCTTGGGGCCTGGGTTGGCAGGTTTGGCTGGACGGCATGGAGATTACGCAATTCACTTATTTTCAGCAGGCCGGGGGGCTCGATCTGGATCCTGTAACCTGCGAGATAACCTACGGTCTCGAGCGTATAGCCATGTGCGTCCAGGAAGTGGACGCCATAAACAACGTCAGGTGGAACGACCGGCTCTCATGGAGCGACATCTGCAAGGCCACGGAGGTGGAATTCTCGGAGTACAATTTCCTCGAGGCGGACGTGGACGCCCACCGCGAGATGTTTGAATTCTTCGAGAAAGAAGCCGGACGCCTTGCGAAGAAGGGGCTTGTGATGCCGGCCTACGACTTCGTGCTCAAGTGCTCCCACATGTTCAACATGCTGGATGCCAGGGGGGCCATAAGTGTAACCGAGCGGGCGTCCTACATTCTCAGGGTGAGAAAGATCGCCCGCATGGTGGCGAAGAAGTATTTCGAGAAACGTGAGGAAACGGGCTTCCCGCTCCTGAAGGATGCTCAGCGGCGGACGCAGTTGGATCTTCCACCTCTGACGGGCGGCAAGCCGGGTAGCACGCCAGAAACCCCGGATGCTCACGTCTAGGAGAGGCACATAGTGGAACTGCTTTTTGAGATAGGCACCGAAGAGATTCCCCCCTCATACATGAGGCCGGCTCTGGAGGATCTGGAAGCAGGGGTAAGGAGCTCGCTTGAGCGCGTCGGGATAGCGTTCTCCGGTCTTCGGACCATGGGCACGCCCCGCCGCATGGTGCTTGTAATAAGCGGGCTTGCCGAGAAGGCCGAGGACAGACGCACAACCGTGTTCGGCCCGCCAGCCGACAGAGCTTACGATGCATCAGGCAAACCCACCCAGGCTGCGATCGGCTTCGCCGGGTCGCAGGGCGTGGATGTTGGGGACCTCAAGACCGCCAAGAAGGGCAAGAGCGACTATGTTTGCATTGACAAGGTAGAGCAGGGGGGGCTCACCGTCGATGAGATGGGATTGATCTTCAGGTTCGAGCTCAACGGCGGCATCCGGTTCCCCAAGACCATGAAGTGGGAAGCCGAAGGAGCGAGATTCGCAAGACCCGTTCGGTGGCTCACCTATGTCATAGACGGCCGGCTCGGCAGCGACAGCAAAGGTGAGCCTTTCACCTGGGCCGGTATTACAGCAGGGGACGCGACCCGCGGGCATCTCTTCCTGGGGGACCGGGAAATCAAGATCACTTCTCCGGATCAGTACCTTGGAGACCTCGAACGCAACCTCGTTATCGTGGACCATGATAGACGCAAGCAGATGATCAGGGAACGGATTGAGAAGGCGGCCACGGCTGTGGGCGGCCGCATAGTGGAAGATGATGAACTCCTGGAACGCGTGACCTTCACAGTGGAATACCCGCTTGCGCTGGCCGGGACGTTTTCCCCCAGGTTTCTCGAGATGCCCAAGGAGGTTGTGGTCACGGCCTTGAGGCAGCACCAGGACTTCTTCTCGGTCGCAGCCGGGGACGGCGGTCTCATGTCCTACTTCGTGGCCGTGGCCAATATGGATGAGGACCGGGAGGGCAGGATAAAGCGAGGCAACGAGCGCGTGCTCAAGGCCCGGCTCGACGATGCCCATTTCTTCTGGGAGCAGGATCTTGAGCACGGCCTGGAGGCAATGGCGGAGCGGCTGCCGGGGGTGGTGTGGCAAGAGCAGCTGGGCACACTTGCCGAGAAGTCCGAACGCGTGGGCCGATTGGCTGAATACCTCGTGAAGGTAAGCGGGGTGGGAAGCGAAGATACGGTCAAACGCGCCGCCCGACTTTGCAAAGCCGATCTGACATCCGAGATGGTTCGTGAGAAGGAGTTCTCGAGCCTCCAGGGTCTTATGGGCAGGGAGTACGCCCTGGCTGCGGGGGAAGACAAGGAAGTAGCAGCGGCCATTTTCGAACACTACCTCCCGAGGTTCGCCGGAGACATGCTGCCCGAGACGCCGACGGGCTCGATCCTGGCGCTTGCCGACAAGCTGGACAGCGTAGTCGGGTGCTTCGGGGTGGGCCTAATCCCCACGGGTTCGGAGGACCCCTATGCTCTGAGAAGGCAGGCCGCAGGCGTCGTGAGGATCCTGGTGGAGAAGGGAATTCACGTCGATCTGGAACACGTGGTCGGCGACGCGCTTGATGTCTATGCCGAGAAGATCTCCGGCGATCGCATCCAGCTCATCGGGGATGTCTACCGCTTCCTCGAACAGCGCTTCCAGACCCTGCTTGTGGATGCCGGCAACAGGCCGGACGTGGTGCTTAGCGCCCTGAGAGGCGTGGGTGTTAAAGACCCGTTGCTCATGGTGAAGAAGCTCGAAGCCATAAAGGAGTTCCAGGATGACACGCGTTTCGAGATCTTGATCACGGCCTTCAAGCGCGCGTGGAACATCTTCGCGTCCACCGGTAAGGCGCCGGGCACAGGAAGCGATCCGGACCCATCGCTTTTCGAAAGCGAAGCCGAGTCACATCTCTTCAAAGTCTACCGGGACACGCAAGCCAAGCTTGTGCATCTCATCGAAAGCCGGGACTTCCACAGTGCGCTGGCCGTACTGCTGGAACTTGCCGGGCCGATAAACGTTTTTTTTGATGAGGTGATGGTCATGGCCGATGATGAGCAACTGAAACAGAACAGGCTAAACCTGCTCGACAAGATCACCGACCTCTTCCTCCGAATCGCCGACTTCTCCAAGATGGATGTGACTTGATGGCATCCACCCCGAGACCGAGAGTACTGATCCTGGGACTCGATGGCTCCACGTGGGACCTGTTTTCCAAGTTCGCAACGGACGGCACGATGCCTACCCTGGCCTCGCTCCTCGATCGGGGCGCTTCGAGCGATCTTGTGACCGTGGTGCCGCCGGTCACAGCCGCCTCCTGGACGACTTTTTTCACGGGTCTCAACCCGGGCAAGCACGGCGTCTTCGAATTCCTGCTCCGAAGGAAGGGGCTAAGCGAAGGCGCGGTATCCGATCGCAATCCTTTCGGCGAGATTCCGGTCAATTCAACACTCCGGGACGGTGTGCCGATCTGGCAGCTCGCGGGCCGGTCGGGCCTGAAGTCGGTGCTCCTGAGCGTCCCCATAACCTATCCGCCCGAGAAGCTCGCCGGCTCCATGGTCAGCGGTTTCCTCACGCCCTTCGGCAAGCGTGATTTCGCCTATCCGCCGGGCGTGCTCGAGGACATCGAGCAGCACTTCGGTCCGTACAAGCTCTACCACCGCCAGGTTTACTCGAAACGCGGTGTGGGAAACGTGCTTGACGAACTCTTCGACGTGCTCGACTTCAACATCAAAGTGACCCGCTATATGATGGGGAAGGGTGACTGGAACCTCTTGTTTTCCCACTTCTGGGGTACCGACAGGGCGCAGCACGAGCTCTGGCATCTCCTGGACGAGGACCATCCGCGATACGACAGCCGTGAAGGCGCCGAGTTCGGCCCCCGGCTCCGGGGTTTCTTCCGGGAGTTGGACAAGGGGTTGGGGGAGATTGTGGACGATGCGGGTGACGCCAATATCCTCATAGTCTCCGACCACGGGTTCGGTCCTATACACAGGTTTCTGGCATTCAACGTGTGGTTGCGAGAGCAGGGCTATCTCGAGCTCAAGCGCGATGCCGCCACCTGCCTCAAGAAGGCCGCATATGACATGGGGCTTACACCGGTTTTCTTCTACAGGCTCTCCATGGCCCTGGGGCTTGCGAGACTCAGGCTATCGGGCGGGTTTCATTCGCGGCAAAGGATGCAGATGCTCCTTGACAGGTTCTTCCTGTCGCTTTCCAATGTGGATTGGACGCGAACCAGAGCCTATTCCAGGGGCAATTACGGCCAGATCTATATCAACCTCAAGGGACGGGAACCGCGCGGATGTGTGGAGCCGGGCGAGGAGTATGAGAAGGTGAGGGCCTCGATAAAGGCCGATCTTCTCGCTTTCCGGGACCCTCTGACGGGGGAAGAGATGTTCGACAAGGTCTATCTTCGCGAGGAGATCTATAAGGGACCCTATGTCGATGAGGCGCCCGACATAATCTTTCTTCCCGCCGACATGCGCAACAAGGCCCTGGGTACGCTCGATTTCACAAGCAACCGCTTCAGCTTCCCGGTCTACGGCAATTCGGGCGATCACAGGATGGAGGGCATATTCCTGGGCCTCGGTCCGGCCTTTCGCAAGGGCGCGAAACTCGCTCCGCGATCGATTCTGGACGTGGCTCCCACGGTGCTGTATCTTCTGGGATTGAAGGTGCCCCGCGAGATGGACGGCAAGATCATGGAGGATGCGCTTGTACCGGAGACACTCGCCGGGCGGTCCGTTGAGTACTGCGATATGGATCTCGTGGGGAATGCCGGGGGCGGCGCTCTGAGTGCTGAGGACAGCGAGGATATAAGGAGACGACTCGAAGGTATCGGCTACGTAGGCTGAGGTCATTATGGCAGGCAAATCGATTTCTTTCGTGCTTCCCGCATACAACGAGCAAGAGAACATCGAGGACTCGGTGGGGCGGGTTCTGGAAGTGGCGGGCGGGCTCGATCTCGACGATTACGAGGTGATCGTCGTGAACGACGGCAGCTCGGACAGGACAGGCGAGATAATCGATCGCTTACATGATGAGAACGACCGGGTCCGGCCTATCCATCATCCGACCAACTTGGGTTATGCGGATGCTCTGAGGACCGGTTTCACAAGCGCCAGGTGCGGTCTGGTTTTCTATACAGATTCCGACCTTCAATTCGACGTGCGGGAGGTCAAGAACCTGCTTCCCGCCAGTGAGGACTATGATATCGTCACGGGGTTCAGGATATACAGGTATGATCCCCTAACAAGGTTGTTTCTGGCCTGGTGCTACAATCTTCTCGCGAGGACCATCTTCAGGCTGAGAGTCAGGGACATCGATTGTGCCTTCAAGCTCTTCCATCGCGAGGTCTTCGACGTCATTGAGATCCGGTCCAAGAAGTTCTTTGTGGATACCGAGATCCTGGCGAAGGCGCGTTACCACGGCTTCAGAATGACCGAGATAGGTGTGAGGCACTACCCGAGGAGCCGTGGCCAGAGCACCGTACGTCCGAGCCACGTCATAAGCACGCTGCGGGAGCTGGCGAAGATATGGCTGGAAATCTATTTCGGTGTCGGCAGGAAAAAGACCAAGACATGAGCAGGCGCCGCAGCGACCTTCCGGCTCTCGTGTTCCTGATTCTGCTGGTTACCGTCTTCTTCGGGAGGGAGGTCTTTACCGACCGGACTCTCGTCACTTTCCGGTTGACCAATGTCTTCCCCTGGCTGTCCGAGGCCTCCCGGGAGGAGCTGGAGCAGCCGTCGGTGACCTCCGATTGCACCTTTTCCTATTTCCCGCGCAGGGTATTCGCCACCGAGATGATCCGGCACGGCCAGATACCGTTCTGGAATCCTCACCAGTTTTGCGGCACGCCCTTCATGGCTGCCTTTCAGACCGCGGTACTCTATCCCGTGAACCTCGCACTCTACCTCTTTGATCCTGCGACCCAGATGGACCTCTTCATCTATATCCATTTCATGATAGCCGCAGTATTCACCTTTCTCCTGGGCAGGAAGCTGGCCCTCTCCCGGGAGGCTTCGGTCCTATCGGCAGTGACATTCACCTTCTGCGGTTTCATGGTGACCAGGTACGGTCAGCCGACCTTCATATCCACGGCCGGCTGGTTGCCGGCGCTCCTCTATTTCGGGGAACATCTGCTCGAGCGGCCCGGCTTGAGGCGGGCCGGCCTGCTTGGGCTGGCATTTTCGCTCTGCATTCTCGCCGGCTTCCCCCAGCTTGCGATGTTCAACATCTATGCGCTGATCACCTATATGCTCGTGAGAGTGCTGCTGGAAAAAGGCAAGGCCGCCTCATGGCGGGGCATGGTGCTCGGTCTGGTGATAGTGGCTCTGGGTCTTGCCACCCTGGTCTGCGCCTTTCAGCTTCTCCCCACGTGGGAGCTGAGTACCTTCTCCTACCGCAAGATCCTGCCGTATGACACCGTCTTGAGCAGCGCGCATCACGGCCTCGTGTCGCTCAAGTACCTCGTGCCCGATATTCTCGGTCACCCGCGCGACGTCGGCGTCCTCAGCAAGGAGCTTGTGAGGGCAGGTCGTGGGCCGGCCTTCCAACAGAACTACGTGAGCACGACGGGTTACCTCGGCGTGCTTCCACTCATGCTGGCGGTCGTCGCCCTGGCGGGCCTCAGGAGGAGAGCCATACCGCTTGTCATGCTCGCGGGCATCTCCCTGCTTGTGGTCTTCGGCACCCCCCTCCTCTATGTTTGCTATCGCCTGCTCCCGGGATTCAATTTCTCGCGGATCGACCGGGTGATTGTGGTCTATATGTTCTCGGTGGCGGTGCTGGCCGGGTACGGTTTCGACGCCGCATTGTCCGACCGGAGGCGACGCCTGTTCGTGGGAGCCGCCTTCCTTGCGTTTGCCGTGGCTTTCACCGTGTGGTTTCGTCTGCTGGGCTGGCGCGCGATCCACGGGCACATTGCCGGTGCAATCAGCCCCGAGGCGTATCTCGCGTATGCCTCCCGTGAGGTCTATGCCTTCCTTGTGTTTGCCGTTCTGTCGGCGGTCTTGCTCCTCGCCGCAGGCCGGCGCTTCCCCCGCCGGTTGGTCTTTGTGGCGGCCGTAGGCCTCCTCCTTGCGGACCTCATCCCTAATGCCCTGGGCTTCAAGGTTTCGCAGCCCGCCGCCACGGTGGTGCCGCCGAGCACGATGATCGACAACTTGAGAGCCGACACCGGAACATGGCGTTTTGCCAAGTACGGTGCGGATGTGATACCTTCCAACACGGCGACGATCCTCGGCCTATGCGACATACACGGCTATGACGCACTCAACGTCAATCGCTATATGGAGGTCTTGGGAGCGATCGACAGCACCATGATAGCGGTGAGCAACGCGGCCCTCAGAAGAAGGATCGGTCCTATTGCCGACCGTGATGCCCTGGAATCGCGCATCCTGGACATGCTGAACGTGAAATACATATTGACGGTCGCCGACCTGGGCGGTCCGAGACCTGAGCCTGTAGCCCTCGTAAACAACCGGTACCTGCCGAGGGCCTACCTTGTAGGGGAGGGCCATTGCTTCGACTCCTACGAGCGGGTGCTGGCCTATATGAAATCCGGGAGTTTCGATCCCGCTGCCGAGGTGCTGCTTGTGGGCGATCCGGCGCAGGCTGCGCACTCCGCCGCCGACGGCTCCCCCGGATCGGCTTCACTCGTGGAATACGGCCCGCACCGGATTGCGGTCGATGTCGATGCGTCCGCCCCGTGTTACCTCTTTGTCTCCGATGTTCATTATCCCGGTTGGGAGGCATTCCTGGATGATGAGGAAGTCGAACTCTTAAGGGCCAACTATGCATTCAGGGCGGTGAGAGTCGGCCCCGGCATCCACTCGGTGCGCATGGAATATGTGCCTTTGTACTTCCGCATCGGTTTGATATTCTCAGCCGCGGGGATAGGCCTGACGGCCCTCCTGATATCGTCCGGGCGACGATTCGGATAAAACCTTAAAGCAGGGGGTCTGACCTTGGGCAGGAAGACGGCGCCTCTGTGGGCGCTGGCAGTGTTCGTGCTGGCGATGGTCTATTTCTCCTCCTATGCGAAGTACGGCCTTGCCTATGACGAAGGCTATCTGCTGGACGGGGTGGAGAAGGTCATGGACGGCCAACTGATCTATCGGGATTTTCACCATACCTATGCGCCGGGCCGCTTCTATCTGATTGCCGGGGCGTTCAAGGTCTTCGGAAAGAACCTGCTTGTCGAGAGATATGTCTTCGCCTTCCTCGAGGCGCTGAAGTGTTCGCTTGCCTTTCTCATCGTCCGGGAAGTGACAAGAAGCAGGTTGGCCCTGCTGGCCCCGTTGCTTGTGATGATAGCCCCGGGTCCGTGGCACAAGGTCTTCTTCTCCAGCCTTGGGTTTCTGGCGACATATGCGGTCATCATCTCCTACAGGCGCCGGCCCGCCTGTCTGTTTCTTACCGGGTTCATCCTCGGGTGCTGCGCCGTCTTCAGGCAGGATGTGGCCGGATTCGCGGTGGTGGGAGGGCTTGCGGCCCTGGTGATTGACGGCCTCGGCGAAGGCACGGGTGTCGGCAATGGCCTCCGGAGAATCCTGTACCTGGCTGCCGGGATAGCCGCAGTCGCCATCCCCTTCCTGCTTTACTTCCATCTCGAGGGTGCGCTCGAGCCCATGATACACAAGATCACCGTGGATGGGATGCGTGACAATCTCACCAACCGGATCCCATATCCGGGCCTCGGTGCCGAGACTCCGGTGAATTCATCCTACCTGGCCTATATACTGCCTGTGAAGCTGCTTTTCTATCTGCCCTTCGCAGCCTACGGCCTCGCAGCGGTCGCCGTCATATGGAGTGCGCTTAGGCGCAGATGGCGCCCCGCAATGACGTCGCTATTGGTGGTGACGACGGTCTCGGTCTTGGCGTTCAACCAGAGTGTGTGGCGATCGGATCTCGGTCATCTGCTCCAATCCATGCAGTACGTTTTCCTCCTGATTCCGGCGATCCTCGCCATCGCCTTTCGCCGTTTGGGGAAAGGGGGCCGGGGCTTGGTGCTCAAGGTGCTGCTTGTGGTGCTGCCGCCGGCCTTTCTGGTCTGGGCCTCGGTCGGGGTCGTGGCCGGATCGACCGACTTTCGCATGATGCCGGTCTTCGCAAGAGAGGGGTTGTCGGTCGGCGACGTGGAGTATCTGGGATCGATTGCCGTCAGGGTCGGCAATGATACAAGGCTGGGGCTGGAGCGGGCTCCGATATATGTTCGTCCCGCAGAAGCCCAGTTCTTCATGGCGCTTGGCCGCTTCCTTGACATGAACACGTCTCAGGGTGACTATGTGCTTGCGGTTCCGCAGCTCCAGATGCTCTATTTTTTCTACGATAGGAAGAACCCGACCCGTTATGCGCACTACCGCAGGGGCATCGAGCCCGAAGAAGAAGAGCGGTATATTGCGGACATTGAGGCTCACCGGACCGAGTACATATTGTTTACCGAGCCATACGAGGGAGCACGATTGGGTGAGACCAGGCTGAGTTTTGCCGACTACGCCCCACGGGTCAGGGGGTGGATGCTCGACAACTATGCGGAGGTGGACCGGCTGGGCTCGGTCCGAATACTCAAGAGGAAGCCGTGACGCGTTCCATGATACTCAAGATAGTCCGGCTGGCGGTCGGTGTCGGGTTGATCGTGTTTCTCGTGACCAGACAGGATCTCAGTGAGATCGCCGGGTATTTCAAGCGGGTCCGCGTCCTTCCGATTGTCCTGGCCGGTATCATTGACTTCGCCATGGTTGTGGTGAACTCCCTGAGATGGCGCGTCTTGCTTGTCGCCAAGGGCATACGCGTGGGGCAGGCGAGACTCCTCTACTACTATCTCGTCGGCAATTTCTTCAGTGCCGCTCTGCCCACCAGTGTAGGCGGCGACTTCGTGCGCGTGGTGGGCATAGGCGGTGAGACCGGAAGGCGGGCGGACGTCTTCGGTTCTGTCGTCGTTGACAGGCTGCTCGGTTTCGCCGTTCTCCTGCCTCTGGGCCTTCTGTCGATGCCTTTTGTCGGCAGCGATCTGATGAAATGGGGCGAGGTCATAAGGGTATGGGTGGTGGCCGCCTCGGTATTCGTCTGCGCATACGTGATGCTTCTTAGACCCGTGGCCGGCAGGCTCCTCGTGATGCTCGGTCCGCTCCTTGGCCTACTGGAGAGGTTCAAGGCACAGGCCAGGCTGGAACGCGCATATCGGGCCATAGTAAGCTACGACCGCTGTGGGGGGGCCGTTTTTCAAGGTCTGGTGCTTTCGGTCCTTTCCAGGCTGATGTGGATATACGGGTGCTACCTTGTAGCCAGGGCCTTCTCGCTGGATATCGGTTTCATGCCGTTGCTTCTCATTGTGCCCATTGTCGAACTTGCGCGAATGATCCCCGTGTCGGTAAGCGGTCTCGGTGTCAGAGAGGCGGCCTTCGTCTTCATGCTGGGACAGTTCGGCGTCGATAAGGGTCTCGGTCTTGCTTATGCATTGGTGGTGTACGCGGTGTTTACGGCGCTGGCTCTGGTAGGCGGCCTGCTCTATGGGGCCGCCCAGCTGGTGCGCAAATCCTGAGGTCGGACAGCTTGTCAGGTAGAACACAGAGCGCGGTCCTTATCGCCGTCCTGGCCGTGGCCGTGATAGGCTTTTTCGGCGATGTACTGTTCGGCGACAGGGTGCTCATCACCTCCAACACCTATAGGTGGCTTCCCTGGGCCGACTATGCCGCGCCCGGCGTCCTTGATGGTGAGACTTACCGAACGGATGCCGCCTGCACCTATCTGCCCAGGCGGGTCTTTGCCAGACAGAGTATCGTCTCCGGCAGCTTCCCGCTCTGGAATCCCTACATACTGGGAGGGTGCCCCTTCTTTGCGGATCCTCAGACGGGAGTGCTCTATCCGGCAGACCTGCTTCTGTTGCCGGCCGATCCGGCGAAGGCCATGGGTTATGATGTGGCGCTTCACTTCTTTCTCGCGTCCCTGGGGATGTTTCTCTTCCTGGGTGCGATCGATGCGATCCGGCCGGGCCGGGCGCTGGGGGCCCTGGCCTATGGTTTCTCTTCCTTCTTCTTTCTGCGCATGGGACACCCTACCTTCGTGGCCGCCGCCGCGTGGCTGCCCTACCTCTTCTTCGCATACGAGCGCTCCAAGCGTTCCGTTCGCTCGGGGGGCCTGCTTCTGATGCTCTTTCTCTGTCTGGGCTACCTGGCAGGCATGCCCCAGGTTTTCCTTTTCGGCGTGGCGGCCCTTCTATTTTATGCGCTCCTGGACAGCATAGAGGCCGTGGTGCGTGGAGACAGGGGGGCGGCCTGGAGGAACTGCCGGGTCATCTGCCTGGCAGGCGCAGTGGCGGCGCTTGCGGTCTGCGTCCAACTTGTACCGTTTGTGGAGTTCGTGCGCAACAGCCGCGGCCTGGGCTTCACCTTCGAAGCCATGAGCCGCGACCATCTGTGGCAGCCGGTATTCCTCTTGAGGGCGCTTGTACCCGATATCTTCGGAAACCCTGTGGACGGGACGAGTTGGATCGGCCTTCTGAAGGGTCCGGTCCATCCTTACAACAGCGGTTTCATGGTCTATTGTGGAGTAGGAGGGCTGGCCCTTGCGCTGGCCTCTCTGGTTTTCCTGGGGAGATCCCGGCACATAAGGGCGCTCTTCGGGCTGCTTATCTTGAGTGTGTGGGCCGGCACGAGTGTCCTGGCGTTGAGAATCGTCTACGCGGTGTTCCCTCAGGCCGCGTATTCCCAAATAGACCGTGTATCGGTCCTGGCCTGTTTTGCATTGGCGGCGCTGGCAGGCAAGGGGCTCTCGCTTGCACGGGAGGCCGGGGATGCCGCGGCCAGGCGCAACTTCATCGCAGTGCCGGCGGCCCTGGCCGGGGCGGTCGCCTGCGGTCTGTTGTTCTTCAGGCTCAAGGGTGCGGACCTTATCACCGGTCTCTCCGGACGGGTGGCGGGTCTTGCCGGCGAGATGTGGTTCACGACAAGCGGCTTCCGGCTTGTCGAATGGCTTAAGCAGGGTGGGACCGCCTGGTTCGATTATGAAATGAGGCACATCGGCTACGGACTTGTCTTCGCGTGTTTGAGCGCCATCTGGATATGGTTCTACGTCGGCCACGGGAAACGCCCCCGTCTCCGTTCCGTTGCGGCATGGCTCCTTGGGTTCACCCTCGCGCTGGATCTGGGGCTTGCCGCCCGCAGGTACTATGTCACCCAGCCTGCCGGTTGTCTTGCCGAGACCGAAGGCATACGCGTGCTTTCCGAGGCGGTCGGGGGGGAGGGTGGATGGAGGATGGGGGGTATGGGGTCGCCTGATCATGTGCTTCCACCGAATACACCTCAGCTGTACGGCATACCAACCTTTGGAGGCCTCAACGCCCTCTATCCCTCGGGCTATGCCGGCCGGCTCGGCTTCGCCGCTGCACAGATGCAGGCTGCCGGCCGGTCCCCGGTCATAAGCCCTGTGGGTGACCTCATGTGCGTGCGCTATCTTGTGACCGACCGGCCGCAGCCGGAACTCACAGGTTCGCCTGTGATCGCAGCGATGGCCGGAACGAGGGACCTGGCGGCAAGGTTGGGCATTATGGACATAGGCGGCGACCGGCGCCTGAGTCTCCTGGTCCAGCCTGGTGAGGCATGCAGTCTTTATGTACTCGTCCCACAATGCAGGTACCTGGACTTCAGCCTGGGCTTGAAGGTGTCTGCAGGCGGCAACCGTGACGGATGGCCGGGCGCAGAGATCGTCCTTCGGGGGCGTGGGGTCGAAGAGACCGTGTTGAGATCGGGGCCCCTGGTGGAGGCGGGGGAGACCTGGACCGACTTCAGGCTCGACGTCTCGCGCCTTGCGGGTAGATCGGTCGCGGTCGTGCTTCGGGTTACGGGGGCTGCCCGCCGCTCCGGTCTTGAGGTCGCTTGGGGCGGCTTTGATTTTGTCAAGCGCGAGTGCAGTATCACTGAGATAGAGGGTGGTTACGAGGTCGACACAGGCGGTCCCGACGGCACGCTGGCTCTGAGGCTCACAGGGCCGGCCGGTGAGTGGCCCGTCGTTATCGCCGCGGCCGGGACCGGTGGCCGGCCCTTGCCGCGCCTCATCCGGTTCTCTCAGTCCGGGGGATCTGTCTTGATGTTGCTTGAGGCGGGGGCTTTCGGTGACAAGTCTGTGGTCCTGGCCGGGAAGGGCGTCGAGCTGGTCGAGGCCAAGCTGATCCATACGGCGAGCGGCGTCCCCGTAGGGTTAAGCCCCTTCTATGATGGTGACATGTTCATATATGAGAACCAGGCGGCCTTGCCGAGGGGAATCTGCGTCCGGCAGTCGCTCTTCGGCGGCTTGGCACCGGCGGCGGAGCCTCCCGGCCCGCTCGGTATCGGCAAGTCCGTGGCCGGGCTGGCATCGCACATCTCGGGCCGAGCCTCGGTGCGGCTCTATGATGCCGGAACGGTGGTGCTCGACGTCAGTGCCCAGGAGGACTGCTTGCTGCTCCTTCAGGATACATGGTATCCTGGCTGGAGGGCCACGGTGGATGGTGTAGAGACGCCGATCCTCCCAACCGACCTGGGTATCAGGGCCGTGCATTTGAAGCAGGGTAAACATGAGGTAGTCATGGAATACCGGCCCGGCAGCTTCAAGTTGGGGCTGGGCCTGAGCCTGTTGGGGATACTGCTTGGGGTGTTATATGGCGCGAAAACGACAAGGCGCTAAACCCAGGGTCCGCCGGGAGTCGGCGCGCCGTGGCCGGCCGGCCGAGTCACGGGTGTTGGCACCAGGGGAGTGGCCGGCCTTCCTGGCCATTGTGAGTCTGGCCGCGGCGCTGCGCATAGCCTATACATTGGCCTCAAGGCAGAGCCCTTTCTTCAATCACCTGGACCTGGACTCGAGATTCTACGATCTCTGGGCCAAGGACATTGCCGGCGGGAAGTGGGTGGGGGACGAGGTCTTTTTCATGGGTCCGCTCTACCCCTATTTCCTTGCGGTGATATACAAGATCTTCGGGACCGGTCTGGTCACGGTCAAGGTGATCCAGGGCCTGTTGGGCGGGCTTACAGCGGGCGTGACGTATCTTCTGGGAAGGACCCTTTTCGGCCCCATCGCGGGCATCGTCGCCGGTTTCGCGGCCGCCATGTACGTGCCCTTCATCTTCTATGACAACTCGATCCTGCTTCCGGTCCTGGCGACACTGCTCAATACTCTCATGCTCTATTTCCTTTATCTCGGACTCCGGGGCAAGAACCTCAAAGCGTTCCTGTCGGCTGGTCTCTTCGCGGGCATGTCGGCGGCGGGCAACGCCAGCGTGTTGGCCTTCGGCCTTCCGGCGGTGGCCTTCCTGCTCGTATATGGAAAGGAAAGCGCCGGGACGAGGATGCGTAGGGCGGCGTTCTTCGCGCTGGGCATCGCCATCGTCGTCAGCCCCATCACGCTCCGCAACTATATCGTGGGCCGCGACTTCGTGCCCCTCACCTCGAATGCCGGCATCAACTTCTTTATCGGGAACAGCGAGAAGGCGACGGGTGCCTATGTCAAGCCCGAGGGGCTGGACGTGGATACAGATCCTACGGGCGAGTCGATCGCTGAAACCGCCGAGGGGAGGGACCTCAAGCCTTCCGAGGTATCGGCCTACTGGGCCGGCCGGGCCTTCACATTCATCCGGGCGCACCCGGGCCGTTTCATCTCCAACCTCGGACGGAAGGTGTTTTTCTTCTGGTCGGTCTATGAGGTCCCGCAGATCGAACATCTGCAGTTCGAGCGAAGATATTCATGGCTGCTTCGAATTCCGGCTCCGTCGTTCGGCATAATCTGCCCGCTGGGTATCCTCGGGATCATGCTGGCACTTAGGAAGCGCAAGCAAGCTTACCTGCTTCTCCTTTTCATCCTGGCCTATTCGACTACCATCATCACATTCTTCGTAGTGGCCAGATACCGTCTTCCCATGATACCCGCCCTGCTGGTGTTTGCGGGCTACACCGTCCACTGGTGGACAGCCAAGGCTGTGGAGCGGGCCTGGAAGCCGATAGGCTATTCCGTGATCGGCTTCTTGGCCCTTTTCATACTGGTTCATGCCAACCTCTACCGGGTGGATCCGTTGAGCGGTTTCGCGCAGTCCTATTTCAGGCTCGGTCTCATCTATGAGAAGCAAGGCCTGTACCCCCAGGCGATCGAGAGTTACACCAGTGCAGTGACGACCGATCCCGCGCTGGAAGAAGGTCATGTGAATCTCGGCATCCTGCTTTCCAAGCAGGGCCGGTATGAGGAGGCTGCCCGCGCCCTTTCCCGGGCCCTGGCCCTCAGGCCGGATTACGCCAAAGCCTATTACAACCTGGGTATTGTGTATGCGGAACAGGCCAAGGGCGACTCGGCGCTTCTCATGATGGAAAGGGCGCTGGAGCTTGAGCCCGACTACGGCCTGGCGTTGCTCGGTAAAGCCGGCATCCTCTATGAAACCGCCCGATTCGAGGCGGCGGAATCCCTGATGACCGCGCTCGTGGCGGATCCCGAGACCGGCAGGCAGGGCCGTGAGCAGATGAAGATGCTCTTGAAGGTGCTTCCGGAGAGACGTGCATGGATGCTTCAGAGGAATTCCGAGGCACAGAGGAGATCAGATCTCCTGGTGCTCAGGGGTGACAGTTTTCTTTCGCTAGGGGCCGGCGATCGGGCGCTCGAAGCCTATGAACAGGCGGTCGAGGCCGACAGCCTGTCGGCGGTTGCGCTCTACCAGGCCGGCACACTATATTTCAATCGGGGTGATTCCAACAGGGCCGAGAGGTTTTTCGGCCGCGCCCTGAGGGCGGATCCCGGGCACCATGGCGTCCACTTCGCCCTTGGAGTGATAGCATACAGGGCCGGAGATGTCCCGACGGCCTGCCGGGAATTCGAACAGGAACTCGAGGTAGACCCGAGTTCCGGCAACTCGCACGTCAACCTTGCGATGTGTTACGAAGAGCACTTGGGAGACCCGGGGCGTGCCGCCTATCATCTGGAGCGCTACATTGAGCTCACGGGGGGAACGCCGGAGCTCCGGCAACATCTAAAGGAGCTGAGAGAGCAAGAGGAATGAAAATAGATAACTCACTGAAGTCGATGGTCCTGGCTCTGCTGCTTGCCGGCCTGGGGGCGCTGTCGTGCTCGCACGACACCAGACGGCCCACGAAGGTAATCGTTGTGGGCGTCGATGCGGCCGACTGGGGTGTGATGCGCCACCTGCTCGATCAAGGCAGGCTCCCCAATTTCACAAGGTTGATATCCAAGGGCGCCACCGGGAGGTCCGAGACCTTCATACCCCTGCAGAAGTCACCCATTCTCTGGACGTCCATTGCGACAAGCAAACTGCCGGATGAGCATGGTATAGGGGGGTTTGTGAAGTCCACCGAGACAGGGCAGATGGTCCCCTATACCGGGAATGTCCGAAGGGTAAAGGCGATTTGGGACATACTGGGCGACCATGGGATGACGGTGGGAGTGGTGGGGTGGATGGTGACCTGGCCCGCCCAGAAAGTGAACGGTTATCTGGTGAGCGACTATATACAGTACGAGACCGAAAAGAAGATAAAGCTCGAGCACCAGACCTACCCTGAGGACTTCTTCGAGGAGATAGACCACCTGCGTCTGGTCAAGGCCGACATGACCGATGACAGGATCGCCCATCTCTATCCTGTGGATCGGACGGACGAGGAGTTGGGAGTCGAGCCCTGGCGGAGGGACTACGTGAAGATGATATTCGCCACGGACGAGACCTTCAGACGCGTGGCCCGCTATGTCCATGAAAAAGGTGTGGACTTTCTGGCGGTCTACTTCAACGGGGTTGATTCCATGTGTCACAACCTCTGGGATCAGAGCAAGAATGAGAACCATCCGCTCCATGATGTAATCGACAACTACTATGTCTGGATAGACGAGGTCCTCGGCCAGTTCATGGACATGGTCGATGATGAGACCCTGCTGGTTGTGTGCTCCGATCACGGCTTCTATGGCCCCCGAAGAGCGGAGGACGGAGGCCTTCTACTGGGTGTGTACATGCACGGGCGGTATGGAATCGTGGGTTTCATGGGCAAAGGCATACGCGCGGGCTCGCAGATAGTGGATGCGGATATCCTTGATATCACGCCGACCATTCTCTATGCCTTGGGCATCCCTGTGGCGCGTGACATGCACGGCCGCGTGCTGACATCCGCCTTCGAGCCGGATTTTCTGAGGAACAATCCTGTGGCGTTCGTGCCTACCTATGAGACCGGCGAGCGCGAAGCCGAGGAACCCATTGTCTCGCCGGTGGATGAGAAGATCAAGGAGAAGCTCAAGGCAGTCGGCTATATGCAGTAGCAACCCCGTAGCGTCGGGTTTCCGCGGCCGACAGGTTTGGCTTCGCTCGCCGCCCGCTCGCTCCTGAGCACGACATTCACTGCTCCGCTAACGGCTTCGCTCCGCCTCCGCGTGGCGTCGGGTTTCCACGCCCGACAGGTCTTGCCTCGCGGGTCCTGTCGCTGCGGACTCCCACCGTCCTCCTTGCAGTCTGGGCGGCGGGAGGCCCTCCCTCCGCGCCACCCGCTCGGCTTCCCTCCGCCTCCCCGTAGCGTCGGGTTTCCGCGCCCGACGTTGGCCGGGTCTCACGGGGCGCCGAAGGCCTGACACCCTCAGTCGGCTATTGTATAGAGCGTGAGCCGGTTCACCGAGTGCACAGGTGTCAGGTATTGGCTTGTGAAATCCTTCAAGATGCCGGTGCTCCGGGGTGGATAGCCTTCTGAGAAGAACTCGCCCAGCATTTCGTTTACGACTACGTACCGGTAACCCATCCCTGTTATCATTTGCTTGAAGTCCTCGGGACCGGCCGAGCGCGCCGCCATGGTCATCACCGTGGAGGCCTCATAGAAGCTGTCCGCGAAATAGGGCCGGTCGAGGTAGTAACCCCGATTCTCCCACACCATGAAAACGGGCTCGCCGGGGGGGAGATTCTCGTTCATCTGTTCGAAGAGGCTGTATGACTGGATGGTTCGTTGGAGGAAACTCCGGCGCGATTCCAGGCCGGTGGCCGCGGGGAGACGGTCTCCCAGAATGCCTGACACCACCGGCCTTCCATACTGGTCGGGCACGACAAGCGAGGTGATCTGGACAAGAAGCAGCAGCATGAGTAAGGCGGCGAAGCCCCTTCGTCCGAGCCATGCCCTAAGATTTTCCAAGGCCACCGCGGCAAGCACGGCCGCGAGCCCTATGGTCGGTATGAGGAAGCGCAGCTGCTGTGACGTTGAGGCCCAAAACACGAAGGCCGCCGCACCCATCACAATCAAGGCGCCGGTCTTGCGTTTTCGCCTGAAGAGGGCGAATGGAATGAGGATGAGCAGGACGGGGTTCAACGTGCCGTCGAAGCGTGTGTAGTTGAGGCCCGGTTTTCCCCCCGTGCTTATGTTGATGGGCAGCAGCAGGTAGTCGGCGACGGCCCTGCCGGTCCCCATGCCGCGCTGCCACGCTATAAGGCGATCACTTTGGGTCTGGTCCCAATGCTTGCCGTCGAAGGTCTCTTCCAGCAGGGGATACACCGGGTTCCCCACATAGATCTCGTTCTTGGCGGCCCATGGTGCGAAGACCAACAAGGCGATACCAATGCCGAGAAGGGCCCGCTTCCAGGTCCGCAGTCCGCTGGAGGCCGGAATTACCAGAAGCGTGGCGCAGGGCAAAATAGCGGTGTACTTGATGCCCAGCATGAACCCCGCTACGAGTGCTACAGGCAAGGCGTGTCTGCCCCTGGCTTGCTCTCCGGCCCCATCCAACAGAAGGGTGATGGCAGAGAGATAGAAGAAGGCAAGCATGATGTCTACATTGCACACGATGCGATGGTCTATGAGAAGTGGTTGCACAAGGAAGAGGGCCGCGCCCACCAGTGCAAGCCTGCGGTGGACAAACCGTGTCGCGAGGGCATAGACCGCCCCTGCCGCAGCGAGCAGCATGAAGAAATAGAAGAGTTTCGCGCCGGCCTCCCCCGCCATGGAGAAGAACATGGTATAGAGCATCTCGCCATAGTGAGGCATGTTGGCGTATGCGTTGTATGGGAGGCTGACGAGGCCCCCGTGCTGTACGTAGATCTTCGGGATATTGAGGTGATACACCAGGGCGTCGTTGGCGGTGAGAGGGGCAAGGGCGGCGACGAGACCGATCCCGGCCGCGACGACCAGGATAGCCGCGAAAGCGACCCAGTCGGCAGTCCCATTCTCAGGCAGCTTAAGCCGGAGGAGCCTGCGCAGCGAGCTCAAGAGGCTGCCCCGGGTCGCCACCGCGCATCCGGCCACGAGAAGCCAGAAGGCATACGGCCTGAAGAACCCCAGGGCTCCCAGCACGAGAGCGGCAATGCCGAAGACCGCCAGACCGACTGCCGCGAAGGGCACCAGGTCCGCTGCCGAGCGCGGCCCTCTCCCGGCGACGGCGGATCCCAGACCGGCCGCCACGAGGAGGGTAGGCGCCACCGTGACCAGGGCCAGCAGATACTGCGGCATTGGGCTTTGCTCGAGCAGGCCCCGATACTGCAACAAGACGAACAGTATCCACAGAAACGCCAGCCAAGCCATGACAATCAGTAGTGTTCGCTTTGGTTTCAACGTGATCCCTCTTCGCCGGTTGTTTTCAATCGATGTTACGTCACACCGGGCGCTTGCTTCAAGCCAAAAAGACCTTGACACGCTTGCAGGGCTTTCTTATAGTGAATCGACTTAAGCCCTTGACTTCGGGGGCTTAACGCTTCATAGGGCTACTGTTAGGCTGGAGGTCTGTGTTTTGAATAGAAATCCCAGAATCCTACTAGGTTTTGCAATCGCCTTACTGCTGGTTTCACTGCTTTCATCCTGCGGGGACGATGGTGGGGGTACCCCCCCGTGTACCAACTGCGATTTCTGGGAGGAAGCCTATGGGAACGTCGGCCGGTTCCCTGCAGTATCCCCCGATATCAATGTCATCGCTTTTACATCAAGATACCAGTTCCCCGATAAGATAGAGTATCCGTTCGACCCAGGAGACCTCACACTGGGCCAGTACTATCATGTATGGCTGGCGAGGGTCGAGGCTGGGAGCGACACGGTCTGGTATTACCAGATCACTTCGGACGGCCACGACGATTTCCTGCCTTCGTGGTCGCCTGACGGAAGCGTTCTGGCATTTGAGCGAAACGTCGGCCTGGAAGCCGAGCGCCAGATCATGGTTGTGGATGTCTCGGACCGGGAGAATCCCGGTGTTCCCCAGCAGATCACCGACGGTGGCCTCAAGCCGCCGGAAGCGGGCGGATCTCGATACATCAATACGAACCCCTCCTGGGTGGAGCTTGACGGCAGGACCTGGCTGTCTTTCGTGAACGCCCCCCCGGGGATGGGTGACTACGACATAGGCCTTCTTAGCTGGGACGATCTCGCGGATACGGTCTGGGTGTCCATTGACCCCAGCGATTTCGCTGCAAGCGAAAACGGTGTTATGTCATTCGTTTTCAAGGACCAGCAGGCGTCCAGCAATGGTTCGAGATTGATCACCTTCTCCTCGCCGGACAGACAGCGGGTGGGGGATGTGAAGGTCGTGGCGAAGAGCGAGGAGCACCCGGATTCGTTGGTGGTTTCAGAGATTGTGATAAACGGCAAAACCTCAGGACACTACACGCCTTACACTTTCCGTTACCGCCCCGCGGGGCTGAGGGTGAGAATATCGGGCACGATCGAGGGGTATTGCCAGGAGGCGGGCGACTCGCTCGTAACCATGGCCGACACCACCAACCTCTTCGTCATAGATTTCAGGCACACCCGCGGCACCCTGGCTGTGAGATCGACCTTGCCCAGTCTCCTCATATTCATGGACGGGATGCGGCTGGAGGATGCCATGGGCGTTCCCCTGAAGACCCCGACCGACCCGAGCAAGTATGTTTACATCAAGTGTGTCAAGCCGGATACTACCCACACCCTCTATACCGAGGATGTCTTCGGCACTGTATGCGGCGCGCCGATTGAAGCCACTGTTGCGGCGGGTGATACCACATTCCTGACCTTCGACTGCGGGGGGCTTGGCGCAGCGCCGGCACCTGACGGGCGCAGCGCCGGCCTCGTGAGCGGGACTCAGCCCAGCCGGGATGCAGGGCGCGAAGCGGCGCTCCTCATGCAGCAGGAGCGGCGCGGGATCTGGCTTGTTGACTTGGGCGAGGATCCCGGCATCGATGATGACCGGGTTTATCTCGTTGACGGCGCTTCGCGTGGCGCCAATTACCCGGTGTTGAGCCCCAACGGCAATTACGTGGCTTTCTTGAGAGGTGAGTATACGTCCTGGGAGATCGTGGTGGCCGATGTCTCCGCTCTCGTCTCCGGCTCGGGGGCGGCTGTGCTTCATGTGGTAGGGCTCCCGGGGTCGAGCGAAGACTTCGAGTGCTGGCGCAAGCCCGGCAAGATCTCCTGGCTGCCCACACAGGATGACATGAAAATTGCAGTATCTCTCTCTCCCTGCAGGGGGGGTGAGGAAGACGAATTCGGGATCTGGGTCGCTGATATCTCAAGATTCCTCAGATAGCCCGTTATTATAGGCAAAACCAGCATAAGGCATCCCAAAACCCCCTTGACACTTGGTGTATTCCTTTGGTATAATTCATTTCGGTCAGACACGTGATTATGTATGTCCAATCTTTGCATGGGAAGGGGGGTGATAGCGTCTAGCAATTGAATACCTCCGATTTCCGTTTGCCGTGTGGGGAAATAACCTGTCCGACAACATGTGATTTCCCTTTGGTTTATTCGCCGGCCTTTTGGCCGGGGAACTTGAGTTTTCGCATCGGAGGGTTTAGACCATGAGAAGATTTAAAGTAGTTTCACTCGTGGCTCTCGGAGTGTTTGTCATCGGACTTGCCTCCGTTGCTCTGGCTATGAAAGAGCAGCCACGACCTATCGAGCCGCCCGATTACGCGGTCGGTAGGCTGCCTGTGTCTGGACCGTTCGTGATCCTCCAACAGGGTGATACATCCTGGGTGCAGGTGCACTCGAATGAAGACCACTGCCCCGGGGATCCGTTGGAAGGACACGGCGGTGAAGCACTTGGCGGTCCTACGGGCGCTGAGACCTGGTGCCTCCAGGATGCCGTGTGGCCGGAGGACTTCGATCCTACGACCAACGGTGAGTTGGTGACCGTCAGCGACACCTGCGGCACCGTTGCGCCTTGGACCACGAGCTGTTTCAAGACTGTCGATGTCAGGGGACTTCCGTCCCAGACAGGCCTCAACTTCTGGCACGTTGATACGTACAGGGCGAGCTCTGGGCCTGCCGGGGGTAGCTACTGTCTGTGGTGCGGTTCGGACTCGCTCTGGACGGATGGTTACCCCGTCGAGTGTAATACCTGGGCAAGGGGCAAGAAGCCCGGCTACGGCAACCAGTGGAACTGCGTAGTCCAGCTGAATGTCCCTTCAATGACCACGGCCGGTGCCTGTACGGTCGGATTCGATCCCAGGTATGACACCGAGTGTAAGTACGACTATTTCTATGTCGATTACTACAACGGAACGACGTGGGTGCAGCTTGCCATGTTTAACGGCTCCAGCGGTAGCGATCTTTCCGTTTGCGGCAGTCCGACTGGCGCCAACCCCGATTACTACGGGTTCGGCGACACCGGCCAGCCCAACTCCTGCACATGGGTGAGTAGGACCGGAGGGAAGGTGCGTGCATTCGTTGCAGCCATCGACGGTGCGAACCTGCCGGACAACCCGAGCTTCAGGTGGAGAGTCGTTACGGACGGTGCCTGGAGTGACGCGGACGGCCGTGGTGACACCGACGGCGCGGCTTTCCTCGACAACGTGCGGGTAAAGTGTGACGGCACGGTGTACAAGGAGGACTTCGAGAGCGGTTCAGTGGGGGGCGAGTGGACCTTCCCGCTTCCCGACGGCGTCCTTCAGGCCTGGCACCAGGAGCATGATCCGGATAGGCCCTATGAGGGTGGAGACGGTGACGTGCGGACGACCTGTACGCTCGATTCCTCGGTTGTGTGGAGAGCCCGTCCGAAGCAGGGTTACAAGTCCGGACAGCCCTGGAGAAACAGATGGTTCTACAGGTTGAAGTCGCCCAAGGTGGCTATCCCTGCGGGTGATGAAGGCACAGGCTGTGTTGTCCAGTACGATGACTATATGTGCGCACATGACTTCACCTGTGACTACACCAACACCCACGTGAGGTTTTACAACACGACTTACGGCAGGTGGTGTCCATGGGTCGACATCGACGGCTTCATCCTCTACGGTGGTTGCTTCTTCTGGAACTTCGACTTCGAAGAGGACGTGACCCAGTTCTACGGTGATACCGCCGATTCGATGCAGTTCGGGTGGGCGATACTCGACACATCGGCACCCGGCGACTTCTGTACCGGTAAGCATGGGGATACCGATCACCAAGTGGACAACATCTCGATCGGTTTCTACGACGGTACAGCCACCCAGTTCAGCGCCAGGGTGATCGATCT
>CAZRAU010000031.1:0-12602 GCA_964598025.1 uncultured bacterium
ACAGGGTGGAGTCCGATGTTCAGGGTAATTCCATAGGCATAATCAACGAGGGCGGCAAGCCCAAGGTCATGCTCATCGGGCACTGCGATGAGGTCGGTTTCATGGTGAGGTACGTGAATGACAAGGGGTTTGTTTATTTCGGTTCGATCGGCGGTGTGGATCCCACCATAGTGCCTGCCATGAGAGTGGTCATCCATACGGCCAAGGGCCCTGTGAAGGGTGTGGTCGGCAGGGTCGCGATTCACATGATGGAAAAGGACGACGAGAAGAAGGGTGTCAAGATGCATGAGCTCTGGATAGACATCGGAGCCGCGAACAAACGAGACGCCCTGACGCGGGTGTCGGTCGGCGACCCTATCGTATTCGATGTCGGCTTCGAGATCATATCCGGCAAGATGGCTGTTGCCAGGGGCTTCGATGACAAGATGGGCGCCTTCGCCGTCGCCGAGGCCCTGCGCATACTCTCACGCAAGAAGAGACTCAAGGCGGCTGTTTATGGTGTGTCGTCCGTGCAGGAGGAGATCACCTTCGCGGGGGCAAGGACAAGTGCTTTCAGCATCGACCCGGATGTCTGCATAGCAGTGGATGTCGGGAACGCCACGGATACTCCCGGTACTTCGAAAGAGAAGTTCGGGGAGATCACGCTGGGCAAGGGACCTATCATACACATGGGATCGTCCGTAAGCCCGGGCATTTCCGAAATGCTGAAGACGCTTGCCCGCAAGCGGAAGATTGCCTTCCAGGCTACCGCTTCGCCCAGATGGACCGGCACCGATGCGGACGCGGTCTTCACATCCCGTGGTGGGGTGGCCTGCGGCCTGGTGAGCGTTCCGAACAGGTACATGCATACGCCGGTGGAGATGCTTCATCTCGGGGACTTGGACCGGTGCGCCAGGCTCATGGCGGCGTTCTGTGAAGAGGTGGGGCCAAGGACAGACTTCCGCAGATAAACCGCCCAGGCCGCTTCAGGACGTCCGTCTGCTGCGTTATGCTCGCCATTCGTCATTGCGGCGTGGGCAACTGGTGCTCGCTATTGAAGTGACAGTTAACCTAATTCGAGCAGAACCAAGTTGACTGTCACCTTATCTCTACTCGATTTCCATTCGGTACGGCATGAGATACAGTATGGGCTCGTCGTACGCATGGAGATAGGCGGTGTCCCCCATGATTTCCCGGAGCTCATCGGGCACGTCTATCTCACCGGTGACACTCGTGCCCAGCGAGGCCATCATACGCTCCAGCAGACCGCCGGCCTCAGGCAATATCTTGAAATCAACCCGGCGGTCTTCGGGGATACCGGCCTGACGTTTGGCCATCATCACAGCGTCAGTCAGGCCCCCAATCTTGTCGACCAGGCCTAGGCGCTCGGCCCTTTTGCCCGACCAGACTCTGCCCTGGGCGATACCATGCACGTTGTCAAAAGCCATTGCCCTGCCTTCGGCCACGTCCCTGACGAATTTGTCGTAGTACTTATCCACGTAGTACTGCGCAAGTTCGAGATCGTCGTCCGTGACTTCCCGCCATGTTGGGAAGATGTCCGCATGCTGCCCCCTTAGAAAGATGTCCTTGTTGGCTCCTATTTTCTCGTAGAAACCGCGTGTGTGAAGCCAGAGATTCAAGACGCCGATGGAACCCGTCACTGTTGCCTCGTCGGCAAGAATCATGGTGCCGTCACAGGAGATGTGATAACCACCTGAGGCGGCAACTCCGCCCATCGAGATTATGACCGGCTTCTCCTTGGCAGTGAGCTCCACCTCCCGTCTAATCTTGTCTGACGCTGTCATCATCCCGCCGGGGCTGTCCACCCGGAAGACGACGGCGGCGATCTTATTGTCCTCTCTCATCGCTCTCAGCGCAGCCATGATCGTCTCGGACCCCATGATTTCACCCAGCCACATATCTCTTCTGTTGGTGCCGTGGGTTATGCCGCCGACGCCATAGACTATGCCGATCACGGGCGGCTCATCCCAGCGGGGGTCAGCCGGCATTCTCCGGGCGAACCGGCTGTATGGCAGCCGTGTAACAGAGCCGTCAACGAGGTCGCCGACTATCCCGGAGATCTCATCCCAATAGGCCAGCGTATCGACGAGGTTCTCTCTGAGGGCCTGAGACGGGATAAAGGGGCCCCGGTCTATCATTTCTCTGGCCTGCTCCGGTGTGAAACCGCGACCGGCGGCTATATCATCAAGCATCTTCTCATAGACATCATCCAACAGGGCATTCACTGCTTCCTCGCTCGGCTCGGTATACTCGTCCTCTGTGAGGGGCTCGACCGCCGACTTGTACTTGCCCACCCTGGCGTAATAGGCCTTCATGCCCAGTTTGTCGAGGGTGCCCCGCAGGAAAATGCCCTCGGACTTGAGTCCCACCAGGCCTATGTATCCATTCGGCTGGAGCGCTATGTAATCGCATGCCGTGGCCAGGTAGTAGACACCGTTTCCCGGGTTCTCGACGTAGGCGAGCACCTTCTTACCGCTCCGGCGGAAATCCAGAATGGCTTGACGCAACTCGTCGTATACGGCGAAGTTGCCACCCATGCCACCACACCTCAGTACTATGGCTTTTATGTCCCTGGAGTTCCTGGCATGCTCGATCTTCTGGAGAAGATCCCACAGCGTGTACTGGGGCCCGCCGCTGAAAATGCTGAATGGGGGTCGGGTCTCTCCGATGGAACCGCTCATGTTGATCTCGATATAGTTGGTAGGGGGGAGAAATACGCTTTCCCGCCAGAGGTTACCCGCCGTTAGAATCGTTGTTCCATAACCCCTGTCCTCCTGGTCCCCCTCGCCCGGGTCATGCGTGAAGACCGTTCCCAGGGTCCCGGTGGTTATGGAGAAAAGGATGGAGGCACTCAGGTTCTCGTTTTCATCGGCACCCAGCCTCAGTGTCAGCCCGTCGAGCGCGGCATACTCGATGCCATAGGCCATGAAGGACGTCGGTTGCTCCTCTGGGAGACTGCCGTCGAGGTTTTCGGCCCTTGCCGTCCACGTGCCGAACAGGGTCAGCTTTTCGCCTACGGGACGGACTCCCAGGGAGGTCTCGTATATGGGTTTGAACTTGGTGCCGAAGTAGTCGGGGCTGTTGAGATCTCTAGCAACAAGACCGATTGAAACCATCCGGTGGGGTCTGAAAAGGGCCCCCAGCGACCATGATTCCCCCTTGTTTATGTCGGCGTTCTCCGAAGCATGCCAGGAGTATGAATAGCCCACGTAAATGTTCCGCGCGAGCTTCATCCCATAGCCAAGCGTATACCGCTTGGTGCTCTGGCGCGAGATCCTCACGCCGCCAGGCGTGTCGACGGTATGGTGGAGGTCATAGAGCTCGGCGCCGAATGCAAGGCTCCCGAGTGATAGAGAGAAGGCATCGTCACCTGAAAACGTCGAATCGTCGTAGGTGTGTAAATAGGCAAAGCCGCCGCTTTTTCCTGTCGCAAGAAGTGCAGGGTTTAGCCAGAGGGCCGTTGGGTCGTCCGCGGTTGCAGCGGTCCAGAGCGGCAGCCTTCCCCGCAAGCCTTCGAAATAGGAGTATATCGGGCTCGGAGATCTGTAATCCAGAGCCACAGCAAGCGGAACAAACGAAGTCAGGACGAGCATGCCCGCGAGTAGCGTGGCAGACATTACCGGGCGGAACCGCATTTTCACAAATGGCCTCATCTCACATCTCCTTTCATGCGGGTCGATATCGACCTCCGACCGACATTCTAACACACGCAACCGGCCAAATACAAAAAAGCCCGGGAAAACTGAACCGTCTTCCCGGGCTTTCTTGTTAAGCCCCCGGGTCTATTTCAGCACTACCATCTTCTTCTGAATAGAACCCTTGGGAGTTGCAAACGTATAGAAGTAGATTCCGGGACCCACTTCTTTGTTACGACTGTCCCTTCCGTCCCAGGTGACAGAGTATTCACCGGGAGTCATCACGCGGTTGGCAAGATCCTTGACCAGCTTGCCGGTAACGTCATAGACCGCTACCTTCACCCTGCCATTTGTGGGCACCGCGAACTTGATGGTCGTTCCACCCACGAACGGGTTGGGCGTATTCTGATCCAGTCTTGC
The DNA here is from genome assembly GCA_964598025.1 of uncultured bacterium. Lineage (GTDB taxonomy): Bacteria > Arandabacterota > Arandabacteria > Arandabacterales > Arandabacteraceae > JALGWN01. Next base: position 4,056 of record CAZRAU010000031.1, read on the forward strand.
CATGGCCACTTCGCGCGCATCGATGCCGGCCGTGCAAGGCTGCAAAACGACGATATCCGCGGAATCCCTGGGCTCCAACATGTGCAGGTAGTAGTAGCGCCAGCAACCCTGGATGTTGACAATGCTGCCCAATCCGGGATAAGCGTAGCCGGAACCCGTCGCGACGGCAAAGTCACCGATGTGCACGCTGGCAGTTCCCAGGGTGTCGTCGATGTCCCATTCGCCGTAGGCATCGAGGTAGGTAGTAGCCTCCATCATATCAAGGTTGATAAGACAGCTCTCGTAGGCCTCCATCGATACCGAGTCCGCCATGAGAACCGTATTGGTCAAGCTGTCCGCCACAGGTTCCGGTCCGGAAGCATGAAGGTAGAAGTAGTCGACGGAGCTGATCTCAGTCCACCCGTAATACTCATCCACCACCCCCGAGACAGTTACAACGTCGCCACGACTGACACTCGCCCCCGGCCGGTAAATATAGACACCGTTCCATGGGCCCATGTCATCTCTCATGAAGAACGGGCCGCCAAAATCGGCACTGGCGCTTGTGACGACGCCCTTCACGGTGACCTGTTCGCCCACTATAAGCGGGGTGTCCCAGTAGACGGGATCGGAACCGGGCTTCTGGACATAGTGAATTGGAGTGATCCCGGCCATGAAGCCGTACTTCTCGCACTCGAACATCGCTGTGCCCTCAGCGGACTTGACATCACACACAACCAGACTGTCCAGCAGGGTGTCCGGCTGGGTGGCGGTTATAAGCTTCACCGTCTTCATGTTGGAGAGGTTGAGTATGGCCTGTTCTATAGTGGTCTCGCTCTCCAGGAAGTAGTTGTTCTTGTTCTCGGCACTGCTCTCCAAGAGCGGCCGGTCGAAGACGGCGTAAATACTGGTATCCGAAGTCGCATAAGCCAGGACTAGGTTCGGACCGGGCGGGGGGCCCATGAATTCGAGATCGAACGTGCCCCTGGGCCAGAGCCTGTAATTGCCGTGCTCCTCAGAATAGACACCTTTTATGAGCGAGAGCGTATCACCCACGGCGGGCGCATTCAGAGTAGGGTCTATCAGCTTGTCGTCGATTATCAGACTGTCGCCGAGACCTGAACCCGGGTGGTTGTGATACTCGCCAACGACCCACTCAGCGTAGTCCCAGAGGGACCCCACCTGCACGGTGTCCACGCACACGTAAACGCCTTCCCACTGCTCGGCGAACGTGGAATCCTCCGCCTCTCGCCCCAGATCGGCACAGCTCAGCAGCTGACACGCGGGCTCGCCGTAACCCTTAGTGATTATCCATGCGTTATCCACGTCGATTTCGGTCACGCGGGAACCCGTTGTGGGATACTCCGCGTGGGTCCCCTGGACGGCGACAAGGTCACCGACCTCGATGTCCCATGTGGCGTAAGGATCGACGTCGTTCGTATAGCAGAGCACGCCGCTCCATGGGCCGCCCGCAATCTCCTGCGCCAGGAAACCGTAGGTCGTCGGTTTGAGATCAAGGCCTGTCACCACGACACTGTCGACCTCCACATCCGTGCCGACAGGTATGATTCCCTGCTGGATATCGTAGATCGTGGTGGGTGTATACTGCGCGAGCAGCGCTGCCGGTACAAGCAAAGCGCATGCAACAATTCCTACCGCTAACTTCATATCCCCCTCCTTTATCAAAAAGGACGTAACACGCGAACATTTTCTTTGTAACATACCGATCTTGGCATCACCTCCATCTCTTCGTTTTCTTCGACAAAAATACATGTACCGAATGATTCTAACCCACTGAGCAGTATACCACAGATTCTAAGGATTTTCAACAACAACCGACAGGGACGGCCCGAATCCTGTTGATTATCCGCGCAATATGTGTAGGCTTGGCATTATGGGAGCCCGGTATGAGCAAGCTTAAGGCCGTAGGCGGCGTCCTGAAGGAGAGTATCCGTAAGTTCGCTGCCGACAACTGTTTAGCCCTCAGCGCCTCCATCAGCTTCTTTGCCATGTTCTCGTTTTTCCCGCTTGTGATGCTGGTGGTTTCCATATTCACGACGGCCGTGGGGTCCTCCGAGATTGCAATGGATCGGATTTCCAACATTGTTGCCAATATGACCCCGGTCGGTCATGCCATAGTCATAAGCTGGGTGAGATCGGTATCCCAGACCAAGCCCCTGGCCTGGGGAGTGGGGATTGTGAGCCTGATCTGGGGCGCCCGGCACGTGTTCAACAATCTTGCCTTCTCCGCCTCCGTGATCTGGGGTAGGAGCGGATGGAAAGACGTGATCCTGCGCCAGCTGGTGGCCCTCGTCCTGGTAGGCGTCATCGCTCTTCTCCTGCTGGCTTCCATCTTCCTGCCGGCGGTCGTGGAGAAGCTCAGGCTGGAGGCGGGTTACGCCATCGGCACTGCGCTGCTGGTTGTGGTGAATCTGCTGCCCTATTTCTTCTCCTTTCTCACCTTCACAGCCATCTACATGCTGACCTCGCCCAGATACGTGCCGAGAAAGAAGGTGTTGCTTGGAGCGGTGGCCGTGGTGGTTACCTGGGAGATTGCGAAGAGTGCGTTTCTCAAGTACATCGGCATGACCCAGATCACTACGATCTATGGCTCCATAGGCGGTATGATGATCCTGATGTTCTGGCTCTATATCTCCGTCGGCATAGTGCTCTGGGGCATGGAGTTTATCGCCGCGTCGCACAGGCTCCCTCATGAAGCTCCCCATCTCAGACGCGAGAAAGCAGTCCTCGTCATCAAGTAACGCATGCGGTCTTTGCATTGGCCGCTCCCCGTGGCGTCGGGCCTCCGCGCACGCCGGCCTTCGTCGTGGGTGGAACCCCTATGCTGCAAAGGACGTTCGTTGCAAGGGGAGCGGCACCGCTACGTTACAGAGGTATGCTCCTGGGGGGCTCTTGTGATGCCGCGCTTGAGACGCGCAGCAATATAGGCGCCGAGCGGGACCAGACCGAGAAGCAGGATGGAGGTCATCGTGCCTGAACGGAAGGTCCAGGACAGGATGCCACTCACTCCGGCCTCGACCCACCTGCCGAATCCGAACCCATAGGCTCCCACGAACCCGAAGGTGAGGAAGCTCATATAGGCGCCGATGGCTGCGGCCAGCCAGGCCCGCCTCAAGGACTGCATGCGGCCTGCCTTCAGCGCGGTCCAACCGGCGTCGAAGGCAGCGGCCTCGATCGCTATGGCAACGAAGTGGCATATATAGAGTTTGGGGACCAGACATCTTATGGCGCCTGCAAGGAGACCGGCCGCGATTGAGGTGCCGGGCCGGTCGAAGAGCATCCGGCTCATGACCAGCAAGGCCAGGCCCACGGCGGTGAGCGACGCGGCCCGCATGGGAACACGGAACACATAGAAAACATCACCCAGGAACGTCTCGCTGAGGCCCCACAGACCTCCCGCTGCTATTACCACGAGCACACCGGCCCGCCTGGACATCCCTAAGCCTCCTTGTGAATTCACATCATGGACAGGAATCAGTCTAACATGAGATTGATCAACTTACAAAACTCAGTCCTGGCGTTCCCGAAGGAGTCACTGCGGCTCATGGGGAAGGTGATGAGAGCGGCCTTCCCCCCCTGCCAGGGATTCACGATACCAAGGTAATAGTCCTGTGTTTGGGAAGAGCTCGCTACGCCGGGTGGTATGTAATAGATGGGTGTCGCCTGGGCCGCAGGCCTCATACATTCGACTCCCAGGTAGAAGCCGGACACCATGAGGCTGTCCAGGCCGAGATCGTTGTTGCTCTTTATTTCCCATCGTTTGCAGTCGAAATTGGTCTCACCGGCACGGGTGTAAAGCGTGTCTATCCCGAAAACCTCAAAGGCAGTCGAGTCAAGCAAGGCACCGTTGGTTCCCACAGCCGCCATGCTCACGAGGATAACCCTTCCACCTTCAGCCACGTATGACTGGAACGCCTCATCGGCGGCAGCAAGGCCCGACGTGGCTGTGCGGAGCGGGTCGTTATACCAGACGACCAAATCGAACAGCCTGAACAGCTCTCCCATATTGTAGGCATATCCGATCCCCCCGAACTCTCCCACATCCAATATCGAGTAGCTTGGCAGGCAGTCATCGAGAACCCCTCTATAGAAGCGGTCCGTGACCTCCGGAAACGTATAATCGTCTCGGGAGAGATCGTCGACCAGGAGAACATCGCCGGTAGGCGCCACAACCTGCCACGTATGGCTCACCGCGCTGCTGGTGTCGCACCCGGAATCGATAGCCACCACGTTTATGGTTCGCTCTCCGTAGCGGCCCTCGAATTCGGCCGGCCCTATCGAGGCTACGGTGTCTTCGGCGGCAAGCAGCATGGCGCTTTCCTCGCTGCCGTCCAGCCACACCTTGTAGGTCTCGATGGTCTCCCGGCCCTCCGGATCGTCACCATGCCACTTTATGAGTATTGCCGGCAGCGTCGTATCCGGCAGCTGGGCCTTGTCCCAGATCTTCACGGTCGGTGGGCTGTTGGTGACAGGGAAGGTCGCCTGCGCGGGCTCACCGTCGACCGCGCCCTCGTCGTCCACGGCTCTCACCCTTATGGTATGGCTCCTTATGCCGTAGGTCACCGGTAGATTGAATTCCTCTTCCGTCAGCTCGGTGAAGACCCAGGAGGTGTCCATCCGGCAGCAGGGCTCGGCGGGGTCGGTGGACCAGCGATACTCAAAGCCCACGACTTCCCCATCCTTGTCATCCCCCCACCATCTGACGGTCTGCATGTACACGGTCGGATTGCGTATGCTGTCACCTATCGAAATATAGGTCTCCGGAGGGAGGTTGGGTATGTTGAGGTCCTGCTTCTCGGCACAGCCGGCCGCCAGAATCAGGATCAGGCCTACGATCAACGCTGTTGTCGTCATTCCCTTATACATATGCCTACCTTATGACCATGAACTTGCCAAGTTGGTTGGAGCCGGTCTCCCTGTTCTCAACCGAGTAAACGTACAGTCCGGTCGCAACCGCCTGGTCCTCGTCCGTTATGAGATCCCAGGCGCAGATGCCCCCGGGTATGGCGACGTTTCGCTCTGCGGTGGTCCGGAGGCCCTGAACATCCGCGGCGGTGTATGTGCTGCCGTCGAAATGGATGGTCTTCACCAAGTCCCCCGCCAGGGCATAGACTCGAATGGTCGCCTTCTCGGGGAGATTGATAAACCAGACATACTTCTCCCTGTCTCTTGTTCCGTCCCAGATCGCTTCCCCGCGGTAAGGGTTAGGGACTACCGAGACCTTAAGACCGTCATCGACGGGCCGGGTCCCGGGTATTGTGAGGACCTGCGTCGCCCTGACACCGCTTTCCATGCTCTCCACGCCTTCCGAGGGCATGCCCCGGTCATATGAGGTCAGCGCCACCCAGTACTTGAAACCATCCTTCACGTTGTCGATATCGACCCTATAGACATAGAGCGTATCCCCGATAAGCGTGGTGTCCCGGACGGACTCGAGCCCCGTGTCATAGCCTATCTGGTTCACGATATCGACGTCCCGTACCAGATTGAACTGCTCGTTGGTCGCACCCTCTATGCGGGTCACGTAGAGGCGGTATCCTTCAAAGTCCGCGATTTGGTAGAAGGGGTCCAGCTTGTCCTCCGGGTAGTCGTCCCAGAAGACACTGATCCTGCCCTTGCTCGGCCTGATCTTGTACCTGGATGGTTGGGGCGGGCTGGGTAGGATGTAGTTGTTCTCGAACGCGCGTTTGGACCATTCCACGTTTTGAACAAGACTCTGCCTGTCCATCCCGCCTAGGAAGGCGCATACAAGGACTATGCTGTCGCCGGGCGCCATCGACGGGAAAGGCCCGGCCGATATCACCTCAACGGCGTCGTGCTCCCTGCTGTTGGGGATGATGCTCTCGGTTTCGTCTATCTCATGATTATACATGAGCTTATAACGCCAATCGTCGGTCACCGTGGTGTCCCTTTCCCAGTACCAGCTCCACCAGTTGAATGACATTCCAACGTCCTCGATCGCCGGTACGCCCTCTCCGACGGTCCCAAGGATGCTGACCGCACCCCAGGAGGGGGCCTGTCCCCCGTCGTAATTGAAATGGTGCTCGCCGACCATACGGTGTTCGGGGAAGTACTCCAAGGCTTTCTTCTGAAACCATCCCGAAGGCGGCCAGTCTTCGTACTGGCCCTTCCAGCCTGAGGAGAGCTCGGAGTAGATGCCAAGGCACGGGTTCTTGAGCAGGCCTTCGCTCTCGTTCTTTATGGTGAAGCTGACGATCACGAACGCCTCGGCGAACCTGTAGCTCCAGAGATAGGACTCCTGCCGGACCCCGATTCCGAGCACGCCCTTATTGCCTCCACGCTTGGGATAGTCGGTGTAATAGGAAAGAAAATCTTGCTCGCTCACAGCCTTCTTGGAGTAGGAACGGCTGGTGATAAGGACCGACCTCTCCTTTATCTTCTCCCTGGGCGTGTACTCGGACGCCGAAGCGGAGCTCACGCCTGAATACCCGGATACAGAGCCGGTGGATACGACGGTGTCGCCGTCGGCGTTTATAGCACCCACCCAGAGGCCTGCTCTGACCAGGTGCTCCTGCTGGCTGCCCAGCGGGTATTCCATGGAAGGTGCGCGCGTGGCGAAGTTATCTCCGAAGAAGGCGTAGTTGCTGATCACTAATCCGATGGCGTTACCATCAGTCTGCTTGAACTGGAAGGGGACATCACTCTGAAGAAGTGTCGGAACCGCGGTCGGGACCGCAGCGAAATGGGCACCGTCATCTCCCGATGCCGGCCGGGCATTCGCGAGACCGGTCAAGAGCGCAACACAAATACATAGGTACAGAGAAGTCCTGCGCGTCATCATCTTGCATCCCACCGGTGTATTGTTCCCGTCGCCGTCTCCAATGTATAGATACGGCTCCTGTACTCGCCTATGGACACGGCAGCAGCCAGGCTCTGAGGACCTCCGGCTTCGGGCGAATTCACCATGGCGTCCGACACACCCTCCGCTGTGAACCTGAAAATCTTGCCGAGCCCCTTGTCCAGTATGTACACATTACCGTCAATGTCCGTTGTAACAGCGCTTGGACCGATCAACACCCATTCCGTGCCGCTTATGTCGGTGAACGAGTTTATGAGCGGGATCTCGCCGGAGAACATGATCCCCTTCTGGGGTTCGCTTGTGCTGATCTTCTGCACCTGGTTCTTTTCACCGTTCGATTCGGCAATAAACAGGGTTTCCCCTTCAATCCAGAGCCCCTGCGGGCTCAAGACATGGCCTATGCCGAAGCCGCTGTCGGCGAGATCGACCCCGAAGCGCCGCTTACCCTGAGAGTTATATGATCGCACGAAGTTCCGGGCCTTGTCGGACACATAGACATTGCCCTTGTCGTCGGTGGCGAGGCCTCCAATCATCTTCCACTCGGGATCGCTGAAGGTGAGGAAGGGCTCGCCGCCATCCAGCGCATAGACATGCACCGTCAGGTGCTCGGACGAATCGGCCACGGCGATTCCCCCGCTTCCCACTCCGACGACGAGAGGCCGCTCGAGTCCGCTGAAGACTATGTCTCTCTCAGGATCTCCGTCGCCGTAATAGCGCCTGACCGCGCCTTCGGCGCTGTATGCCACGTAGATATGGCCGTAGATCACAGCCATGTAGGTGGCCCCTTCGAACCATGGGTATTCGCCGCCGTGAACGTATTCGCCCAGGTGGGCGTCCTTACTGGTCTCACTCGGCATTTCGTACTTGCCGCCGCATCCCAGCGAGGCTGCCAGAATAAGGAACGCAAGAGCGGCCGGTATCACCAGCCGTCCGGTTCCAAAACTCCGCATCTGACTTGCCGCCTGCATCATCTATAGCCTCAGAGTCAATGAGAATCTGTGAACGGTCCCCAGGTAATCGCTGAATGTGGCCGCATAGTCGAAACTGGCCTCCACCGAGAAGACATTGGTCTCGGCGCCGACCCCCAGACTCGTTTTAAGTTCGCTGGCATTGGTGTCGTGTCCGGCACGAACAGCAAGCACGTCCATCAAGATCGCCTCGCCGCCCAGTCTGAAAGTCTCTTCATTGTCGGATGGGTGCGCGAGCTCGATATCCACAAGTATACTCAGCCACTCTCTGGTCACAGGTTCGACTGCGATCCCGAATCTGAACTCGGTCGCCGGTGCAAACCCGGCATAATCGGCATCGGCAAGGCCCGAGGTCGTCTGTTTCTGGAAGCTCCCGGACGGGGACATGTCCGCCCCGAAGTTCGTGAGCGCCACAGCCAGCCTCATGTTCCGAGGTCCTATGCTGTAGTAGGTCCCCGCATCCATCACGATCGCGTTGGTTATGGGGCCTCCGACCTCGACTCCCAGTTCCTCCCGGACGTACTTCACGCCGATGCCGCCGGAGAACCTGTCCGTGAAGCGTTTGGCAACGGACACCCCCAGGAGCCAGTCGGTGAAGGAGAACTCCCTCCCGGTACCGTAGGGGTGGTACTCGGTGGTCTCCATGAGATCGGTCGAGAGCGACCCGAATTGGAGTGCGACTGTCCCGTCGAGCATCTTGACGGGCAAACCGTAGCATGCATGGCTGTATGTGATATCCGCCGGCCAGGAAACGTAGTT
>CAZRAU010000031.1:12612-27787 GCA_964598025.1 uncultured bacterium
ACCTCATTCCCGGTTACGTGGGTCAAGCCTGCAGGGTTCCAAGCGCAGGCGGTGATATCGTCACATACGGCCACGTAAGCGCCTCCCATGGCGGCGGCTCTGGCGCCGACACCGATACGCAAGAAACTGCCCGAAGATGTGCCCACCCTCTGATCTCCAAGGCTGGTCTGCGCGTATGCCGCTCCCGGCACCATGGCGGCCATCACCAGAACGGCCACGGCCAAACCGGTGACAAAGGCCCTGACCGAACCGCTCAAGAGGTTCCCTCGAGAAGGCTCTTCAAGACCACCGAGATGCACGGCACGCGAAGGCTTCGGGCGCGAGGCGCACTCCCTGGTACACCACAGCGCCGGGGTGTAGCGTTGCCGCTTCTGTGGCAGCGAACGCGGCAAACGAGTGTTTTCCAACAGCCTGATTACCATTCTATACCCATTCCCACCGTAGCCTGCCTCGGCGGGCCGTAATAGCTGGGATCGCTCAGCTGGTAGATCACATACTGGCTCCCGGCACTATCCCGGTAGGAACCCACTCCGAGCTTGGGAGCCTTGCCGGTTTCGTAATCGATCTTTCTCACTCTCCGGTTGTTAAAGACGTTCTCGACCTCGAGGAAGGCCCTGTACTTGAGGGGGCCCCGGGTCAGGTACTTGGTGAACCTGAGATCCAGGACATTGTCGGCCGGACCGTTCTTGGAGTAGCGTTTCCCGGTCTCGCGCTCGTTCACCACCGGGGTGTATGCCTTGCCGCTCTGCAGCAGCCATTGCAGATTGAGGTTCCAGTCCGAAGGGAGCGCAAGCCCGAGCAATGCTATCTTGTCATCCTCCGTGACACTCATGGTGAAATTGAGATTGATTTTGTGGGGGCGGTTCCACCAAAGGTACTCCTCTGCCAGGCTGGCCTCACGCGCACCCACGTCGCCGCCCTGCTCCTGGATAAGCTTCAGGGTGTTGGGATCGGAGCTCTTTCCCGTGGCAAGGGAGTATGTATATACAATCGAGCCGCCGTACCTCCCGCGCTTCTTCTTTCTTATCTCGATCTCGATTCCGCGGGATCTGGCGTAGTCGAGGTTCCGGTAAATATACATCTCGCCCACGCCGGGTTTTTCGAACTGAGTGGATGTCGGATAATCATAGATGTCCTTGTAGAACAGCGTGAAGTTCGCCGCCACGGTCTCGGTGAACTGATGCCTTGCGCCGATCTCATACGCTACTGATATCTCAGGGTTCAGATTGGGGTTTCCAATGAGGGGGAAGCGCTCGCTCGAAACCGATGAAAGCTTGGAATATATCCAGATGTAGCTGGGTACCTGGGAGAAGTGCCCGTAGTTAAAGAACAGGTTGTCCCGATCGGTTATGGGGTGGGAGATGGCGACCCGGGGACTGAGGTGTCCCTTGAACCGGTGCCCGAATATCTCCTGGGTATCCCGATAGAAATTCCTCCGGGTCGTCTCGGTTATCGAGAATATCGTCGTGTCTTCGATGGCCCTCTCCACCTGGGCGCCAGGGAACCAGTAGTCATACCGGATGCCCAGCTCTCCGATCAGGCCCTCGAAGCTGATCTTGTCCTGAAGATACAAGGCGCCCCGGTTGGGATAAATGTGGAAGATGTCATGGAACTCTCCCAGGCTGTCAGGGTCGGGGACCCAGGGGCGCCCGATGATGATATACTGGATGTTCTCATAGGAGGCATCGACGCCCGCCTTGAACTGGTGGTGAGGCGGGATCTGCGAGGTGATGTCCCAGGACAGGTTGGCGGTCTCGGTGTAGCGGTCGTGCCAGAGGTCCTGATAGCCGGTCTCCACAAAGAACGGCGTATCGTTCTCTCCCAGCCGGCCCTCGTCATCCGGCTCCCAGTAATCGTACCAGAGCTTGCCCGCAACATCGGCGTGCACCGCATTGAAGAACCTGGAAACCCTCAAGGAATGAAAAGTGTTCTTGCTCAGGATGTGGTTCCAGCTCAGGACCAGGCTGTTGGAATCTTCCGTATATACTACGGCGCTATCCAGATACCGCGACCACTGATGCTGGTAGCCCGAGTATTCTCTGGTGACATCATAAGGGTCATAACGGGAATAGCCCTGATCGATGGAGATGGACTTGGTAAAGGAGAGCCCGAACTTGTGCTGTGAAGAAGGTCTCCAGGCCAACTTGCCGAAGCCCTGCCATGTATTGTCCGCCCTCGGGGCCATGCCCTTGTAACTGATCTTGATGCCGAGGAAGTCCTCCTTGTAGGAGGATATCAGCCCCTTTGAGCCCGGTATGTCGCTGATCGATGGCAGGTAGGTATCGGTGAATCTCCCTGAGAACCCAACGGAGTACGTCACCTGGCCGGGTATGCGAAGCCCCATCTTCGGCAGTACCCTGGAGGACAGGGGCTCGGGGCCGTCAAACCCCAGTTCGAAGCGGTCGGTCATGAAATAATCGAGATCGGTCTTCTTAAAGGGCACATGGTCGCCTGAGTAGTCGAAATAGCCGTGATGTTTGCTGCCGCCCTCCTTGAGTTTGACGTTTACCACGCCGGAAAGGGCCTGCCCGTGTTCGGCGCTGTAGCCGCCGGTTATGACATCCATCTCGGCAACCGACCGGGCGCTCACATCCAAAGCGGACGACTTGCCGGAGATCAGGTCTTTCATCTGAACGCCGTCTATAATGTAGAGCGTCTCGTCGGTACGGCCGCCCCTTATGTGAATCTCATCGTCGCTCTGGACCACACCGGCCTGGAGCCCCATCACGTCCTGGATGTCCGTGACCGGCATCTCTCTGAGCTGTTCCTCGTTGATGCTCCTAACCGTAGTGGGGACATCCACTTCCACCATGGGGCGCTCGGCCGTTACAAGCACCTCCTCGGTCGTCCGGAGCACGGTCCTGTAGAGACGGAAATCGGCCTCGGTGGTGCTGAATGCCGTGATGGTCACCGAGTCCTGTTCCTCATGCTCATAGCCCATGTAGGAGGCCCGGACCGCATAGGTGCCCTCCGGGATGTTCCTGATGAAGAAAGAGCCGTCTTCCATTGACATGGCACCATACGGCGTGCCGACTATTACCACGTTGGAGAAAGGCAGGGCGTCCCCGGTCTTGCCGTCCAGGACCTTGCCCGTCAGGTTTCCGGGATCCGCGAAGGCCACGGGGGCGGCAAGCAGACCCAATATGAGGAACAGCGTGAACAGTCTCAAGCAGTGCATCCCGTTGTTTCCATTAGGTAAGTCATTCCCGGTACCTCTCCATTTAAAACCAATACATTCTGTCGTCACAAGGCCGGAAAGTCAAGAGCCTAATTCACCGGGGGCCCACTTTCTGTCATAAATCTTTGACACCTACGGCGGATATGGTATCATTGGCCCAAGGGGGTGAGTGTCTCTGGATTTCTTTCTCGACGGGTTGCGCTCACCATGGGTGGTCGGCCCTCTGGTCTTCATCGCATGGTGTGTCGGGCTAACTATTGTAGTAAGAATAATTTACAGTAGGGTCCGGCGGCTTGCGGATCGCACAACCACCGATATCGACGATATCATCCTCAAAGCCCTCCGGGCGCCTCTGGCGGTGGTCATACTGGCGACCGGCGGCCTGATCCTTGGAAAGGTCCTGCCGCTGTCCGCGGAGTGGGACCGCGGCCTCAGTCTCGCCGTAAAAATCGCCGTCATCCTGGCGGGCGTGCTGTTCTTTGACGCCCTGACCAAGACCCTTCTCTGGCGCCACGCGAGGAAGGCTGAACATCTGAAGACCTCCGCCGGGATTGTCCAGACCGCGGTGCGAGGAGTCATAGTCCTCATGGCCCTCCTCATCATCCTGGATACCGCCAACGTATCAATAACGCCTCTGCTGGCGTCATTGGGCGTGGCCAGTCTGGCCGTTGCGCTTGCACTCCAGTCACCCCTCACCAACTTCTTCGCAGGCGTACAGATGCTTGTGGATCGTCCCATCGAAGTGGGGCACCACATCCAGCTGGACTCGGGGGAGGGAGGCTATGTCACCAAGATAGGATGGCGGAGCACCACCATACGGGCACTTCCGAACAATCTAATCGTCATTCCGAACTCGAAGTTGATGGATTCCAACATAACCAACCATGACCTGCCGGTCAAGGAGATGTCGGTCCTGATTGAGGTGGGTGTGCATTACAACAGCGATCTGGAGCATGTGGAGCGTGTGGCGCGCGAGGTAGGGGAGGAGGTACAGAGGGAGGTGGAAGGGGGGAAAGAGGATTTCACGCCCTTGATTCGGTTCCATACCTTCGGTGATTCAAGCATAGACTTCACGGTGGTACTCAGGGTCGATGAATTCGTTACTCAATACCTGCTCAAAAGCGAGTATGTCAAACGACTTCACAAGCGTTTCAAGGAGGAAGGAATAGTAATTCCGTTCCCGATCAGAACCCTCGACATAAAGAAAGAGGACTTGCTTCTCATGAAGAGGGATGCCCCGTCCTAAGAAGGCGGGCAAGGAGGTGGTGTGATGGAGTTCAAAGTCGGCCAGGACATCGTCTATCCGAAGTATGGCTTGGGTAAGATAATCGAGATCAAAGCAAAGAAGCTCCCGAGAGGCAGGGTCATGGGAGTACGCATAAGGTTTCCCGCAATGCATATGACCGTATGGGTGCCGGAGGAGCGGCTCAAGAAGACCAAGGTGAGGAAGCCCATTTCGAAGTACATGGCAAGAAAAGTCTACGCTACCCTAAAAGGCAGGGCGCGATTCAAGACCGGCATGAAGGCCAAAGAGCGCGCCCAGTATTACAAGGACAAGGTGCTCTCGGGGGATCCCATCGATTTGGCCGAGACCGTGCGCGACCTCTTCCGGCTTTCCACAAAGAAGTCACTGAATGTCCGAGAGACCGAGATCGCCAATACCGCTTTCAGGACACTGTCCCGAGAGCTTGCATTGGCCTCGGGAAAGACCATCGATCAGACAAAGGAGGAGCTCGAACACGTCCTCTATCGGTAGAGAGAGGGGTCGGATCTTGAGGATTGAATCTACGGGATGAATTCGATTCTCAAGACCCGACCCCATTGTCTATTCAGCTATGCCTCCGGGTATCTTCTTCTCCAGGACGGGGAACTGGATCTCGGTGACCAACCTGTCCTCGGTGACGTTTGCAGGGTCGCTCCAGTAGATTTCGACCGGAGGGCCGATTATCTGGTACTTGTTGCGGTCGACCCACTGCATGAGCTCCATGTAAGCGGTCCCCACTTCCGCATAGGGCCCGATATGATAGGTATAGGCCACGAACATGGGGTCCAAGTACCTGAAACCCATCTCGTCATTCTCGGCGGACCCTATGGGACCCGGGTAGGCCACCGGAACACGGACCTCCCAGAGCAGTTCCTCCTCAGGTGTTTGCCCGGGATCGTTGTAATAGGCGACCATAGTTGGTCCGGCCTGGCTGTATCCGCCTTCTCCTATCGCTTTGGCGATCCTGTTTATCACCTGCGGCACGCCGGTGTAAGGGCCCATGTGTTTCATGGTTGCCATGCTGTGAGGCTCGGTATGCTTAAGATACACCTTGGTGGGCGGGTCCGATTCCTCGGCACGGAGCGGAGTCAAGGCAAAAGCGACAAGCAGACAGAGCAACGCAATCCGACAGATTCTCATTTTCACTCCACCTCCTTTTCTACCTCTATGATGTTGATCTCCCCGAAATCGCTGAGCGGCCTGTCAAAGAGATCCTTATTGCCCACAACCATGATCACCAAGTCCTCCGGATACAGGTATTCGGCTCCCACCCGGCCCACGTCCTCCACGGTAGCAGCCTTGTACGACTCGAACTCGCGTTCCAGCGTGTCAAGCGGCAAGCCCACTGTGTCGTACCAGGCGAGCCTCCGGACTATCCGGTCGGCGGATTCGTAGTCGAATACCTGACTGTTTATCATGGATTCCTTGGCATCCGCAACCTCTTCTTCCGAGGGCCCCGCTTCTTTCATCTTCTCGATCTGCTCGATCATAAGACCAAGGGCCCTCATTGCGGCATCGCTCCGCGTCTGGCATGAGGCCGTGAAAAGGCCGTAGCCCCACGGACTCGCCCCAAACGTCGATCCGGCACTGTATGCCAGGCCCTCATCGGCCCTTACCCGCTGGGTGATCCAGGAAGTGAAAGACCCGCCTCCCAGGATGTAGTTCATAATCTCAGCGAGCGGGCGGTCCTTATTATGGCTGTTCATCCCAAGGTGCCCGGCCCATATGTATGCCTGGTTGACATCCTTGTAGATGTAGTTGACCGAGGGTGCGATACGGTACTCCATCTCCGGAAAGACGGGCGTTTCACCGCCCGGTTCCCAGTCTCCAAGGAATCGTTCCAAGAGATCCACGGCCTCCTTGCCGCTTATGTCTCCGGAGATGCCGATCACGGCATTGTTCGGTCTCACGTACATGCGGTGGAAGGCGATCACGTCCTCCCTCGTGATGCTCGATACCGAGGCCGCCGTAGGCTCCCAGGCCAACGGGTGGTCTCCGTAGACCACCTTGGCGAACTCCCGGCGCCCGAGTGAGTTGGGATCGTCCGCCTTTCTTCTTATGGCCTCCACGGTGTTGTTCTTCCGAAGTTCGATCTTGTCGGGTTCGAACGCGGGGTTCAAGATGAGGTCCGCGCAGACCGCAAGCACCGTCTCGGTATCCTTAGTCAGGAAATTGGCCCTGATCTGGCCGACCTGGTTGCCGGCATCGCTTTCTATTGAAGCTCCGATGAATTCAAGTGCGTCGTCCACAACGTCCTTCGGGTACTGAGCGCTCCCCCCGTTACGGATGGCCCAACCCGCTATCTGGTCGAGTCCGACTTTGTCCTCGGAAGGAAAGCCGGTTTTGTACATGATAATGATGTTGATCAAGGGGACCGTATGGTCCTCCATTAGATAACCGTGCAGTCCGTTCGAGAACTCCAGCGTGTCTATCCCGGGGATTTCGAACTCTATCGGCGGAAACTCAAGCTGCCTGGGCAAGTTCGCATGGACCGTATCGACCGGCGAGAGCATCAGGCCCAGACCGATAAACGCCATGGGCAGGACTATTCTTTTCATGGAACGCGTCTTCTTCATCTTGAGCCTCCTCTCACTCTTGCTCGGATTTCATTCTCTTTAGAAGTTCGCGGGCGTATTCAGTACGCTCCGCATCGGTCATCGACTGGACCCGGCCGAGGATCTCCTTCTGCTCGTCCTCGGGAAGCGAACGCACCCATTCCATCAGAGTCCTGAAATCCACCTCTTCTTCTACCGCCTCGCCACCGTCGGCCTTGACCAGGGTAGCGACAGTCCTGTTCCTGGCGACCAGGTATTCGGCGGCGACCCTCGAGACGTCGTCGGCGGCCACCTGTTTGACCTTCTCCATGTCTTCCATGAACGCGTGCCAGTCACCGCGGAAGGCTTCACTGGAACCTATGCTGAAGGCGATCCCCAGATTGCTGCCCAGCATCCGCACAAGGCCGGCATCCAGCATGTTCTTGACTCGCTCGAGCTCCCTCTCTGTGGGCGGCTCACTCCGTATGGCCTCTATCTCGGCGTAGATCGCTGCCTCCACTTCCTCGGTAGTATGGGGGTATCTTGGTACCGCCTGGATCACCAGGAGGTTGTCCAGACGCTCACCGGGCTCGAAAGTGATCGCCGGCGCTCGGGATGTGAGTGCCATCTCTTCATATATCTTCTTATAGAATCGCGATGTTCGTCCTTCGCTGAGAACGGAGGCCAGCACGTCGATGGGATAGCTGTCCGGGTGGGGTTTGGTCGGCACGTGGTACCCGATCATGACCTCGGGATTGGCCGGGAACTCCACCGTCACACGGCGCTCACCTCTCTGCTCGGGCTCACGTGTTTCTATGGGATCGGGTGGCTCCTGGGCCGGTATGGACCCGAAATACTCCTCGGCCATCTCTTTGACAAGTCCCGGATCGAGGTCCCCCACGAGCATGGCGAATGCGTTGTTCGGGGCATAGTAACTCTTCTGGTGCTCCTTGAGCTCGTCTCTGGTGATTGTCTGGATGTCGCTCATCCAGCCGACCACCGGCCTTCTGTAGGGACTGGCCTGAAAAGCGGCTGCCATCAGCTCGTCATAGAGTACGCTCTCATGGTCGTTCTCATGAAGGCGTCTCTCCTCGGCCACCACGTTACGCTCGGAGTAAAACTCTCTGAAGATCGGGTCCCTGATGCGGTCGGACTCGAGCATCATCCAGAGCTCCAACCTGTTGGCCGGGACGTAGGCGATATACCCCGTCATGTCATTGGAAGTAAAAGCATTGATCATCCTTGCGCCGTTCTGGAGGTAGGCGTCCCAGAGTTCCTCCGAGATTATGAGGCCCTTGTGTTCCACCAAGACCTTCTCCATCTCCAGCTCGCTGCGCTTGAGGTCCGCATAGAGTCTCACATAGTCCGTTTCGCCCTCTCGAGCCAGCGTCGGATAGAGATCGGATTCGGGCGGTAGGCTCTCGGTGGATTCCATGATCTCCGTGAGTACAGAAAGCTCCTTGATCCTGTCGCTTCCGATCTCCGCTTTCCTGTCCTCCGGCAGGGAAGCGACGGTTTGTCTGGCGAAATCATCGAATATCTCCAGCCTCCAGGGTCCGATCCGGTGTTTCAGGTCCTGCATCCGGGCGGCTATGCGGTCCTCTTGTTCCAGGTACTTCCGTTCCGCGGCAAAGTCCTTGGTGCCCACGGTTTTGGTCCCCTTGAACATCATGTGCTCAAGAAGGTGTGATATGCCTGTTATGCCGTCTCGCTCGTTTATGCTGCCAACCCTGAAGATGATGGCACCGAAGAACACAGGGGCCATGTGCCGCTCGGCCACGATGAATTTCATGCCGTTATCCAATGTGAACTCCGTGACCCTGTCCTCCAGGGTCTGGGCCGTGGCAATGATGGGTATCAGGCCGAGAACGATAAGGAGAACCGAGATCCGCAGCCTTTCCATGGGTTACCTCCTTCCGGTTTTCGCAGTCCGTTGTCGAGACTCCAGAGGATTATAGGAGTTGGTCGCCGACTATTCAAGTCTATCGCGGCGGTTGGCTGCGCTCCGGCCGCTGTAGCGCCTGGTGGCCGGCTTCTATGCCCTTGGGATCCTGTTCGCCCTGAGGGACTCGGCAGTATCGCGCGTGAATCAACCTCGGGGGCTTGAAAGGGATGGGGTGGGTGCGCTAAGATTGTGGCAGGAGGGAGGCATGCCCGCAAATCTTACGCCCCAGTATTTTGAGGCGGAGCAGAAGTATCGTGAAGCCAAGACCCCCAGGGACAAGATCCACGCGCTCAAGGTGATGTACTCCGTAATACCCAAGCACAAGGGCACCGAGAAACTCCAGGCGGACATCAAGCGGAAGATCTCGAAGCTGAACGAGGAGGCGGAGCAAACCCGGAAGACGGGCAGGCGGCATACCGATTCCGTGAAGAAAGAAGGGGCGGGGCAGGTTGTGCTTCTGGGTCCCCCGAACTCCGGCAAGAGCAGCATCGTGGCGGCACTCACTCATGCAGAACCTGAGGTCGCCGAATACCCTTTCACGACGCACAAACCGGCACCTGCGATGATGCCCTTCAAAGACATCCAGATCCAACTGGTGGACATGCCGCCTATCACGGAGTCATATTACGAAGGTTGGCTGTCCAACATAATAAGGGAGTGCGACCTCGTACTCCTGGTGGTCGGGCTGGATGAGATCGACCCCGACGGGGCGGCCAAGGCGCTGCTCAAGCATCTCGATGATTCTAGTATCGTCCTTGCCCCGGAAGCCGACGTCGATGAAGACCGTCTGGATTTCAGAACAGTCCGGAAGAAGACCCGCCTCATAATCAACAAGAAGGAACTGGGTGGGATCAGCATCATGGTGGGCCTGCTTACGCCCGTGGTGGGGGATATCCCGGTGACCGCGGTCTCTTGCTCAACCGGTGAAGGTCTCGAGGAATTGAGGACGGCGATCTTCGATTGGCTGTCGCTCGTACGAGTCTATACCAAGATCCCCGGCAAGCCCGCGGACATGTCCAGGCCATATGTGGTGAAGAAGGGGACCACCGTTGTCGAGATAGCGGGTACGATTCACAAGGACTTCAAGGAGAACCTCAAGTTCGCACGGGTGTGGGGTCATACCAAGTTTGAGGGCCAACCCGTCGAGAAGCACTACGAGCTTGAGGACGGCGACGTCATCGAACTGCACATATGATGGACGGGCCCAGGCGGTCTTCAGAGGTCCCGACCCGGATGACGGCCGGCCTATGAGGACGTGATGGCCTTGAATTCGTGCTCATCGATGGTCTTGATTCCCAGTTGTCCGGCCCGCTCAAGTTTCGAGCCGGGATCCTCACCCACCACGACGTAGTCGACCTTGCTGCTGATGCCCGATGCGACCCGTCCGCCGAGCTCCTCGACCAGCCGTTTGGCTTCGCTGCGCGTGAAACCCGTAAGCGCACCGGTGAACACGAAGACCTTGCCGGCCAGCTTGCCGTCGGCCGTTGCTACGGGCCTGCCGTATTCCACACCGAGATTGATGAGATCGCTTATCACATCCCTGTTGCGGCCCTCACGGAAGAAGGCGTGGATGCTTTCCGCCACCTTCGGACCGATCTCGCGGATCGCGGTCAGTTCCTCGAGACCGGCCCTCTCGATCTCTTCCATACTGCGGTACTCCTCCGCCAGCACTCCTGCGACATGCTCGCCCACATGTCTTATGCCCAGCGCATATATCAGCCTCGCCAGCGTGGTCTGCTTGCTCTTACCGACGGCCCTGAGAAGGTTGTCGCTGGACTTCTCGCCCAGCCGCTCGAGTCCTGTGAGGTCCGCCTTTGTGAGTCTGAAGATGTCGGCCACCGTCGCGACCAGACCGGTATCCACCAGCTGATCGACTATCTTGGTCCCGAGCCCGTCGATATCCAGGGCCGATTTGGAGGCAAAGTGCCGGATGGACCGTTTCACTATGGCCGGACACGACATGTTGGTACAGCGGGACACCGCTTCTTCAGGGTCTCTATAGACGCCCGATCCGCATATAGGGCACCGGTCCGGGACCGTGAACTTCTTCTCCTTGCCGGTCCGCTTCTCTTCTACCACGGCGACCACCTCGGGGATGACGTCGCCTGCGCGCTGCACGATAACCGTGTCTCCGATCCTGATGTCCTTGCGATCGATCTCGTCCTGATTGTGAAGGGTCGCGCTTTTGACTTCGACACCGCCGATGCGGACCGGCTCCATTGTGGCGACCGGCGTAAGGGCGCCTGTTCTTCCGACCTGGACCCTTATGTCCCTTATCACGGTTGTGGCCTGTTCAGGTCGGAACTTGTAGGCTATGGCCCACCTTGGGCTGCGGGATATCTGCCCCAGCGTCTCCTGGAGTGAGAGGGAATCCACCTTGAGCACCACGCCGTCGATTTCATAGTCCAATCGCTTGCGGCGGGCCTCCAGCCGCTTGTGAAACTCCACTGCGGCTTCGGCATTCTCACAAATCCTGATCTCAGGATTGACCCGCAGGCCCCATGCCTTGAAGGCTTCGAGCACCTCCCAGTGGGTCTCGAAACTCCCTCCCTCGACACGCCCCAACGCATATAGGAAGATGTCGAGGTTTCTGCTTGCCGTGACCGAGGGATCGAGCTGGCGGACCGAGCCCGCCGCGGCGTTCCTCGGGTTGGCGAAGAGGGGCTCACCTTCCTCTTCCCTCTTCTTGTTCAGCCGGATGAAATCCTGCTTCGCCATATAGACCTCGCCTCTAACCTCGAGGAGTGACGGGACGTGTTTCTCTTTCCTCATGAGCCGCAGGGGTAGAGAGCGTACCGTCCGCAGATTCTCCGTTATGTCCTCGCCCGCGTAGCCGTCCCCGCGGGTGGACGCTTGGGCATAGACCCCGTCGCGGTACACGATCTCAACTGCAAGCCCGTCGATCTTGGGTTCGGCGACGTACCTGAGATGCTCCATCTTGAGAAACCGCTTCACCCGTCCGTCGAACTCCACAAGATCATCGGCGGTCAGGGCGTTCTGGAGACTCAACATCGGGATCGAGTGCCTGACGGTGCCGAATTCTTCGCGCGGCGGGGCGCCGACCCTTTGCGTGGGCGACTCGGGAGTCACGAGATTGGGGAAGAGGCCTTCCAGTTCCTCGAGCCGCCGCATAAGGCGGTCGTATTCCTGGTCGCTAACGACGGGGGCGTCGAGAACATAGTAGCTGTAATTATGGTGGTCGATCTGCTCCCGGAGGTGTTCGATCTCCTTCCGGGCCTCATCTCTTGCCGGCTGCTTGGTCACGTCGGCTACCGCCTTCGCCTGGCCAGGAACTCTCTGAGCCTGGCGAGGCTATAGGTGTTTATGACATCTTCGGGCTCAAGCCAACCCCGCCTGGCAGTCGCTATGCCGTATCGCATGTTCTTCAGCTGAAGATCCGCATGGGAGTCGGTATTGATGGAAATCTTCACCCCCGCCTCTTTGGCCGCACGGCAGTGAACATCCTTAAGGTCCAGCCTGGTAGGATATGCATTGAGCTCCAGGGCCACGTTTCGGGCCTTGGCTTCCCTTATCGTCTCCTCGATGTCGATCTCAAAAGGTTCCCGCTCGTTTATGATTCTTCCCGTGGGGTGAGCCAGGATGTTGACAAGGGGATTCCCAATGCCGCGCTTCACTCTCTCGGTCATCTCCTGGCGCGGCATGCTGAAGCCGGAATGCACCGCGGCAAGCACGACATCACACTCCGACAGCACCTCATCGGAAAGATCGAGCCTGCCGTCTTTGAGAATATCCACCTCGACCCCCGCGAGTATATCTATTCCTTCCACCTTGCTGTTGGCTTTGCGGATGGCCCTTATATGGGCGGCCAGCTCCTTGTCGTCGAGACCGCCTGCCACCCTGACCGCCTTGGAGTGGTCGGTTATCGCTATGTATTCGTAACCGAGCCGTCTTGCGTATCGCGCCATTTCCTCGATTGTATTCATGCCGTCCGTGGCTTTGGTGTGCATCTGAAGGTCACCCCTTATGTCGTCGAGCTCTATGAGGTGGGGAAGGTCGCCTCTCTCGGCGGCTTCAAACTCGCCGTTGTTCTCTCTGAGCTCGGGGGGAATGAAGGGAAGCCCCACCGCCTTGAAGACCTCCTTCTCGGTCTTTCCGGCCGTCTTCTTGCCGGTCTTGGTGTCGAATACGCCATATTCACTCACCTTGAGCCCCATCCGCTTGCCCCGGTCCCTTATTACTATGTTGTGATCCTTGGAACCCGTGAAATAGTGAAGTGCGGCCCCGTAGTCGGCTTGGGGGAGGATCCTCAAGTCCACCTGGATGCCCGATCTCAAGCGAACACTCGACTTGGTGTCTCCCTTGGCCAGCACTTCGGCCACGGAGTCCAGCGATGTAAACGCATCCATTATGGGGCCGGCCGATTTCGATATCACCAGAATGTCGATGTCCCCTATGGTCTCCCGCATCCTTCTCAGGCTGCCTGCTATGTCGATCCTCGATGCACCCTTTACTTGCTTGAGGGTTTTGACGATGGCCTCGGCATAGGTACTGGCGTCGGCGATCGTGAACCTGCCGGTGCTCCGCCTGTATTGCGCTATGCCCTTGCGGATCTTCTCCTCGAGCTTCTCACCCATCCCCTCCAGTGAGTGGAGTCTGCCCTTGCGGGCGGCTTCCTCGAGATCGTCCACGGTCTCGACTCCGAGCTCCCGGTTGAGCTTGACCGCCAGCTTGGGACCGATCCCGGGGATGTTCAAGAGATCTGCGAGATGGTAGAACGCGTCCTTCCTTATCTCTTCATAGGACTGCGTGGTCCCGGTCTTTATTATGTCTTCTATTTTCTCGGCGAGGCTCTTTCCGATGCCCTGGACCTCCGTGATCCGGCCCTCGGCGACGAGCGTTTTGGCATCCTCCGGCATGTCACGGATCACCCTCGCGGCGCGGCGGTAGGACCTTATGCGGAAGGGGTTCTCACCCCTGAGCTCAAGTATGTCCGCTATGTCGTCGAAGATGCGGGCGATGTCGATGTTTTCCAAGACGGCATCCTCCGCAAGGAGGGTAAGCCACAAGCACGGGAGTAGTCAACGCCGAACGCTACCCGGACATCGTAGCGTCCCCCGCCGATTGTCACCATGAGGCTATGCACCGAACGGCTCCGCCCCGGCTCTGTGCGCGTAGCGTCGAGACTCCCGTCACGACGAATGAGAACCTGACGGGGAAACGGGGGCAACGCAGCAGATGGGTATTCCTGGGGCGCCGGGCTAGGGAGTGATTTCCAGCTCAATAGTCCCGATATCCTCTATGTCGATTGTATAATCCCCGGAGCCTACCGGCTCGAATGCGGCCACTCCGCTCTCGGTGTACTTGGTCTCGCATGCCCCCGGAGAGTAGAGTTTTATCTTAATGCCGTCGGGCCTGTCCGAGCTCACTTCGTGCACCACCATAACCTTGGGCAGGAGCCTGCCTTTACGGGCCGGCAACTCGACGGTCACGAGGTACCCCGAAAGCGACTTGGCTATTCTGGGTGTAAGCTCGGTCCGGCTTTCCCCTCTGATAGACACGGGAGAGAGCGCTCTCGGCGCCAGAAGATCGCCGGTTGTCTCGAGCACCTTGCAGAGCCCTTGCCTGAGGGCAACCGTGATATCGAAACCAAATGCCGGGCCGGCATATTGTGATATGATGTCTTCAGCCTTGGATAAGGCCTCTGCGGTGGGCACTGCCGCGTAAACGACCTGGGGGCTCACCAACTCCTTGAGTTCGGCAACATGGTGAAGGCAGACCGCACACTCCGCAAGATGCGTTTCGATCCTCATGCGGAGATCCGTGTCCACCACTCCATCAACGTAGGCACTCATCTCCTCGTCTGTGAGACATCGATCTTTCATAACCTCACCTTTCTATATGACGATCAGGCTTCACCTTCTATGACTAAGCTTCTTATCTTTTTCAGCGCCCTGGATTTTCTGGCGGATACCGCATCCACCGAGAGATCGAGCAACTGAGCGATCTCTCTCTCTTTCATACCCTCTATGTAGCAGAGTTTCAAGATCAATTTCTCTTTGACGGGAAGCAACTCAAGAGCTTCCTCCGTCGTCAGGCGCACCTCCAGATCGTGCGCAAGATCGAGATCCGACGCCAACACCTTCTCCATGTCATCGTCTCTATCGTCTATGGGAGCGCTCATTGAAATCGTGGGCCTTCGTTTGAGCCCCCTGAGATAGTCATACGTCTTGTTGCGCGCAATGCTCACCAACCATGTCGAGAACTTTGATTGCCACTGGAAACGCCGCAAGGCA